>JBBKWG010000026.1:0-35310 GCA_037968835.1 Paracoccaceae bacterium
ACGCGGATCAGCTTCGGGCAGGGCCGTTATGGCACGCCGGTGTGGTCGCCGCGCGGGGACTATGTTGCGTTCACCAAGCAGAACGCGGGCCGCTTCCACATTGGCGTCATGCGCACCGATGGATCGCAGGAGCGGCTACTGACCGCATCGTTCCTTGATGAGGGTCCGACCTGGGCTCCGAATGGCCGGGTTCTTATGTTCACCCGCGAAAGTGCCGGTGCCGATGGCCAGCCGGCCCTGTTCTCGGTCGATATTTCGGGGCGCAACCTGCGCCGCGTGCCGACAAACACAGCGGCATCTGACCCGGCGTGGTCGCCGCTTTTGCCATGACATATCCCGCATTTTCATCCTCGACGCAGAATGGTATCCTGCGCCTGAGGCTAACGACAAAAAACACACAGGTGACACCCATGACCTTCTTCAAGACCGCGGCGCTTTGCACCGCACTTCTGGCCGCCACGGCCTGCACCAACGCCAACCGGTTCGGCGCGGGCGGTGCGGGTGCCGGGGGCGCGGACGGCTTTGCTGCCGGCGGCGTCGGCGATCCGAACTCTCCAGCGTATTTCAGCCAGACCATCGGTGACCGCGTTCTGTTCGCCGTCGACCAGTCGACGCTGACGCTTGACGGCGAGACGACGCTGAACGGCCAGGCCGAGTGGATGATGCGCAATGGTGCTTATAGTGCGCTGATAGAGGGCCACGCCGACGAGCAAGGCACCCGCGAATACAACATCGCGCTGGGTGCACGTCGCGCGAACACCGTGCAGACTTACCTGATCTCTCGCGGGGTTGCGCCGGGGCGTATGAAAACGATCAGCTATGGCAAGGAACGCCCGATCGAGATTTGCTCGACCGAGTCCTGCTATTCCAAGAACCGCCGCGCCGTGACCGTTATCACTGCGGGTGCGGGCGTTTAAACGAGGAATGCCAATGCGCGCGCTTCTGATTGCCGCCTTTCTGTTCGCCGGTGCCGGTTCTGCCTTTGCGCAGGACCGCACCCAGACGCTTGCCGACATCCGGCAGGAACTGACAATTCTGTTTGTCGAGATTCAGAACCTGCGGCGAGAACTGTCGACTACCGGCGGTGTCAATTCCAACCTTCAGGGCACCGGCGTTCTGGAACGTGTCGATGCGATGGAGGCGGAACTGCGTCGTTTGACCTCGGCTACCGAGCAGATGACGAACCGCGTGGACCGGATCGTGGCCGACGGCACCAACAAGATCGGCGATCTGGAGTTTCGACTTTGCGAGCTTGAAGCCGGATGCGATATCGGATCGCTGGGCGAAACATCGACGCTTGGCGGCGGTGTGCTGCCGCCAGCGACCGGCGCCGCCCCTGCGACCGTTGCGGGGTCGGGGCTTTCCGCAACGCCCTTGTCCGTGCCGGGAACCGCTGGCGCAGAGCTTGCCGTCAGCGAGCGCGAGGACTTTGAACGCGCGAGCCAGGCTTATCTGGAAGGCGACTACGAAAAATCTGTCGAATTGTTCCAACGTTTCACCGACACCTACCAAGGTGGCCCGCTGACCGGCGAAGCTCATCTGTTGCGGGGCGAGGCGTTGCAGGCGATGGGTCTTACGTCATCGGCGGCGCGGGCTTTTCTGGAAAGCTACTCGGGCACTCCGAACGGTCCGCGCGCGCCTGTCGCGTTGCTGCGGCTTGGGCAGGCGCTCGACGGTCTGGGGCAAACGTCCGAGGCCTGCATCACGCTTGGCGAAGTGTCGATCCGCTTTCCCGCCACCGATGCCTCGATCGAAGCGCAGACGGCGCGGGCTGACATGGGGTGTAGTTGAGCGCGGCCCCAAAGCTGGTCGACGCCATTGACAGGCGCTTCGGCGCCGCAGACTCGCCCCGGCGGATCGGAATCGCGGTTTCAGGCGGCTCCGACAGTCTGGCGCTTCTTCACCTGTTGGCCGATTGGGGCCGTGGCACGCTTTTGGCGGCCACGGTCGATCACGGACTGCGCCCCGAAGCGTCCGAAGAAGCCGCTTATGTCGCGCGCTTTTGCGAGGGGCTGGGAATTCCGCACCGGACGCTGAAATGGCAGGGCTGGGACGGACGCGGCAATCTTCAGGATCATGCACGCCGCAACCGCTACGCGCTTCTGGCGGGGTGGGCGAAAAGCAACACGCTTGAGACGGTCTGCCTTGGCCATACCCTAGACGATCAGGCCGAGACCTTCGTGATGCGGCTGGCACGCGAGGCGGGAATCGATGGGCTTTCCGGTATGGCGCAATTGTTCTGGCGCGAAGACATGCGCTTTGATCGTCCCCTGCTGTGGGAACGGCGCGCGGCGTTGCGAGGATACCTTGAGGAAAAGGGCGTCCGCTGGATCGACGATCCGTCAAACGAAGACGAATCTTTCAGTCGCATCAAGGCGCGCAAAGCACTGGCGGCGCTGGAACCGCTTGGCATCGACGCCAAGGTCATCGGCGGGTCGATCACGAACCTCGACATGGCGCGGCTTGCTCTTGCCGATTATACCAGCGAGGTCGCCGCAAAGACAGTGAAGGTCGTCGAAGGTGACCTGATCATCGACAGGACCGCACTTCGGCGACAATCGCCCGAGATCATCCGGCGCATCCTTTCCGCTGGTCTGCGGTGGGTCGCAGCCGAGGATTATCCGCCGCGCCGTGAATCACTCGCGGACGCCGAAGTCGCGATTTTCGTCGGGCGAAACACGACGCTGCATGGCTGCATGATCCTGACAAGCGACCTGACGATCCGGCTTACGCGGGAATTGAAGGCGGTGGCGCGATTGGCGTCGCCCAGCGATCAATCCTGGGACGGGCGCTGGCGGCTTGACGGTCCACACGCGCCGGGCCTTGAAATCCGCGCGCTGGGAGAGGCGGTAAAGGACTGTCCGAACTGGCGCGATACCGGCCTGCCGCGCGCCTCGCTTCTGGCATCGCCGGCGGTCTGGCGGGGTGATACGCTTGTCGCGGCACCACTTGCGGGCCTCGAGAACGGCTGGAGAGCGTCAGCAACAGGTCGCGGCACGTTCGCGCAATTCCTCTTATCCCGTTGAAGAATCCCTCACGATCTCTATTTAACTACTCAACAGGGCGGCAAATGTGCGCTGCCCCTTCCGCATTCTAAGGAGACCCCCTTGGGCAACGCGCGTAACATCGCTTTCTGGGTTGTGCTGTTTCTACTGATCCTGGCGCTATTCAACCTGATTTCCGGCGGCCAGACGACGATGGCCACCAGTACGGTCAGTTATTCCGACTTTGTCGAACGCGTCGGGGGCGGCGAGGTCACGAACGCCACGCTTGATGGCGAACGCGTGGTTTTCCGCGACGCCGAGGGGCGCGATTTCGTGACCATTCAACCGACCGGCGCCGACACGACGGCGCTGCTGGTGGATAACGAGGTCAATTTCAGCGCCAAGCCGCAGGAACAATCGGGCTTCGTCACGATCCTGATGACATTCCTGCCGTTCCTGCTGCTGATCGGTGTGTGGATTTATTTCATGAACCGGATGCAGGGGGGTGGTCGCGGTGGTGCGATGGGCTTCGGCAAGAGCCGTGCCAAGCTGCTGACCGAGAAGCACGGGCGCGTGACGTTCGACGACGTGGCGGGCATCGACGAAGCCAAGGAAGAGCTTGAGGAGATCGTAGAGTTCCTGCGTCATCCGCAGAAGTACTCGCGCCTTGGCGGCAAAATCCCCAAAGGTGCGCTGCTGGTCGGCCCTCCGGGCACCGGTAAGACGCTTCTGGCACGCGCAATTGCGGGCGAGGCGGGGGTTCCGTTCTTCACGATTTCCGGCTCGGATTTCGTCGAGATGTTCGTCGGCGTCGGCGCAAGCCGGGTCCGCGATATGTTCGAGCAAGCCAAGAAGAATGCGCCTTGCATCGTTTTCATCGACGAGATTGATGCGGTCGGTCGTTCCCGTGGCGTCGGCTATGGCGGCGGCAACGACGAACGCGAACAGACGTTGAACCAGTTGCTGGTCGAGATGGACGGATTTGAGGCGAACGAGGGTATCATCATCGTCGCGGCCACCAACCGCCCCGACGTGCTTGATCCCGCGCTTCTGCGTCCCGGTCGCTTTGACCGTCAGGTGCAGGTGCCCAACCCCGATATCAAGGGCCGCGAGAAGATCCTGGGCGTTCATGCCCGCAAAGTGCCGCTTGGTCCGGACGTCGACCTGCGTATCATCGCACGTGGAACGCCCGGATTCTCCGGTGCGGACCTTGCGAACCTGGTCAACGAGGCAGCGCTTATGGCCGCTCGTTATGGCAGACGTTTTGTCACGATGGAAGATTTCGAGAACGCGAAGGACAAGGTGATGATGGGTGCCGAAAGACGCTCGATGGTCATGTCCGAGGATGAAAAGAAGCTGACGGCCTACCACGAAGCGGGCCACGCCATCGTCGGTCTGAACGTTCCCCAGCACGATCCGATCCATAAGGCGACGATCATTCCACGCGGTCGGGCACTGGGTCTGGTGCTTTCGCTTCCCGAACGCGATCAGCTTTCGGTCAGCATCACCAAATACAAATCCAAGATAGCCATGGCGATGGGTGGACGGGTTGCCGAGGAACTGATCTTCGGACCCGAGAACGTGACATCCGGTGCGGCATCCGACATCCAGCAAGTGTCCAGGATCGCCCGCGCCATGGTCACGCAATTCGGGTTCGCGGAAGAGCTTGGCTATATCGACTACGCCAACGAACAGCAGTCATACCTCGGTCCGTATCAGAGTGGCGCCAGCCATTCGGCAGACACCCAGAAGCTGATCGACGACAAGGTCAAAGAGATCGTCGACGAAGGTTACGCGACCGCCAAGCGCGTTCTGACCGAGAAGCGCGACGACCTGGAACGGTTGGCGCAGGGGCTTTTGGAGTACGAGACGCTGACCGGACACGAAATCGGAAAAGTGATCGCGGGCGAGGTTCTGAAACGAGGTGACGACGACGACGAAACGCCCGATCCGGGCAATGCCTCGTCAGTCACAGCCATTCCGAAAACGACCAAGCCCAAATCGGGCGATGGTGGGCTGGAACCGGAACCAAGCGCCTGATTGACGTTCGATTGTTTATCAAAACCCCGCCGCATTCCGGCGGGGTTTTGCATTCCGGCATCCGGCCAAAAGGAGTGCCGCTGCCCAAGCCCGAAATCTGGCGGATTGTGGTTCGCACCCCCGACCGATAGGAACCGGCGCAGCGCCATCGAAAGAGCCGTCATGCCCGCATTAGTTCCGACAGATTTCGTTGCCAGGATCGTATGGCTTGGTCGCGTTCCCAACCGTGCAGCAAGCCTTCGTTCGATCGCCATGGACGAAGTTTACGCGGGGTTTGCGGGGATGGAAGGCGAGGATCATTCGGGTCTGACACGGGAGTCGTGCAGTCGTGTTTCCGCGCAATACAAACGCGGAACGACGATCCGGAATACACGCCAATTCTCGATCGTGTCAGCCGAAGAGCTTGATCTGATCGCCAAGCGCATCGGTGCAGATCGGATTGATCCATCGTGGATAGGGGCGTCGATCGTGGTGGAAGGGATTCCGGATTTCACCCATGTGCCGCCGTCGTCACGTTTGCAGTCGGTCTCGGGTGCGACGCTGACGGTGGATATGGAAAATCGCCCCTGTCACCTTCCCGCCAAGGTCATCGACGCGGATGCACCCGGACTTGGGGCCGCGTTCAAATCCACCGCGAAAGATCGCCGGGGCGTTACGGCGTGGACTGAGCGGGAAGGGTGGCTGAGAGTCGGAGACGAGGTGCGGTTACATATTCCAGAGCAGCGGACATGGAATGGGCCTAGTCAGACAAGAACGAGCGCGCCCAACAGCATTCCCAAAGCGACACCGGTCTGAATTACAATCGTTACGCGAGTCATCGTTAATCTCCTTTCCTTTACAATGCATAGCGACCTCTGTTGGTTCCGCTTCTAAACCCCTCAAATTCAAGCCTCCTGACGATGGTTGGACGCAAGAAGCGCGGGAAATGTCGGATTTCATCCTGTGAAGGGATGGTCCGCCGCGTATAGCGGGGCTAATGACGCGTAACCGCCGTCGACCCACAGGGACATCCATCATGGCTTTCAAGACCGACATCGAAATTGCGCGGGAGGCGTCGAAGCTTCCGATCCAGGAGATTGGAGCGAGGCTTGGCATCGGGTCCGAGCATTTGCTGCCGTATGGTCACGACAAGGCCAAGGTCAGCCAGGATTTCATCAACTCGGTTCAGGACCGCAAGAATGGCAAGCTGATCCTTGTCACTGCGATCAACCCGACGCCGGCGGGAGAGGGCAAGACGACGACGACCGTGGGACTGGGCGACGGGTTAAACCGGATCGGCAAGAAAGCGGCGGTGTGCATCCGCGAGGCCTCGCTGGGTCCGAACTTCGGGATGAAGGGCGGGGCTGCCGGTGGCGGATATGCGCAGATCGTGCCGATGGAAGACATGAACCTGCACTTCACCGGCGATTTCCATGCGATCACCAGCGCGCACAACCTGCTGAGCGCGATGATCGACAACCACATCTACTGGGGCAACGAGTTGGAGATCGATACCCGCCGCGTCGCTTGGCGCCGTGTGCTTGACATGAACGATCGCGCGCTGCGCCAGATCAACTGTTCGCTGGGCGGGGTTGCCAACGGTTTCCCGCGCGAAGCCGGATTCGACATCACGGTGGCGTCCGAAGTCATGGCGATCCTGTGCCTCTCCAAGAATCTGAAGGACCTCGAAAAACGGTTGGGCGACATGATCGTGGCCCATCGTCGCGACCGCTCGCCGGTCTATGCCCGTGATCTCAAGGCCGATGGCGCGATGACGGTGCTGTTGAAGGACGCGATGCAGCCCAACCTTGTGCAGACGCTGGAGAACAACCCGGCCTTCGTGCACGGCGGTCCGTTCGCCAACATCGCACACGGCTGCAACTCGGTTATCGCCACGACAACTGCGCTGAAACTGGCGGATTTCGTGGTGACCGAGGCCGGGTTCGGTGCCGATCTTGGGGCCGAGAAGTTCATGAACATCAAGTGCCGCAAGGCCGGACTTGCGCCCGATTGCGTGGTGCTGGTCGCGACGGTCCGGGCGATGAAGATGAACGGCGGCATCGCCAAGGCCGATCTCGGCAAGGAAAACGTCGACGCGGTGAACGCCGGGTGTGCGAACCTTGGCCGCCACATCTCGAACCTGAAAAGCTTTGGTGTGCCGGTTGTCGTGGCGATCAACCATTTCGTCACCGACACCGACGCCGAGGTGGACGCGGTCAAGGCTTACGTCAAGGGTCAGGGCTCGGAAGCGATCCTGTCGCGGCATTGGGAACTGGGATCGGAAGGCGCTGAACCGCTGGCGCGGCGGGTGGCGGAAATCGCCGAGAGCGGGATGAGTCAGTTCGCCCCGCTTTATGGTGACGACATGCCGCTGTTCGAGAAGATCGAGACCATCGCCAAGTCGATCTATCGCGCCGACGAGGTTCTGGCGGACCAGAAAATCCGCACGCAGTTGAAGGAATGGGAAAAGGACGGCTACGGCCATCTGCCGATCTGCATGGCCAAGACCCAGTATTCGTTCACGACCGATCCGAACCGGCGCGGCGCGCCAACCGGCCACAGCGTTCCGGTGCGCGAAGTGCGGCTTTCGGCGGGAGCGGGCTTTGTGGTGGTGATCTGCGGCGAGATCATGACGATGCCGGGGCTTCCGTCGCGTCCGGCGGCCGAGAATATCCGGCTGAACGATGACGGTCAGATCGAGGGCCTGTTCTGACGCGTTTGCGGTGAAATTACTGGCCTCCGGCGGAGGTATTTTGAACAGGGTGAATGGATGAGCGCGACGATCATAGACGGCAAGGCCTTCGCGGCGCGAGTGCGCGAGAAGGTGGCGACGCATGTCGCGCGGCTGAAGGACGAGCACGGGGTCACGCCGGGTCTGGCCGTGGTTCTGGTCGGCGAGGATCCGGCGAGTCAGGTCTATGTCCGCTCGAAGGGCCGGATGACGGTCGAGGTCGGGATGAAATCGGTCGAGCACAGGCTGGATGCTGACACCTCCGAGACCGATCTTCTGGCGCTGATCGAAAAGCTGAACGCCGATCCGACGATCCACGGCATTCTGGTGCAGCTTCCCCTGCCCAAGCACATGGACGAGGATCTGGTAATCAACGCGCTTGATCCGGCAAAGGATGTCGACGGCTTTCACATCCTGAATGTCGGGCGACTTGGCACCGGGCAGAAGTCGATGGTTCCCTGCACGCCGCTTGGATGCCTGATGATGCTGCGCGACCATCATGGCAGCTTGTCGGGTCTGGATGCAGTCGTGGTCGGGCGCTCGAATATTGTCGGCAAGCCGATGGCGCAACTGCTTCTGGGCGACAGTTGCACCGTGACGATCGCGCATTCGCGCACGAAAGACCTGGCCGAGGTCGTGGGCCGCGCCGATATCGTCGTCGCCGCCGTCGGTCGTCCCGAGATGGTGCCGGGCGACTGGATCAAGCCGGGCGCAACGGTGATTGACGTCGGCATCAACCGCGTCGATGCGGACGCGGGCAAAACGCGGTTGGTCGGCGATGTCGATTTCGCGTCTGCCAGCGCAGTTGCTGGCGCGATTACCCCGGTGCCGGGTGGTGTTGGGCCGATGACCATCGCCTGTTTGCTGGCAAATACCGTCACCGCCTGCTGCCGGGCGCACGGCTTGAGCGAGCCCGAGGGACTGACGGCTTAGTTTGAATTGTCGCCAGGAGCGTAGCGGTCGCGGAGGTGAGGCGTCAGCCGTTGATCGGTATCATCGTGCCTTGCAGCACCGCGACCAGCTTCGATTTCTCGCCGGTTCGAGCAAAGACTTCGGCCTGAACGATGGTCAACCGCCGTCCGGCTTTCACAACGCGGCCTTCGGCAACTAGCAGATCGCCGATAGCAGGGGCCGCGAGGTTGATCTTCATTTCGACCGTCATGATTTCGTCGTCCGGTGCAAACAGTGACAGCGCGGCATAGCCCGCAGCACTATCGCCGAGCGCGAACGTCAGACCGGCATGACCCGCGCCGTGCTGCTGACGGCTGCCGGGCAGAATCGGCGCAGTGATGCGGCACGTCCCCGGCCCAAGCGCCACCAGTTCCGCCCCAAGGGTTGCCATCATGCTTTGGCCCGCGAACGACGCGCGGACTTTGGCTTCGATCGCGGGATCAAGATTCATGCAGCCCTCGGCACCGGCACCGGCAGGACGCGCCGGCCGGTCAAATACGCCATCGCGCTGTCGTCGAACAGGTTGCGCAGCGTCGGGGTCGTCCAGTCTAGCCCGCCGGTATATGCGCCAAAGGCGGGCAGCATCAGTCGTCTGTTGTCGGTGATGAAACAGGGTCGCGTCGCGCCGCGCAAACGTGCCTTGGGGTGATAATGGCCCGAAACCTCGCCCGTCTCGCAGGGGGTTCTTGCGATATGTCGGAAGACCAGACCGGCAGCGCGAAGGTCGCCCACATACGTCCCGCCAAGATCGAGCGCGCCGGGATCGTGGTTGCCTTCGACCCAGAGCCAGCGGCGCCCGGCCTGCAATGTGCGGATCGTGGCGCGATGGGCATCGCCAAGCGCCAGTGCCGCAGCCGCGTCATCGAAACTGTCACCCAGACAGAGGACGGTTTGCGGTCGCATCGCCTGAATATCCGCGGCAAGTCGGATCAGCGTCTCGGTCGTCTCGTATGGCGGCAAAAGCGCGCCACCGCGCCGGGCCATCCGCTCGGATTTGCCCAGATGCAGGTCCGCAACGACAAGCATGGAGCGTGCCGCCCAGAACAGCGCACCGGACGGGAGGGCGAGAAAGGCGTGACCCGCGAATTGAAGGGAAACGGAGTTCATGCTTCGTTCTTGGATGGGATTTTGCGCCTTGGCAAGAGCTACCGATCGGGGAACGGCGCCTTCTGGGTGAACTTGCGCTTAACCCGGGACGCGCCGCACTTTCCGGTCTGGGATCGCTGGGGCAAGACCGGCGGTTTCCATCAATCGGGCGGCTTCCTCCTCCATCAGACGTTCGCGACCTGCGCCGACGACAGGCACCTTGCCGACTTCCAGAAACAGGGGCGCTGCCAGTGGCGTCACCCGGTCGAGGCGAACGTGATCGACGCGGCCAGCGGTCCGGGCCAGCATTTCCTCGATGCGCCCGAAATCGACCAGTCCGCGCATCGCTTCCTGGCGGGTGATGTCCATCATCAGGTGGTCGGGATCGTATTTCAGCAGCGTATCGTAAAGGATATCCGACGAGAATGTAGCCTGACGACCGGTGCGCCGCTGATGCCCGATATTGCGCTCCAGCAGTCCCGCAACGGTCGCCGACGCACGAAACGTCCGCTTCATCACGGCGTTGCCGGCAAGCCAGCGCTCGAATCCGGCGCGCAGCGCATCGCCCTGGAACAACGGAGCAGGGTCGGGCACTGCGTCCAGCCCCCAGATCAAAACGGCGTAATCGGTCGACACGAAGCCAAGCGGGTCGAAACCCATTTCCTCCATGCGATGGGTCAGCAAAAGCCCAAGCGTTTGCATGGCATTACGACCGGCAAAGCCGTAAATGCAGGTGTGCTGGCGGCCCTCGTGCGGGAAGCTTTCGACAAGGATGCGGTCAGCCTCGGGCAATTTCGACACCCGCCGCTGAAGCTCCAACCAGTCGGCGGTATGACGCGGCAACTCCGGCCATTGGTCTTGGCGGAACATGCGCAGGATACGCGCGGAAAGCTGGGTCGAGGTTGCGAATTTCGTGCCCATGAAAGTTGCGATCTTCGGCGGTTTGTCAGCGCGCCGCGTCACTTCGACTGTCATCTCGCGTAGGCCCTCGTAGCGCACGATCTGACCGCCGATCAGGAACGTGTCGCCGGGTGTCAGGCTGGCCGCGAAACCCTCCTCGACCTCGCCGAGTGGCTTGCCACCGAAGCGGTTCTTCAGGCGCACCTTCAGCGTGTCGGTGTCCTGTATTGTGCCGAGATTCATGCGGATGTGGCGGGCCGCGCGCGGGTCACGCAACTCCCACAAACCGTCGGCGCGTTTCTTCAGCCGCTGCCAGCGGTCATAAGCCCTGAGCGCGTAGCCCCCAGTTGCGACCATATCCAGGCAGGCGTCGAAGTCCACGCGGGTCAAACCGGCATAGGCGCCGGCGGTGGCGAAAGTTCGATACAATTCGGCGGCGTCGAACGGGCCGCGGCAGGCGCGGATCATGATATGTTGGCACAGCACGTCGCGCGGTCCCGGCCCGCGCGGATCACCGTCCAGATCGGATTCGCGCACGGCTTCCAGCGCGGCGATGCATTCGACGACTTCGAAGCGATTGGCCGGCACGATCAGGGCCTTGGATGGCGCGTTGTAGCGGTGGTTGGCGCGGCCAATCCGCTGAACCAGTCGCTTGACGTTCTTGGGCGCACCGACCTGAATGATCAGATCGACATCGCCCCAGTCGATGCCCAGATCCAGCGTGCCGGTGCAGACGATGGCCTTGAGATCGCCGCGCACCATCGCCGCTTCGACCTTTTGGCGCTGCGCGCGGTCCAGCGATCCGTGGTGGATGCCGATTGGCAGGCTTTCGTCATTAGCGAGCCACAGGTGGTGAAAGAACAGTTCTGCCTGGGCGCGGGTGTTGTGGAATATCAGCGTTGTCTTGTGCTTTTTCACTTCCACCAGAACGCGCGGAATGGCGTACTTGCCGCCGCCACCCGCCCACGGCGGCTGTTCGTCGGTTTCAAGCATGGCAATGTCGGGCGCGGGTCCGGGATCGGCGTGGACGATGTGGCAGGGGTCGGGATGACGGGCAAGGAAACGGGCGATGACGGCGGGATCCTCGACCGTGGCGCTCAGGCCGACGCGGCGCAAACCGGGGCACATCGCCTGCAATTCCGCCAATGCGAGCATCAGTTGATCGCCGCGCTTGGATTCGGCGAGCGCATGGATTTCGTCGACGACGATCCGACTGACGCCTGCGAACATGCGCGGTGCGTCCTCATAGCTCAAAAGCAGCGCAAGACTTTCGGGCGTCGTCAGCAGAATATGGGGCGGATCGACGCGCTGGCGCTTTTTTTGCGTGGCCGAAGTGTCGCCGGTGCGATCTTCGACACGGATTGGCAGGTTCATGTCAGCGATTGGAGTTCCGAGGTTGCGCCGGATGTCGGCGGCGAGCGCCTTTAGCGGCGAGACGTAAATGGTGTGCAGTCCGGTGCGGGTTCCATCCGCCAGTTCGGCCAGTGTTGGCAGAAAACCCGCCAGTGTCTTGCCACCGCCGGTGGGCGCGATCAGCAGCAGCGACGGGTCGTCGGCACGTTCGACCATCTCGACCTGATGGGGGTGCGCGGACCAGCCACGGGTCGCGAACCAATCGTGGAACAAGGGGGGCAGCGTGCTCATGGAACAGATGTAGAACGCAAATCGGGCCGGGGAAAGCCCCCGACCCGTCCGCTAATTTTCGATATTCACATCAATTCATTACGGCGTTTTCAATAGCAGAGCCTAGTGAACGATTTTCTCTTCCTTGACGAACATGTTCGCCCAGGCGCGGTCCACAAGTTCCGGTGACATCTGATAAGGAATACCCTCGAATTCGCAGATCGCAATCATCTGGTCGATCAGGAAGATCGGCTGATAGTTCGCGTAAATATTATCGATGGTCGGGTACTTGTGCTTGATCAGATAGACCAGCGTGTCCTCGTCTAACGGCATTTTCCGCTTGCGTGCGACCATGGCGAAAATCTTCAGATAGTCTTCCTGGATCGGGCCGTCGATCTTGATCTTGAAGAAGATCCGGCGCAGTGCCGCTTTGTCGAAGATCTCGTTGGGATGGAAGTTGGTCGAGAAGATCACGAGCGTGTCGAACGGCACTTCAAATTTCTCACCGGACTGCAGCGAAAGAATGTCACGGTTTTCTTCGAGCGGAACGATCCAGCGGTTGACCAGTGCCTGCGGCGGTTCTTCCTGGCGGCCAAGGTCGTCGACGATGAAGACGCCGCCGGACGATTTAAGCTGCAACGGTGCCTGATAGGTCCGCGCTGTCGGGTTATATACCAGATCGAGCATCGACAGCGACAGTTCACCGCCGGTAATCACAGTCGGTCGGTCGCACAAAACATAGCGGGTGTCGTAGCGATTGCCGTTACGCCGGAGCGAATTTGGATCGTCGACCTGTTCTTCCGCTGCGGTGTGAACGATCGGGTCGTAAACCGTGATGACCTGACCGGCATATTCGATTGCGCGCGGGATGAAAATCTTGTCGCCAAGCGCGTCGCGGATGCCGTTCGAGATCGACGATTTGCCGTTGCCCGGGGGACCGTACATCAGGATTGATCGGCCGGCACTGACAGCAGGTCCGAGGTGGTCGAGAAGCTCCTCAGGCAGCACCAGATGGCCCATCGCCCCCAGAAGCTGAGCGCGTGTGACCTGGATGTTCCGGATCGATTGCCGCTTCACCTGTTCGGAATAGACGTCCAGCGGGACTGGCATCGCACCGTAATATTCCGACTGCGCAAGTGCATCGAGCGCGCGGGCCTTGCCTGCGTCGGTCAACTGGAAACCCATCTCGCCGCCGGAGTTGGCGTGAAGCGTACCGGTGGCCTGCACCAGTTTTTGTTCACGCGCCATGTCCATCAATTCCTGGGTCACGGGCACTGGCAAACAGATTGCGTTGGCAAGACCCGAGACCTGTTCGATGTTCATTCGGAACATGGTCTTGAGGACAATATCGCGCATCATCACGATGGGCAGTTTCATGCCTTCGATTGAACGCGGCGCGGGCGGAGCAAGAACGTTCGTTGGTTGCATATTCATGGTATTATTGGTGCCTCATACCTTTTTCAGTCCGTTGCGCCGTTGCCCGATTTTGGACAATAAGCCGCGACATACCTTTGCTGCGTCGAACATGACCGGCTAATGTGGCCAAAAAATGGAAAAGGTTGAGGAATGAGCAGGCCAAATCCTGTCGTTTTGTTTGTTACACTCGCGCTGTTTGTGGCCTTGATCGGTGGCATTCTTCTGTCCAAAGGCGGTCTTTTTGTAACGGCACAAGAGGGTGACACCTATCATTTGCTCGACGTCCTTTTGCGGATGCAACTCGGCCTCAGGCCACATGTCGATTTCGTGACGCCGCTGGGAATATTCGCGTTCCTGCCGATGGTCTGGTTTCTTGAAAGCGACATGGGAATCGGCATGGCCGTGCTTTCGGCGCAGGTCCTGGTGGCCGCGCTGTTGCTGCCGTTGATCTGGTACGCCGCGTGGTCGCGCATGCCGTCCCGTGTCGCGTTCGGGTTCGCGATTGCGTCGCTTTGGCTGGTTCTGGCGCTGACCTACGGAACCGCCAACGCAAACATTTCGATTTCAATGCACTACAACCGCTGGGCTTGGTCAATCTCGTTCATCGTGCTGGCGCTTGTTCTTCTACCACCGCGCGGTCGGGCGTTTCCGGTCCTTGATGGGATAATCATCGGGGGACTTCTCGCAACGATTGTCTTGTTGAAGATCACCTTTTTCGTGGGACTGGCACCTGCAATCCTGGTCGCCTTGGTAATCGACGGGCGGACGCGCACGTTGATTTGGGCGATTTCGGCTGGGCTGGTTGTGGGTGCAATCATGATGGCGTTTTACGGGTTGGGGTTCTGGCTGGCGTATTTTTCGGACCTCTTGAACGTTTCGGATTCCGAAGTGCGTCCGCACACGGGCATTCCATTGAAGGAAATAATCGCGGGTCCAGCCTATATTGGGGCGCTGGGCGTGGGCTATCTGGCGGCGGTCTTTCTGCGCCGCGCTGGCGATAATCGGCGAGCATTGGTTCTGGCGTTGCTTTTGCCGGGGTTCGTTTTCATTACCTGGCAGAATTCCGGAAATGATCCTCAGTGGCTCATTTTCCTGATCGCCGCCATACTGACGTTAAGGCCGCCGGTTGGGGTCCAAGTGGCGTCCGGAATGGATATGCACTTGGCTTTAACGGCAGTTGCCATCGCCGCCGGAGCGATTTTTCTGCCTTCGGCGCTTAATCTCGCGCTGTCTCCGATCAAGCACTACGCGGCGCGGGAAGCACAGTTTCAGCCGATGCTGCCGTCACGTCCCGAGCATTCGGACATCCGCGTGAATATCGACCGCGGCAACACCATGACCGCTGAAGTCGCTTTGGATAGCCCCGGTTCGCCGTGGGCGCGATATGCGGAAATCGTCGGGCGGCCGTCGCCATTGACCCTCGGCGGGGTCGAGTTTCCCGAATGCGAACTCATCGCCGGATCGACCGCGTTGCTGCGTGAAATCGGTGCTGACCTGACCGCCGCTGGGGTGCCTGATGGGAGCCAGATCTATACGACCGACATATTGTCTTCGTTCTGGTTGTTCGAGCCGTTCGCGCCGCTTCAAAATGGTGCGCCCTGGTATTACGGAGACCTGAGCGGAATCGAAAATGCCGACTACGTTCTTGTCCCGAAATGCAGTTTCCTCATGCGTATGCGCGGGATTATGGTCCGCGAGCTGAATGCGGCGAATCTGGATCTGCGGCTGGTGCGCGACAACGATCTCTATGCGCTTTTCGCACTGCCTCAGGCGCCGAACAATCCGATCAGCAGGTAGATCAACAGTGCAGGTGCCAGCGCGAAGCCCATCGGAAACTCGCGCCGGTTCCAGCTTTCCCAATCCGCAACGCGCGCCCGCAGGCTGGGCACTGACTTGACTGTCCGGTGCACAACGAAGGCAGCAATGATGATCCCGCCAAGCAGGAACATGAACGGATAAGCATCGGAATAGGCGATGAAAGGCGCCATCGCGGCCACAAACTTTGCGTCACCGGCACCGATCAGGCGCAGCAAGTTGAGCAGGAAGGTGATGACAAGCACCACCGCAAAATGGGCATATCGCCAAAGGTATTCCGAGAAACTCGGCACAGCGACAAGCCCGACGACGACATAGACAACCAAAAGCGCCATCACTGCCTTGTTGGGGATCTTCATGGTCGCCATGTCGCTCCACGCGACCCAGATGACGATGGGGATGACAAACGGCAGGAACCACGCCGCAGTGGTCGGTTCAATGACCATTGTTGGCGCTCCGTCAGTTTGTGACGTTGTTTTCCAGGGCTTCAAGGCTGCGGACTGCGGCGTCGAAATGCTGTGGATGGGTGCTGATCGCTTCGCCCAAAAGGCTCTTGCCGGTTGCGAGGTCGCCTTGCTTGATCGCACTCAGCGCGGCGGTGTGAAGCAATTGTGCCCGCTCGATCTGGGTCATCGGAACAACTGGCATATCGTAGCGGCGTTGGGCCGCGCGGGCCAGAACGAGGTTGTTCTTGGCCGTGTAAAGGGTCGAGTCATAAGTCAACGCTTCGCCGAACAGGCGTTCGGCCTCGACATAATTGCCACGCGACAATTGGCTGTAGCCCCAGTTGTTGAGTGTGCCCGAAGGCTTTGTGGTCAGGCCAACCGCAATCTCGTAGAAACTATCGGCCTTCGTCCACGCTTTGTTGGCATCCGCAATCATGGCTTCAAGGCGGTAGCGTTTGAAGGTCTCGTGGGTCGGCGGCACCTGGTTCAGTTGGGCTTCGGCCTGGTCCCACTTGTTGGAGCGAATAAGCGCGTCGGCATATTCGACCCGGTCATCCTGCGTTGCTCCGGGCAGTTCCAGCACGTTGCCCCATGCCTGCGCCGCGGCTGTCGGCTTGTTGGCGCGGATCAGAGAAATTGCCAGACCGCGGTGCAAGTCGATACGGCCAGGATTCTGGGCGAGGGTGCGCTGAAAGTAGGTTACGGCCTCGTTCGGATCAGCGACCGTCAGCATGACGTCGTTGAGGTTCGTTTCGTCGATGACATTGACGTCTTTCAATGCACGTTCCACCTCGGCATCCGAGGGGCCTCGCTGACACCCGGCAAGCACGACCGCGCTTGCGGCTAACAGAGTGAAAATTCCAACGTAACGCATGACTTTTGGTCCCTTTGCTGCTCGCCCGCCGCCTTGCGATCCCTCTCAAGGGGATTCGGGTGTCGTCAGGATCCGGTAGAACCCGGGACCGCGCCGCACCAGACGGAACTCATTTTGCGGGACAGAATACGCAGGATTTTCAAGTTTTGCGAGCGCTAAGCGCAGGTTCTTGCGGATTTCCGCGCTTTGTCCACTGTCGAGCGCAAAGGCCAGTCTGAAAACCCGGCTGGCTTCGCCATACTCGCCGCGTTCCATGAGAACAACGCCCAGATTATTCCACGCTGGCGGGAACGTTTCATCGACTTCCGTGGCGCGTCGCAGGATTTGTTCGGCCTGCCCCAGACGACCGAGTTGAAGGTTGGCGGAGCCGATTGCCGACAGCACATCGACGTTGACGCCTTGTTCGGCGGCGGCACGCAGATAGGCCTTCAAAGCCAGTTCGTATTCGCCGGCCTCCATCAGCCGGTGCCCGACGGTCAACCCGTCAACGGAATTGACTTCGCTGTCCGTTGTCGTCGGCGCGAACGGGCTGTTCTCGGATTGGCGAAGACCGCCTGTGTTGTCACAGGCGGTCAGTGCTGACGCCATGGCGACAGCTAGATAAAATTTCCGGACGGCCATTCTGCCCCTTAGAAGTTCGCCTCACTCAATGTGGTCGCGATGTTGTAGATCGACGGCCCGATCAGGATGATCAAAAGCGGAGGTACTGTCAGCATCATTGTGGCGAGGGTCATCTTGGTCGGCAAGGTGTTTGCCTTCTCTTCGGCGCGCATTACCCGTTTGTCGCGCATTTCCGACGCATAAACCCGCAGTGCATCGGCGATCGACGTGCCGAAGCTCGACGATTGGATCAACACGGTCACGAAACTGGCCACATCCGCGACGCCCGCACGCTCTGACATATCGCGCAGAACGCTGATCCTGTCCTTGCCTGCCTTCATTTCCTGCGAGACCATTTGGAATTCGTCGGCAAGCGCGGGATAACCGGCGCGGATTTCCTTGCTGACCCGAATGATCGACTGGTCCAGCGACTGACCCGCTTCCACACAGACCAGCATCATGTCCAGCGCGTCGGGGAAGCCGTTGGTGATTTCTTCCTGACGGGCAGTCTGGCGTCGTGTGACCCAGTACTTCGGCAGCATATAGCCTGCGGCACCCGGAATGATGATCGACAGGATCAGGGACTTCGTCGACGGTTCGCCGGTGGCGCTGTTGTAGATGGCGTAGATCACGCCGAGCAGAAGGAAGCTGATGCCGAGTGCAAACTGGAGGAAGTGATAACCGCGCACGGCATCTTTCGACCGATATCCCGCTTGCAACAGCTTCAGTTTGACGGCGGAGTATTCCTTGGCGTCTTTGGGCTCCAGAAAGGTCGAGTACTTTTCGAGCTTGTCTTTCTTGCCGGTTCCACGCCGTAGCTTGGCCTTGTTGTCGCTGGATTCCGAAGCGCTTTCGCGGGCGGCCTCGCGGAGCCTGTCCAGAGGATCATTTCGCTTTTTCAGAAGGATCGGCAGGGTCAGCAGAACCAGGAACATGCCCAGAACGCCGATTACCAGCAGCGGTCCCAGTTCGCCGAAATTCTCGGTCAGGATCGCGTTAACTTGGTCCAGGATTTCCATTGTCTATACCTTGATGTTCACCAGGGCTCTCATCACGAAAATATTCACGACGAGAAAGCCTGCGACGACGAGACACGCGGGGATGAACGCCGATGTCTCTTTTACGTCATCATAATAATTCGGCTGGATCACGTTGATCATCACCAGCGCCACGATCGGGAAAAGCGACAGGAACATGCCGGACCACTTAGCTTCGGCAGTAATTGCGCGGACCCGACGAAACAGCTTGAAACGCGAGCGGATGACCTTTGCGAGGCCGTCGAGGATTTCGGCCAGGTTGCCGCCCGAGGTCTGCTGAATGCTTACCGCAACCGCAAGAAAGCGAAGGTCCTGCATGTCCATTCGTTCGGCCATCGCCTTAAGCGCCTCTCCGACGTCACGGCCATAGGCCGCCTCGTCCGAGATAACACCCATTTCCGTTCCAAGCGGGTCGGGGACTTCCTTTGCGACGATCTGAAGGGCCGATGAGAAGGGGTGGCCGACGCGCAGAGATCGCACCATCAATTCGACCGCATCGGGAAGCTGTTCCTCCATCATCGACAGGCGTTTCTTGGCGGTGTTGTTGACCCAGACAAAGACAGCGCCGACCCCCATCATGACGGCCAGAACCATGCGGATCGGCAACGAGGCGCCGGTTCCGAATGTCAGACCGAAGAAGGCCACGACGCTCAGGATGCCCATGACCATGATCAACTGACTGGGCGTGAACGCAATATTCGCCTTTTGCGCCTTTTCGGCCAGAATCGCATAAAGCGGAATCGACTTCGACTTCATGTGCTGGGACATTTCCTTGCGGAGTTGTTCCAGCACCTGTTCGCGCCCGGCTCCCTTCTCGAGCATCTCGAGTCGGCGGTTGACGCGACTGTTGAGGCTGATCGATTTGCCGAACACCGTCAGGTAAATGCCCTGCACCAAGGCAAGTACGGCGATAAAGATCAGGCCATAAATGAGTGGTTCTGCACTGATAACCATGAAGTCTACTCCGCCGCGAAGGGTTCAAATATGTTGGCGGGCAGGTCGTAACCCCACATCCGGAATCGCTCGGAAAAGTGGCTTCGCACACCCGTGGCCGTGAAGTGGCCGATGATCTTGTTGTCCGGCGTAAGACCCACACGCTGGTAGCGGAACACTTCCTGCATCGAGATGACTTCGCCCTCCATGCCGGTGACTTCGGTGATCGACACCATACGGCGCGAGCCGTCCTGAAGGCGGCTTGCCTGAACGATCAGGTTGACGGCCGACGAGATCTGCGAGCGCACGGCCTTGAGCGGCATTTCGATGCCGGCCATCGCGATCATGTTTTCCAGACGGCTGACCCCATCGCGCGCACTGTTGGCGTGGATCGTCGTCATCGACCCGTCGTGGCCGGTGTTCATGGCCTGGAGCATGTCGATGACTTCTTCGCCACGCGTCTCACCGACGATGATGCGGTCGGGTCGCATCCGCAGCGCGTTCCGCAAACAATCGCGCTGACTGACGGCGCCCTTGCCTTCGACGTTGGGCGGACGGCTTTCCATCCGGCCCACGTGCGTCTGCTGGAGTTGAAGTTCCGCCGTATCCTCGATCGTGAGGATGCGTTCGTCGTTGTCGATGAACGAAGACAGGGCGTTCAGCGTCGTCGTCTTACCAGAGCCCGTACCGCCGGAAACGATGATGTTCAGGCGAGTGGCGACGGCGGCTTGAAGATACGCTGCCATTTCTTCGGTGAAGGCGCCGAAATTGACTAGATCGTCAATGCTCAGCTTCTCTTTCTTGAACTTACGAATCGAGACCAGCGAACCGTCCACCGCGATCGGCGGCACCATCGCGTTGAAACGAGAGCCGTCGGCAAGGCGGGCGTCGACGTAGGGGTTTGATTCGTCGACGCGACGACCCACCGCCGAGACGATCTTGTCGATGATCCGCAGCAGGTGGCGTTCATCCTTGAACGTCGTGTCGGTCAGTTCCAGCTTGCCGGAGCGTTCGATGAAAACCTGTTGCGGGCCGTTCACCAGAATGTCGTTGATCGTGTCGTCTTTCAGAAGCGGTTCCAGCGGGCCGAGACCCGTAACTTCGTCGTAAAGATCCTGATTGAGTAGGGCCCGTTCCTCGCGGTTCAGCACCACGCCCATTTCATCGAGCGCTTCGCCGGAAATGGCGACGATCTCTGCGCGAAGGTCGCTTTCAGTTGCGGTCTCCAAGGCACCAAGATTGAGGTTGTCGAGAAGGCGCTTGTGCAATTCGAGCTTTATCTCGCCCAAACGCTCCTTGCGCTTCTTTTCCTTGTCCTGCGGCGTCGGCTGTGCCGGTACGCGGCTGACATTGCGTCTTTTTACGCTGTCGGCTTTGGTTGCCTGCGTTGCGACGGCATTTGCCGGGGCCGCAATCTGGCCACCCGGGATGCTTTTGAGTTCCGGCGTTCCTGGCTTCCCACCCTGATCGCCACTTTTTTTGTACTTCGAGAACAACGGCTCTCTCCTTTGTCCGTCAGGCGCCTTCGGCGGCCAGCAGGTTCGTTGCATGCACGGATTGTGCAAGTTTCTGGATTTCCTTGCGAAGCGGGTTCTTGGTCGCGACTTCCGACAGCGGCAGGCCGTGATCATTGGACTGCACAACCTGTTTGCCGCCGTCCGGCATCAAAAGGTCGATCTTGATGTCCAGGCTTTCAGCCATCCGCTTGACGCGGCTCTTGCCGGTCAGGTCTGTGAATTTCGGCGAGCGATTGAGAACGTACCGCAGCTTTTCGATCGGCAGTTCTTCACCCTTGAGCGCACGGATGACACGCAGCGTGTTCTGTGCCGAGCGCATGTCGAGTTCGGTCATTGCGAAATAGACGTGCGCGGCGTTCAGAACAGTCTCGGTCCACAGGACGACTGACTGCGGCATGTCGACGACAACGTAGTCGAAATTGGTGCGGGCGACCTCGATGATCTTCTGGACGTCCTCCGGATTGATCATGTCGAGCGGGATCAATTCGCTGGGTGCGGTCAGAACGTGCAGACGTTCGTTGAAGGTCAGCAGCGCCTGCATGAAGCTGTCGCTGTCCATCGACGCGGTGTCCTGCAGCAGTTCGAAGACCGCTTCGCGCCGGGGAAGATCAAGGTATGTCGAGACCGAACCGAACTGCAGATCAAGGTCAATGAGACAGACGCGCGGTGCGTCATCGCCGTCATCTATGCAGGCCAGTTCCCAGGCAAGATTGACCGCGAATGTCGTGCAGCCGGTGCCGCCGGCAAGACCCTGGACCGGAAGGACGACGCCGTCCTTGTCGCCGGTGGCTTTGATCTTGGTTCGCATCGCTTCGGGAACATCGCTGACATTGCCAAGCGCGGCGAGCCGTCGCATCCGCTCGATCGCGTCGTGCAAGGCGCCGTCGGGAAGCGGGTAGGGGACGAATTCCTGTGCCCCGAGCTTCAGCAACTGGTGCAGCGCGATCGGGCTTACTTCTTCGGCGATGACGAGCACTTTGATGTTACGGTCTTTCGCGGCCTTCACGAGATCGGAAATGTCCGAGATGTTTTCCTCGTCGTCCTGATCCATCGCGAGCGCAACGAATTCCAGCGCATCAGCTTCGGGCTGATTGAGAAAGAGGGCGGCGTCTTCGAATGACAGGTCACCCCAGTCTTCGCCGCACTCGGCTTCCATATCTTCGATCAGCAGGTCGAAGTTCTGTACGTCGCGACTGATTGTGCAGGCCACAATCGGCGCGGGTTCATCCTGTAACGCAGCGTTGCTCGTCATACCCTCTAGTCCTTTCCCGGGGTCCCCGCGGATACGGAGACTGGTTCTTCCGGCAGAGAAAGACCGCGCTCCGAATCTCGGCGTACGGATCTTCTCCTTGTCGGAAGCTGACCGGCAATATTGGCGACATTGAGGCTAAAAAACCGTAATTATTCGGTATTGAGCGACGGTAAAACGGGAAAGGGCGGCCAGTGGCCGCCCTTTCGAAATAGTTGCTTGTAGTGTTTAGTTAGAGGCTTGGCCTTCGATCGCGGCAATGCCACCACCCACTTCACCGCCCGCTTGCGGAACTGCGCTGCGGACATACTCGCGGAAAATCACCTCGGCGTACTTGCCGTTCAGCACCATCGGGTGGCTTTGAACGACACCGGACACTTCGGTTACGGTCCGACGATTACGGCGTTCCGGATCGCTTGTCGCGACGACCGGACGCGTTTCGCCGAACGAAACCAATGCTTTCAGACGTGCGCGGTTAACACCCTGGCTTACAAGGTAGTTCACCACGGTTTGCGCACGGCGTCGTCCGAGACCTTCGTTGTAGGCGTTCGAGCCTACAGCGTCGGTGTGGCCATATACGCTGAACCGGATTTCCGGGAATTGACGGATCCAGTCAGCCTGCTCGCGCAGAATGGCCTGTGCATCCGCGTCCAGCGTGGTCCTGTCGAACTCGAACGTGACCATCGTCGGCACTTCCGCTGCAAACCGCTGGTTCAGGTTTGCAAGGAACTGCAGGTCACCGTTCTGGATTTGGGTGTTGTTCATCGTTGGGTTGCCAAAGCCACCCTCGTCGATGAACGCTCCCGCTTCCTGGTTCCAGGATTGGCCGAACTGGGCGTCTCCACAGGCAGTCAGAGCGAGCGCACTTGCCCCGACCAATAGGGTTTTGATGTTCATGGTCATGTGTCTCACTCCATCACGTAGCCGTAGGAACCGGTGAAGTCCTGTTTGGCAACTTCGGCCGCGGCACCCGTACGGGGCCTGTTTGCGCTGCCAGCAGTTTTACCAAAGAGGAACAACTCGGATTCGGTGGGCGGTCGCACGCGGTCGGTCGGCAGCGCCAGTGCCTCGCCCCGGGTCGGGGTCACAAGGTGTGGCGTGATGATCACGACCAGTTCCGATTGATTGCGCTCGTAGCTTGAGCTGCGGAACAATGCGCCCAGGATTGGAACATCACCGAGCCACGGCACCTGCGCCGCCGCATCGTTGAAGTCGTCCTGTAGCAGGCCTGCAATTGCGAAGCTCTGCCCGTCCAGCATTTCAACCGTGGTCTGGGTTTCACGGCGGGTAAAGCCGTTGACCGAGATGCCCGAAGCGGTAACCGAGGTGCCGACGTCGATGGCCGACACGGCCGCATTCAGTTCCAGGTTGATGCGGTGGCCGTCGACCACGCGCGGAGTGAAGCTTAGTTGAACACCGAACGGTTTGTATTCGATCGTCACGCTGCCATCTGTGTCAGTGATCGGGATCGGATACTCGCCACCGGCAAGGAAGCTGGCTTCCTGACCGCTGAGTGCTGTCAGGTTAGGCTCGGCAAGAGTGCGAACGAGGCTTTTCGTTTCCAGTGCCTCGAGAAGGACACCGAACGCCACGCTCCCGACTTCGAAACCAACGCCGAACTGACCGAAGGCCGAGTTGTCGAGGTTCAGAACTGTCGAGTCAGAGCCGCCAAGTGATGTGCCTGGTACCAATGCGCCGGAACCGGATGCTGCCGAGATGGAAGCGTCGCTGCCGGCTTCGATGATATTCAGACCTGCCGAGAGGTTCTTGAGAACCGACCGCTGAACTTCAGCGAACCGGACTTTCAGCATGACCTGCTGCGTGCCGCCGACAACCATGAGGTTGGACACCCGACCGGGTGCATAGCGGTTTGCCAGGTCAATCGCGCGATCAAGACGTGCGATCGAGGATACGACACCGGAAAGAACGATGCCGTCATTGGCTGTACGGACCTCAATCGGTTCGCCCGGCAGGATTTGCCGAAGACGCTCTTTGAATTCCGCGATATCCGGCGTGACCTGAACTTCGACGTTGGTGATCAGGCGGCCGTCCGGCCCTAGTAGTGTCAGGGTCGTGCGACCCGGTGCTTTTCCGAGAACATAAATTGTACGATCCGAAAGCGTCGAAATGTCGGCGATGCCCGGATTTGCAATGCTTAGCTCTGCAAAAGGATTTTCTGCCTCGACGACAACTGCGCGGTTCATTGGAACCTGCAACGCCGTAGAGACCTCTCCCTGCATGACTGTAAGTGACTGCGCCCCACCTTGGGAAACAGCCGTAGCTGTAATGGCAAAGCTCAATAGCGTTGCCTTCATGAATCGATTCAAAGTCATGTGACCTGCCTTTCCGATCACGCCTCAGTTACCGGGTCTCTCTGCCCTTATAACGCGCACGATGCGGTAGGGGGATATTTTTTGCAACAATCAGGGCGTTGAATGCGGAACCTTATGTGGATAAGTCGCAACACACTTTCCAAACATTGCGTCCAAACGGCAACGCGCCACCGGATGTGGTGGCGCGTCGTTTGTCGTTTGTTGAAAAATCAGTTGGTGCAAGGGATTGGAACTTCGACGATTTCCTCGCCGTTGCGACGCCGCACGGTACAAACTTGTTCCTTGGGCGCTTCGACCACCCGTTCCTGTACAACCCCCAGTAGCTGGCTTTGATCGATTTCTACTGTTTCCGAAATCGTGAGATCGTCAGCGCCGACGAGTGAAAGCGACAGGCGACCGGTTGCCTGAGCCTGGGCCAGCGACGCAACTTGCCGCGACGAGATCTCGACCGTGACTGTGCGTGCAACCGTCGGGCTGTTTCGGTCTTCGTCGGCGGATTGGTCGATTGCGACCAGCCGGATATTGGCGTCGATAAGTTTCGTCACGCCCTGACCATTTGCACCCACACCTGTCCAATAGATGTCGACCCGGTCGCCGGGGCGCAAAAATCCCGAGACGCCGGATGTCACGTCGGTGCGGATCGCGAAGGCGCGCATGCCCTTGGAAAGTCGCGACGAGACGCCTGCATCCTCGCCGGGGCCCGTCACCTTGATGGCCATGACGGCTTCCGTCGGCTCCATCGTTCTGAGAACAGAGCGCTGAACTTCCGGTCCTTTCGGGAACAGTTGTTCTTCCGATGTGAAGGCACCGTCGGGAATTGCTTCCTCGGGCCAGCGGATGGTGGTGACGTCTTCCATAGTAAGGCGTTGGCCGTAGCGCATCTGCTTGTTGACCACGTAGACTTCGACTGTGGGAACAATCGCCTCTTTGGCTCTTTCAGCTTCGGCCAGCTGTGCCTGCTGCTGTCCGATGAAACCTTTGGCCATGTAGACGGCGGCGCCTGCAAGGCCCAATCCGATCAATAGGACAAATCCGAACACCATGCGCATGACTTAACCTTTCATTTCTTCTGGCTTGGGCGTGTCATACGGCCCTGCCACCCATTGGCTTCGGTCCCGTGATGCCGTCCGATTGTGGCGAAATCGTGGATGGAAGTGGGTGAAGTCGTGCAATGTTGACAAGGGTCGCGGTCGACGCGGGCCGTCATCAATACGAAGTCGTGACATCTTCCGCCAACAGATGCGCACCAAGACCGGCAGAGTGGTCGAGCGCGCCATTGGCTATCGTCAGGATAACAGCCGCCCCGAAGCCGACGATTGCAGCAGTCAGTACAACCCAGTCGACAGTGACCGCGCCATCCTGATCGTAGATGAAACTCGCGAGATATTTGCGCATGATCCTCAACTCCACATCTATTCTGCCCATGCGGGCGCACCCGAACCACCAGTTAATCAGCCACTTTGTTCCAGATAACTATGGCCGTACTGAGGCATGGTTTGATTGAATTTTTGCAGATCGACCCATTGAAACAGCAAAGGCCGCGCAAGTAGCGCGGCCTTTGAAATTCTTGAGGCGACCGTGCATCACTTAGTAGGTAGTGGTGACATCGCGTGTCGACATGTGGGTGCTGACCTTGTCGGCCAGGTCCGTCGTGCCGGCACCGACCGAGGTCAATACAGCAATACCGAGGCCCACGATGGCAGCGGTCAGAACAACCCAGTCGACCGTTACGGCACCGGATTCGTCGTTAAGAAAAGCGTTGAACAGTTTCATGTGTGTCCCTCCAAAGGTGATACGCTCAGTTTCGTCTTACCTTGACGACTGGGCGGATCGGCCTCTCACAATCGATCCATTGCCGTCTTGGCATGGACTTCATATGCACGCTCAAATGGGGCGAGAGTTTGGCACCCTTCGTACAATTTTGGTGCTTAGTTGAGAACTGGTTAAATTCCATTTAACTACATGAAATCAAACGAAACTATATTTTATCGCCGCACTATTCAGGAAGCAATGGTGCAGAATTCGCATCACTTTATCCAACCCGTGAACAATCGCAATCTTACGACTGGTCTAGAGGCGTATTATTTGCGACAGTCCTGACACAAAAGGGACAGGCAGTTCGCACGGGATGACGGCAAATTCATTGAAAATGCTCGCGGTGACCTGCGCGTTTGCGGCTGCCGGTCCGCTTTTGGCGCAGGAAGAACCTGTCGCCGAAGTGCCTGCTGCGTCCAAGATCGGCGGAGATTTCACGTTTCGGCGCGTTTCGATACCGCAGCAAGGTGTCGTTAAAAGAATTAACGTACAGATAGATCCAAACGCAGACCTTTACCGCCTTACACCCGAAGGTGACTCGCGCCGTCCTGGTGACGCCAGACCCGAAGAGGCGCTGAATTCGCCCGTCGGCACGGTCCCGGATGGATTGGTGCCCGAGGGCGCGAACGCCTTCGGCTGGTATTGGGATGTCGTGTCCCCTGCGTCGGGTGTCGATGCGGCGCTGCGATTCCGCGATGCCGTGAGCCTGGTCGAACGCAGTGCCAGCCGTGTCGGCACTCCGCGACTTCAGTCGCTTCGCCGGATCGCGGAGAGCCACGGCGTCGATATTCTGACCTCGACTATCGGGACGGACGTCTCGCCTGCCTTGGTTCTGGCCGTTATTGCTGTCGAAAGCGCGGGGCGCAGCGACGCTGTAAGTCATGCGGGCGCGCAAGGGCTCATGCAGTTGATGCCCGGCACCGCCAAGCGCTTTGGTGTGACCAACAGCATGGACGCCCGTCAGAACATCCGCGGTGGCGTGGCCTATCTTGATTGGCTGCTGAAAGAGTTCAACCGCGATCCTGTGCTGGCGCTTGCCGGATACAATGCCGGGGAGGGCGCGGTCACCAAACATCAGGGCGTGCCGCCTTACGAAGAAACGAGGGGCTATGTGCCCAAGGTACTGGCGGCGTGGACCATCGCACGCGGATTGTGCCTGACGCCGCCAGAGCTTGTCACCGACGGATGTGTGTTCGTCGGTTCGCAGATGGTGCGCGGCGGCTAGATCTTCAGCTTTTTGAAGATCGCCTCGGGAATCAGCCGGATAATCGTCATGATCGGCCACCAGATCGCTGGCGTGTAGATCACGTTACGCTTCTTGTCGACGGCGCGAAAAATATCCTCGGCGACCTTTTCCGGCTGCGACAGCAGGGGCAGGGCGTCCATCCCCCAGGTCATTGCAGTATCGACCGTGCCCGGTTTGACGGTCACGACATGAACGCCGGAACGACCGAGCCGATTGCGCAAACCCGACAGATAGGTGTGAAAGCCAGCTTTCGCGGCTCCGTAGACGTAGTTGCCCAAGCGCCCGCGATCACCTGCAACCGAACCCACGCCGACAATCGTTCCACCGCCGCGCAGTTCTACCAGAGGTGCCAGTGCGGACAGAAACTGCGCCGGGCCCGTGAAGCTGTCGATCACGGTTCCCTCGATCAGGGTCGGATCGGCGTCGATGTCTTCCTGTGGCGGCATCGAGCCCACGAACACCGCCGCGCTTATCGTGCCTTCGATTCCTGCCGCACGTTTCAGGATAGGTTCGAACGACGTGGCCTTGCGGACATCAAAGGTGAATGTCTCGGCGCGTGGTGCGCCGCGTGCCAGACAATCAGACGCGGTGGCTTTCAAATCAGCGAGATCGCGGCCGGCCAGAATTAGTCCGTCTCCGCGCATCGCCGCCTTGCGGGCGAACGCGCGTGCAATTGTCGATGTCGCCCCGATTATGATCCAGGTTTCCGCCATCACACGCTCCTCAGCTTCAGTCGACGCACCAGATTGGTCGCATAGGCACCTTCGGGGTCTGCCTTGGTGACGGCTTTCAACCACGCCCCATGCTCGGGATACATGCTGCGCACAAGGTCAGGTCCCGACAGCGCGTCCTTAGCAAGATAGATGCGGCCGCCCGCTTCGGCGGTCCGCGCTTCAAGCGTTCGTATCACGCGCTCGGCACCGTTCCGGTTCGGGAAGTCGACAGCGAGCGTATACCCTTCCATCGGGAACGACATATAACCGGCACGTCCCGGCCCCATCCGTTTCAGAACGGCGAGCGGTGAGGCGAGGCCAGACACCGCGATGTCTTCCAGCATGTCGCGAAGTGCATCGACCGACGTGATCGGAACGACGCACTGGAACTGGTGAAAACCTGACTTGCCATATAGCCGATTCCAGTCGTGGATCTTGTCGAGCGGAAAGAAGAAGTCGTCAATTGGCTTGACCACGGTGCGGCCACGGTCTGGAACGCGGCGCCAATAAGCGGCATTGAACGTTCGCACGACACCGGGCGACAGCGTAAATCCGGGGGCGTCGAATGGAATACGCTTCGACTTTTTAGGCGGCGGAACCAGCCCGCCCCCGGTTTCTGCTTCTTCCAGAATGCCGCGTCCAAGCGCGTCGCCTCGCGCGGTGGCGTCGATCCAGCCAACCGAATAGGTCGCGTCCGACGCATCCAGCAGCGCGATGAATTCGCTCCAGCCGTCGACCCGCCGTTCGGTCACGACTATCACGTCGCCCTTGGCTTTCAGCATCCTCACCTTGACCGACTGGATTGGACCAGTTTGACCAAGACCGCCCACGGTAGCCTTGAACAGCGCCGCCTGCTTTTGCGAATTGAGCACCTTTGGCCCCTTCGTGGTCATTAGCGTCATTTCGTCGACGTGGCACCCGAACGATCCGGCGCCGTGGTGGTTCTTGCCGTGAACGTCCATCGCGACCGCACCGCCGATTGTCGCGAAGCCGGTGCCGGGCATGACCGGCGGCAGCCAGCCTTTTGGCGCGAACAGCCGCGCCAACTGACCAATTTGGGCGCCAGCCTCGACATGAAGCAGCCCGGTCGTTGCGTCAAAGTCCAGAACCCGGTCCATGCGCGTCATGTCGATGGCCGAACCGCCGTCGTTCAGACAGGCGTCGCCGTAAGAGCGGCACATCCCGATGGCGGGTGCAGGCGCGGTTTTGACGAGCGCGGCCAATGTCGACGCCCGCTCGGGTCGTGCGACTTTGCCTTGCGCGCGATGAACCCGGCCCCAGCCGGCGTATTCAGTTGATTTCCAGCGCATGTGTCGCCTTTTTTGAATGTCGTTCGGCGAACGGGAAGACCAACAGGCCGATTCCGATCGCGAACCATAGCGTTGTGACGCGGATGATCAGGGTTGCCGGCAGTGCGATATCGAGCGGTACACCCTGAAGCGCGAGCAGCCCGACCATTGCGGCTTCCGCCCCGCCCAAACCGCCGGGAGCGCCGGTCAATCCGCCGGCAAGCGTTGCGAAGATGAAAATTCCGAGCGCGGCCCAAAGCTCGACACCCGCACCCATCCACATCAGCAACAGATAGAATGCGTAGCCCTCGGCCATCCACCCGACAACGCCGAGAGCGCCTGCCGCTAGCAATGTGCCGGGGCCTGTGAAGGACGACAGCGATTTCGCGGCCCGGCGCACGCGCGCGAACAACCGTGGCAACCGCTTGCCGCTCAAGCGGTGACCTGCGTCCCCGACTGCCTTCAGCAGAACCGGGCGCGTTGCGACTATTGCGGCGATCAGGGCGAGAACCGCCACCGGTGCCGCGCCTGTCACGCCGGTCATGGATTGCGAGACCGACAGCGCCAGTAGAAGTGCCATTGCGCCAAGATCCGCCGCACGATCGACCAGCACCAGCGGCGCTGTCTTTTCAAACGGCCACCCAGTTTCGCGCCTGATCCAGCGCATTCGCACCAGTTCACCGACGCGGCCGGGGGTGACAGACATGGCGAATCCACCGAGAAAATGGCGGATATTCTGCGCGAATCCTGTCGGCAGGTTCAGCCGCCACGCAAAGAGATGCCAGCGCACGCCGCGGAATAGGTAGTTGACGAGACTGAGCGCGAGCAGGGCGCCCAGTTCGCCCGCCGTCAATCGGGACAGACCGTTCATGGTCTCTTCCCATCCGGTGGCGGCAGCAAGCCCGGCCAGTCCGGCGACGACAAGAACAACAAGACCTGCGAGCAACGCCACATCGCGCCAGCGCCGCGACGGTGCCGCGGCGCTGGTTACACGAGGGGAATACGGCGGATTGCTCATAGCCATTGACTGTCGCTTAGAGACAGATTTGGGCAGGAATATGGTGTTGTTTCGAAGGGAAGAACAGTTTTCGTGGCGATTTTGTGCAGATGCACGGTCCACTGTATCATACGTTGAATGCGTCCGCCCATTCGGAGTGCTTTCGACGCTCTGCGTTCACGAACGGACAAAGCGGAACGATGCGGAATCCCTCGGCGCGGGCGTCTGCGACCATTCGTTCGACAAGGGCGCGCCCGGCACCGGATGCACGCAATTGGGCAGGTACACCGGTGTGATCGGCAATCACCATCGTCGGTGATGTGATCGAAAACGTCAGTTCCGCCGCGTCGCCGTCTTTCATCAGGACATAGCGTCCGCGGTTGCCGTCGACTTCCTTGCTGATCTCGAAATCAGACAACCGTGGCCTCGGTCGCGTCGCGAATGTCGTCCTTTGTAACCCCGTCCGCACATTCAACGATGTGCAGGCCCTTGTGGGTGACGTCCAGCACGCCAAGATTCGTTATGATGCGGTCAACCACACCCTTGCCGGTCAGCGGCAACGTGCATTCCTTCAACACTTTGCTTTCGCCGTGCTTGTTGGTGTGGTCCATGACAACGATCACGCGACCGACGCCGGCGACAAGATCCATCGCGCCGCCCATGCCCTTGACCAGCTTGCCGGGGATCATCCAATTCGCCAGATCGCCCTTTTCGCTGACTTCCATCGCGCCAAGGATCGCGGCTGCGATCTTGCCGCCGCGGATCATGCCGAAGCTGGTCGCACTGTCGAAATAAGCGGTCCGGCTCAGTTCGGTGATCGTCTGCTTGCCCGCGTTGATCAGGTCTGGGTCTTCTTCGCCCTCGAACGGAAACGGACCCATCCCTAACATGCCATTCTCGGATTGTAGCGTGATGTCCTTGTCGCCGACGTAGTTCGCAACCAGCGTCGGGATTCCGATGCCGAGGTTGACGTACATGCCGTCTTCAAGTTCCTGCGCGGCCCGTTCGGCCATTTGGTTACGATCCCAGGGCATCAGGCTTCCTCCCGCTTGCGTGTCGTGAGTTGTTCGATGCGCTTTTCGTGCTCGCCCTGGAACATGCGGTGCACATAGATGCCGGGCAGGTGAATGCAGTCGGGATCAAGCGAGCCGCGCGGGACGATCTCTTCGACCTCGGCCACGCAGACGCGTCCACACATCGCTGCGGGCGGATTGAAATTTCGGGCCGTTTTGCGGAAGACGAGGTTGCCGGTGTCGTCCGCCTTCCACGCCTTGACGATCGCCAGATCCGCAACGATCCCGCGCTCAAGGATATAGGTCTCGCCGTCGAAATCCTTGTGCTCCTTGCCCTCGGCAATCACGGTTCCGACGCCGGTCTTGGTGTAGAAACCTGGAATACCACAGCCGCCAGCGCGCATCCGTTCGGCCAAAGTGCCTTGTGGGTTGAATTCGAGTTCCAATTCGCCGGACAAATATTGGCGCATGAATTCGGCATTCTCGCCGACATAGGACGAGATCATCTTCCTGACCTGTCTTGTATGCAAAAGAATGCCGATACCGAAATCATCAACGCCGGCGTTGTTGGATGCGAAGGTCAGATTCTTGACGCCGCTTTCCTTGATCCCCTGAAGCAGAAGTTCGGGAATGCCGCAAAGGCCGAAGCCGCCGGACGCAATCAGCATATCGTCGTGCAGAAGTCCGTGCAGAGCCTCGGTTGCGTCGGAAAAGACCTTCTTCATGCGCGTGCTCCCTCGCTTCTGCCTGCGTTGTTTCTTGACGCCAGCGTCGGTGGAAGTCAATTGCCGCAGTGCGGCATACGAAAGGGGCGCCAGCTTGCGCTGACGCCCCTTATAAATCTTGCTGTGTCACACGAGGGACGTGGACAGCTTAGTTGAACGAATAGACGACCGAGACGCCGAACGTGTTGTCGGTGCTTTTGAACCCGGGCTCGGGATCGGTGTGGTATTCGGTCAGAACGCTGGTGCGAAGTGCAAGCGCGTCCGTCATCGAAACACTGATGGCCAGGTCGTTGTAAACAACGGTGTCCGAGCTCGACGTGATGATGTCGGTGTCGTTGGTGAGGAACACGGTGTCGGTCAGCTTCTGAGCGTAATCCGAAGAAAGACCGAACGCGCCTTCGCTGATGTCAGCCGATGCAACGTCGCTCAGTTCGGCGAAACGATAGCCGGGACCGGCTTGAACCGACCACTGACGATCTGCTTCGTTGAAGATGCGGTAGCCAGCGCCGAAGCTGACGAACGTGTCGTTCTCGAACGACGAGAACTCATCGACCGAACCCTGAACTTTGGCGAAACCAAAGATAACCGGTGTCAGGTCACGTGTGTATTCAAACCCGTAGAACAGGCTTTCTTCGTTCTTCGAACCGTCGTCTTCGCCATAGGTGTAGCTCAACTGAAGCTCGTAGCCGTTGACGCCCTGGACGTAGTTCAGAGCAGTTCCGATACCGACGTCGACGCTGTCGGTGTTGCCCGAGTTCGCGATACCGCGAAGAGCGAACGAACCGGTGAAACCCTGCGGGCGGCCTTCGTTGCCAAACCGGTCCAGATCGCGGTCGGCATCGTCTTCGATGTCTTCCATCAGATCTTCGATGCGGTCTTCGGCAATGTTAGTTCCGGAGAATACGTTTTGCGCGGCGGCGGCGGATGCCAGCGTGGTGGCTGCAATTGCGGCGCCAAATACAACGCGGAGAGTGGTGTTCATTTCAGTTACTCCAATCAAGAGAAGGATGCAGAACCCCTCTGCATGGCGGCGATATACCCCTGAAATTTTCGCGTGTAAGGAGTTGCCCCCGTATTGAGCATTTGCCCGCCTCTAGCTGTGCAAAATAAACACAACATAGATAACATTGAGGCCAATTTTCTTAACAATCGCGGGATTTCGACGCTGAAAGGGGTGTTCGATATTATTTTTTTTATCTCGCCATTGAAATCGAGATACCCCGGCATGTCTCGATTATTACTGGGATTCAGACTCCACTGACGCGAATCATGCCGTCTTCTTCTTCCGGGCGGGCTTTTTCTTCCCACCTTTGCCGGCCTTTTCCGCAATCAGTTCGACGGCCATCTCGATCGTCACGTCCGCCGGTTCGGTTCCCTTCGGCAAGGTCGCGTTGACCTTTGCCCATTTGATATAAGGTCCGTATCGCCCGTCCATCACGTTTACCGGGCCGCCGCTTTCGGGGTGTTCGCCAAGTTCTTTCAATGCCGTCGCTGCCGTCCGGCCACCGCGTGATGCGGCTTTCTTGGCAATCTCTTCGACCGCGCGGTTCATTCCAATCGTGAAAACGTCGTCGACTTCGGTCAGGTTGGCGTAGATCTTGCCGTGCTTCACATAGGGACCATAGCGCCCGATGCTGGCTTCGATCATTTCGCCATCGTCGGGATGAAGGCCGATTTCGCGCGGAAGGCTCAGAAGCATCAGAGCCTTTTCCAGATCGACGTCTTCAAGCTCCCAGCCCTTCGGGATGCTGGCACGCGGCGGTTTTGGCTGTTCCTCGGTGGCGTCGCCGCGCTGGACGTAGGGTCCGAAACGTCCCTTCATCAGTCGGATCAGATCGCCCGCGTCTTCGCCGAGAACTTTGCCATCCGGTCCGATCTCGTCGCCATCTTCCATGCCCGGAGGCCCGAAGGGTCTGGTAAACCGGCACTCCGGATAATTCGAGCAGCCGATAAACGCGCCGCCCGATCGTGCGGTGCGCATCGAAAGCCGTCCCTCGCCGCAGTTCGGGCAAAGGCGTGGATCGGTGCCGTCTTCGTTGGGCGGGAACAGATGCGGTTCGAGAACTTCGTTGATCTTCTCGAGGACCTCGGTGATGCGAAGTTCAGCGGTTTCTTCGATCGCAGCCTTGAAGTCGCGCCAGAACCGGGACAGCACGTCTTTCCACTCGCGCTGGCCCGCGGTGATGTCGTCGAGTTCTTCTTCCAGTTCAGCGGTGAAATCGTAACCGACGTACTTGCGGAAATAATTGACCAGAAACGCCGTGACCAGGCGCCCCTTGTCTTCGGGGATCAGCCGGTTCTTGTCCTTAACAACGTAACCCCGTTCCTGAATGGTGGTGACGATCGAGGCATAGGTCGAGGGCCGCCCGATCCCGAGTTCCTCCATCCGCTTGACCAGCGTCGCTTCAGTGTAGCGCGGTGGTGGCTGGGTGAAGTGTTGTTCTGGCGTGACCGCCGATTTCTTCGCGGCCTCGCCTTCCATGATCTGGGGCAGGCGCTTGTCGTCGTCATCGACCACGGTATCGTCGCGGCCTTCCTCGTAAACGCGGATGAAACCGTCAAACAGCACAACCTGACCAGTGGCGCGCAGTTCGATCTGGCCGTCGCCGCTTGCGATGTCGACCGTGGTGCGTTCCATGCGCGCAGCCGCCATCTGGCTGGCAAGCGTGCGCTTCCATATCAGATCGTAGAGTTTCGCCTGATCGCCGTCGCGCAGCTTCAACTCTTCAGCATCTGCGGTCATTTCGGTCGGGCGGATACATTCGTGCGCTTCCTGCGCGTTCTTGGCCTTGTTCTTGTAAATGCGGGGCGTGTCGGGCAGGTAATTCGCGCCGTATCTGTTCTTGATCGCGTCGCGCGCGGCGGTGACGGCCTCGGGCGCCATATCAATCCCGTCCGTCCGCATATAAGTAATGTGTCCGGCCTCGTAGAGACGCTGCGCCGCGTTCATCGTCTGGCGGGCACCGAATCCAAACTTTCGGCTGGCTTCCTGTTGCAG
>JBBKWG010000027.1:0-12906 GCA_037968835.1 Paracoccaceae bacterium
CGGATGCGGTCCTGCGCAATACCGAATGTTCCGGGCAGTTCCGACCCGTCCGACAGCGCCATCAAAGCTGAACTGCCCGCCGCGACATAGTTCAAAGCGCCGCCCGACCGCAGCGCCGCCGCAAACAATTCGGCGGCCGCGACAATCTGCGTCCCGGCTGCCATGACCGCTTGAGCGGCGGCGATCTGGCCCGCGATCAGGGCAGTCGCGGCGTCGTTGAGATGCATCGCGTCGATGCAGTCTTCCATGCGTGGTGTCACTTCGGTCTGCATCATCAACATGCGATTCTCTCCCCGCTACGAACTAATACCTTTTAAATACCTTTTGTCCACAAAAATCGCGACGCGCATTTATCACCGGTTGCTTACTCCAAGAAAATAGTGTGCGAAACAAAGATCTGGATTTGAGAGTTTGCCTGATCCAGCCCTGACATATACGTTATTTGAGATTTATGAGGCTATCCCTCCGCATTTGCGTTGGATCTTACACACCCCACGACACGTCTGCACTTTGCTCTTCCCATCGGACTAAAGGTATCATAAAGGTATTGTATGATCGAGTCGCGGGACATAAATTTGATCGGCGTGGACGGAGGCGGCACGGGATGTCGCGTGGCCATCGCCGATAGCCATCAGACCGTCCTTACCGTTGCGGAAGGCGGACGCGCCAACGTCACCAATGACTTCGACCGAGCACTCCGCAACCTTCGGGAAACCCTGGAAATCGCGGCGCAGAAGTCTGGTCTTGATCACGCTCGTCTAACAACCGCCACAGTGCATCTGGGCTTGGCCGGGGCCGACACCCACGACACGGCCGCTCGGGTTGCCAGCGCGTTGAAAGGCGCCCTGGGTTTTGATCATGTCACCGTTACGGACGACCGTGCGACAACCGTCGCGGGGGCGTTGGGCGGAGACGACGGGTTTCTGGCGGCCGTCGGAACGGGATCATTCGTCGCGTCCCGCCGCGATGGCCAGAACACCTTTGTCGGCGGTTACGGCCTTCAGGTCTCCGACCAGGCATCGGCCGCCTGGTTGGGTCGCAGGCTGCTTGAGGAGACCCTGCTTGCCCATGACGCGATTCGATCACACACCAATCTGACCCACGCCATCCTTGCGAGATTCGGCGAAGATCCGGACGACATCGTCGCCTTTAGTGTCGACGCCAGCCCGGCCGATTATGGCAAACTCGCGCCCGATGTTGTCGCCGCCGCAGAAGCGGGCGACGCCGTGGGTTCGGCACTGATGCAGGAGGGGCACGCCTATCTCAAGGCGGGTCTGGCGCGTCTCGGCTTCAATCCGGGCGAAGAATTGTGTCTGACCGGCGGCGTTGGCAGGCAGTACGCCCGCTACTTCGCAGACACCGCCATCATCGTCGAGCCGCAGGGGAGTGCCGTCGCGGGTGCGGTCCGCTTGGCCGCCATGGCAGCACAGCAAAGAGCGGGAACAGCGCCATGACCATCTCGGAGTTTCTTGCCCCTGCGCTCTGGCTGACATCCGATGCCGGGCCGCGCTATGTCCAGTTGCGAAAGCGCATCGCCGAAGGCGTTGAACAGGGCGTCCTGAAACAGGGTAGCCCTCTTCCCCCTGAACGCGAAATCGCGACGCTGACGAACATGTCGCGAGTGACAGTGCGCAAGGCGATGCAGGCGCTGGCCGAGGAAGGGCTGATCGTCCAGAAACAGGGATCCGGATCGTTCGTCGCGGTAAAACCGCCGCTGATCGAACAATCGCTGTCGCGCCTGACCTCGTTCACCGAAGACATGACACGGCGCGGCATGGTGTCGACTTCGCGCTGGCTGGAACGTGGAATATTCATCCCCTCGCCGGACGAAGTGATCGCGCTGGCGCTGCGCGCGGACGACTCGGTGTCCCGCCTCTCGCGGCTACGGACGGCCGACAACAAACCGATGGCAATCGAGCGGGCGACGCTGCCGGTGTCGATCCTGCCGAACCCGGCGCTGGTCGAAACGTCGCTTTATGCTCTGCTGGAAAAGTCGGGCCTCCGCCCTGTGCGTGCGCTGCAAAAGATATCGGCGATCAACCTCGGCGACTCTGATGCACAACTGCTCGAGATCGAACCCGGTCGCGCTGGCCTGAAGATCGAGCGGACTTCCTATCTGGCGGATGGGCGGTCCGCAGAATTTACACAATCCATCTATCGCGGCGACGCCTACAACTTTGTAGCCGAATTGCGACTTGCAAAGGAACCGGCACTTCCATGATCCAATCCACATCGCAGATGCGCCGCGAGGTGCTCGAGATTCCTGCGGCGGTTGACCGGCTACTGACCGAAGGCAACGCTGACATGAAACATGCCGCCAATGCACTGCGCGACCGCAATCCCGCATTCATGGTCAGTGTCGCTCGAGGGTCGTCCGATCACGCCGCGACATACTTCAAATACGCAAGCGAGCTTTTGATCGGCGTGCCCGTCGCTTCGGTCGGCCCGTCTGTGGCGTCGGTTTACAAGCGCAGGCTCAAGCTCGCCGGTAGCGCCTGTGTGTCAGTGTCCCAATCCGGCAAAAGCCCGGACATCGTGGAGATGGCCCGCGTGGCGCGCGATTGCGGCGCGCTGTCCTTTGCGATGACCAATAATCCTGGCTCGCCCTTGGCCCGGGTCAGCGATCACACGCTCAACCTTCATGCCGGGCCCGAACTGAGTGTCGCTGCAACAAAGACCTTCGTCAATTCGGCAGTTTCGGCAATCTGGCTGCTGGCGGAATTCGTGGGCGACGACGCGTTGTTGGCGGCGATACGTGGCCTGCCCGAGGTTCTGGAAAGGGCGGCTCAGGAAACCTGGCCAGACATGGCGAGCAGGATCGGCGAGCGGACCTCGCTATTCTGTCTGGGCCGGGGTCCGGCCTCAGCCATTTCGGCTGAAGCCGCGCTGAAGTTCAAGGAGACCTGCCAGTTGCATGCCGAATCCTATTCCTCGGCCGAAGTGCTGCACGGCCCCGTGTCCATCGTCGACAAGGGGTTCCCGGTGATTGCCCTGGCGTCGCAAGACGAGGCCGAGGAACCGCTGTGCAATGTCGCCGACGAAATGGCGGCCAAGGGTGCCTCGGTCTTTGTAACCTCTTCTAAGGCGAAGTTGGCCCAGGCCCTGCCCGTGGTGCGCACCGGCCACCCGCTGACCGATCCGATCGCCCTTATTACGAGTTTCTATTCAATGGTGGAAACGGTGGCGATGGCCCGAGGAATAAATCCCGACGCGCCGCGCCATCTCAACAAAGTCACCGAAACGATCTGATCATGTTCCTCACAGCCTATATTGGCGCGGCGATCCACGACGGCCACGGCCTGCATCTGGGCAAGGCACTGGTATGCGACCCCGCTGTCGCCCTAAGGATTGTCGACATCGAAGATTTGCCGGCCGGATGTAGCTGCCAGACTCTCGACGGCGGGTACATCACCCCGGGGTTCGTCGATCTTCAGGTCAACGGCGGCGGCGGTGTGATGTTCAACGACGAACAATCGGTCACGGCGCTTGAAACCATCGCCGGCGCCCATGCTGATACTGGAACCCGCGCGCTGTTGGCGACGCTCATCACCGATACGCCGCAACGCACCCACAAGGCGATAGACGCGGTCGAAGCGGCGATTGAACGAGGCGTTCCGGGTATCTCCGGCATCCATCTGGAAGGCCCGCATCTGTCGGTTAGCCGCAAAGGCGCCCACGATCCCGATCTGATCCGCGCGATGACCGACAGTGATCTGGACATGATCGTCGGTGCGGCGGCACGTCTTCCTAACGTCATGGCGACCATTGCGCCGGAAAACGTTACACTGGATCAGGTGACGGCACTTGTCCGGGCCGGTGTGATCGTATCGCTGGGACACAGCGATTGCGACTACAACACCGCCATCGCCTATATGCAGGCCGGCGCTTCGTGCACGACCCATTTGTTCAATGCGATGAGCCAGCTTGGCAGCCGTGAACCTGGCCTGGTGGGTGCCACACTCGATAGTCCCGCCTGTTTTGCGGGACTGATCGCGGATGCCGTGCACGTACATCCAGCGACGATCCGCACGGCGCTACGCGCAAAGTCGGGGCTGGACCGGATCTTTTTGGTCACCGATGCTATGTCATCGGTCGGCTCGGATCTCGGTTCGTTTGAACTGAACGGCAGAACGGTGTTTCGGCGCGATGGCTCCTTGCAGCTGGAGGACGGAACCCTTGCCGGTGCCGATATTGACATGACGCAGTCCCTCCGTGTGCTCGTTCAGCAAGTCGGATTGGACGCGGCACAGGCAATCGGCATGGCAACTGGGATTCCCGGCAGCATCCTGAAGCCGACCGCATTCAACGGATTGATCGAGGGCGAAATGCTGGGCAACATCTTGTACATGGATGACGACTTCCGCGTACAGCCTCTGGGCTAGTTGTTTGGCTGCGGTGCGATAGGCAAGGAACCTATCAGTCACAAGTTAAATCTCGGCTGCGCGCCCGCATGTTCCGCGCAATGCGGCTTTGGTTGAGACTCGACCATCCACTGGTAGGGAAAGCCAAAATATGTATTTGCGAATTTTCGAAATCGGCGCAGACTTGTTGGCGATGCTGGTGGGGGCGCGAAGACCCTTCCCGGCGGTAACGCATGGCATTAATCAGGGAGACTTTGGAATGAATGGACATTTTCTCGTATCAACAACCGTCGTAGCGCTTGTTGCCGCACTACCGGTGCTGGCGCAATCGATGACCGAGGTTGGCCCCGGCGAAGGTCAGGTCGATATCGTTGCCTGGCCCGGCTATATCGAACGAGGAGAAACTGCGGCTGATTTTGATTGGGTGACCAAGTTCGAAGAAGCGTCGGGCTGCGCAGTCAACGTAAAGACAGCCAACACCTCGGACGAGATGGTGGCATTGATGAACGAAGGCGGCTTCGACCTGGTCACCGCTTCAGGCGACGCGTCGTTGCGGCTGATCGCCGGAAATCGCGTTCAGCCGGTCAACGTCGATCTCATCCCGTCGTGGTCGACCGTCGACGACCGACTGAAGGACGCTCCCTGGCACACGGTCGACGGCACGCACTATGGTACGCCCTACATGTGGGGGCCGAACGTGCTGATGTATAACTCCACCGCCTTTGGGGACAGTCCGCCTTCATCCTGGAACGTCGTGTTCGAGGAAACGACCCTGCCGGACGGCGCGTCGAATGTGGGCCGGGTGCAAGCCTATGACGGTCCCATTCACATTGCCGATGCGGCCAACTATCTGATGCATCACCAGCCCGAGCTTGGCATCACCTCTCCCTACGAGCTGAACGCCGATCAATACGCCGCCGCGCTCGATCTGTTGCGCGCTCAGCGCAAATTGGTCAACCGCTACTGGCATGACGCCTTCATCCAGATGGATGATTTCAAGAACGAAGGCGTGGTCGCGTCAGGCTCGTGGCCGTTCCAGGTGAATATTCTGCAAAGCGAGGAGCAACCGATCGCCTCGGTCATTCCAGTTGAGGGTGCGACGGGTTGGGCCGACACCACGATGATGCACGTCGATGCGGCACATCCGAACTGCAGCTATATGTGGATGGAGCATTCGCTGGCCTCGAACCTGCAATCGGATTTGTCGGTCTGGTTCGGCGCCAACCCGGCGGTTCCAGCGGCCTGCACCGACGGTCGCGGGATGCAGACAGCGGAAGGATGCACCAAGAACGGTCTCGACGATTTTGAGAAGATCAAGTTTTGGACCACGCCGGTCACTTCCTGCGAAAGCCAAGGCGAATGCGTGCCTTACTATCGCTGGGTCTCCGACTATATCGGCGTGATTGGGGGACGCTGACGCATCCATGGCCCGAAACCGGCCCGGCGACAATTCTCGCCGGGTCCAACAAACGGACGCCCCATTGTCCATTGCCGTCGAGTTTGACCATGTCTCGCGTCATTTCGGGACAGTCCGTGCCGTTGATGACGTGTCCCTTGCCGTCGCCGAGGGCGGTTTCTTTGCCATGCTCGGCCCTTCCGGATCGGGCAAGACTACTTGCTTGCGTCTGATCTCGGGGTTCGAGCGACCGTCGGCGGGTGAAGTCCGGATCTTCGGGCAAGCCTCGCAAAACGTCCCGCCGAACCGCCGGCCGGTGAACACCGTTTTTCAGGACTACGCCCTGTTTCCGCACCTCAGCGTGGCTGACAATGTGGCCTATGGGTTGATGGTCAAAGGCGTCGACCGTCGCCGCCGCGCCGCCTCGGCCGACGAAATGCTGTCACTGGTCAAACTTGACGGTTATGGCGCGCGCAAGCCGGCTCAACTATCGGGCGGTCAACGCCAGCGGGTCGCGCTGGCTCGCGCGCTGGTCAACAAACCACGCGTTTTGTTGCTGGACGAACCGCTAGGCGCGCTGGACCTAAAGTTGCGCGAGGCCATGCAGGAAGAACTTAAGTCGCTACAGCGCGCACTGGGCATCACTTTTATCTTCGTCACCCATGACCAGGGCGAGGCGCTGTCGATGGCCGACCAGGTCGCAGTGTTCAACGAGGGGCGCATCGTTCAGGTCGGCACTCCGCAGGAGATTTACGAACGGCCTGGTACACGGTTCGTTGCCGATTTCGTCGGTTCGGCCAATGTAATCTCATCGGATCTGGCCGCACGTGCAGGCGGTCCATTTCGTTCGGCCAGCCTGCGGCCCGAAGCGATCACCCTGGCCCCGTCTGGTAACGCGCGACTTACTGGAACGGTCAGTGGCGTGCGTTATCTGGGATCAGTGAACAGGATCACAGTCGAAGTGGGCGACGAGAGTCTGAATGTCGCACTCCCAGCTGCCCTGCCTTTGCCTGAAGTAGGTGCCGAAGTAGGTCTAACCTGGCCCGATGGCGCTCTGCACCCGATGGAGGCGGAATGACGGGCGACCCACCCCTGAGTGCGCGGTTATCGGATGTTTTCTGGCGACATCCGCGCTTGCTGCTGGCGGTGTTGCTGGCGCCACCGCTGCTTTGGCTGGGGGTGATCTATGTCGGCTCGCTTCTTGCCCTACTGGTCCAGAGCTTCTTTTCGATCGACGAATTCTCGGGGTTGATCAACTATGAGCTGACCCTGAAAACCTATGCCGAATTACTGCGCCCGGCGAATTTCGACATCATTCTACGCACCACTTTGATGGCCGCCTGCGTCACCATAGCGGCGGCGATCATTGCTTTCCCCATCGCCTATTACGCCGCGCGCTATGCACGGGGCCGGATGAAAGCGTTCTTCTATCTGGGCGTCATGCTGCCGCTCTGGTCCAGTTATCTGGTCAAGGTTTATGCTTGGAAACTGATCCTGGCCAAGGAAGGCATTCTTAGCTGGGCCGTCGATGGCGTAGGTGCGTCGCCCTTGCTGATTGCGATACTTGCGCTGCCGGTGGTCGGAGGTAGTTCGCTTTCGGTCAGCTATATCGGGACTTTTCTGGTTTTCCTTTATGTCTGGCTGCCGTTCATGATCCTGCCGATGCAGGCGTCTCTGGAGCGCGTGCCCCAAAATTTGATTGAGGCCTCGCATGACCTTGGCGGGCGGCCCGGTCAAACCTTGCGCTATGTGATCCTGCCGCTGGCGCTGCCAGGGATCATCGCGGGGTCGATCTTTACATTCTCGCTGACACTGGGCGACTACATTATCCCTCAGATTATCGGCTCGTCCCGGTTGTTCATCGGTCAAGCGGTCTTTGCACATCAAGGCACGGCGGGAAACATTCCGCTAGCGGCAGCTTTCGCGGTCGTGCCGATAGTCATAATGGGTCTTTATCTGTGGGCGGCCAAGCGGAAGGGGGCATTCGATGCACTCTGACACCGCGCCATGGGGGCTGAAACTCGCCGCACTCGCAGGTCTGGCGTTCCTACACCTGCCGATCCTACTGATTTTCGTCTATGCCTTCACAACCGAGGATCGCACTTATCAATGGCCGCCTCCCGGGCTGACGCTGGACTGGTTCGCCGTGACTTGGAACCGTCCGGACGTTTGGCAGGCGATGGGGCTTTCACTGCGGGTTGCCGCCGTTTCGACGTTGCTTGCGCTGCTGCTGGGAACGCTGTGCGCAAGTGCTGTCAGCCGAGCGGGCTTCTTTGGGCGCGAGGCGTTATCCCTTCTGGTGATACTGCCCATCGCACTGCCCGGGATAATCACCGGGATTGCTTTGCGCTCGGCCTTCAACCTCGGGGACATCTCGTTCTCGACGATCACCATCGTGATGGGTCACGCGACCTTCTGCATCGTTGTGGTCTACAACAATGTGGTGGCCCGGTTCCGCCGTCTTTCGGGCTCGATGCTCGAAGCATCTGCTGATCTGGGCGCGACCGGCTTCCAGACACTGCGCCACATCGTGCTACCGAACATTGCCACTGCGCTGCTGGCGGGTGGCATGCTGGCCTTCGCGCTGAGTTTTGACGAGGTGATTGTGACCACTTTCACCGCCGGTCAGCAGCAGACCTTGCCTATCTGGATGCTGGAGGAACTGGTGCGGCCACGCCAGCGACCGGTAACGAACGTCGTCGCCATGGTGGTCGTGATCGTGACCTTCCTGCCAATTCTGGCAGCCTACTACCTGACCCGCGGCGGAGCCGAGACTGCGGGCGGCGCCAAGTGACATTTCTAGGGAGACATAAGATGCAGACCAAACACCTGATCAATGGCGAGTTCGTCGACGGGACCGAGCATGCCGAGGCTATTTTGAACCCCCGCACCGGAAAGACCATCCTCGATCTGCCCGAAGCTTCTGTTGAGCAGGTCGCAGCCGCGGTTGCCGGTGCGTCAGATGCGCTGGACGCGTGGTCGCGCACCACCCCGGCGGATCGTGCCGCGGCCCTGCTGCGAATTGCCGGCCGGATCGAGGCCGAAGGCGATGATTTCGGCAAGCTTGAGGCACTGAACTGCGGCAAGCCGGTGAACGCGGCCATCAACGACGAGATTCCGGCCATCGTCGACACATATCGGTATTTCGCGGGGGCCGTCCGAAACATGCACGGGCCACTGGCGGGCGAATATATGGAAGGGCACACCTCGATGGTCCGGCGCGACCCTGTTGGGGTTATCGCGTCAGTAGCGCCATGGAATTATCCACTGATGATGATGGCGTGGAAGCTGGCACCGGCGTTGGCGGGGGGCAATACAGTGGTGTTCAAGCCATCGGAACAGACTCCGCTGACGGCGCTGAAATTTGCGACGATCCTTGCCGAGGAACTGCCCAAGGGTGTCGTCAACATCGTCACTGGGCGCGGTGAAACGGTGGGAGAGGCGCTGGTAAATCACCCGAAGGTGGACATGATTTCGCTGACCGGCGACGTTGCGACCGGCAAGAAGATGTTGCAGGCGGCGTCAAAGTCAGTGAAGCGCACGCATCTGGAGCTTGGTGGCAAGGCGCCCGTCATCGTATTTGACGACGCCGATATCTCGGAAGTGGTCGCGGGCCTGCGCGCCTTTGGCTATTACAATGCAGGTCAGGATTGTACTGCTGCCTGCCGGATATATGCCTCGGAAAAGACCTACGACAAGCTAGTGGCCGACCTGACCTCGGCCGTGGGTGAGATCACCTACGCGCGCGACGACGATTCCGAGAATGAAATCGGCCCGCTGATTTCCGCGCGTCAACGCGAGCGAGTGGCGAGCTTCGTGGACCGCGCCCGCGGTCTGAGCCATATCGAGATAACGACGGGCGGCAACGTGCATGGCGAGAACGGATTCTACTATACTCCGACGGTGATTGCAGGCGCGCGACAGGAAGACGAGATCGTGCAGCGCGAAGTCTTCGGCCCCGTCATATCGATCACTCCGTTCAGCGATGTCGATCAGGCCGTGGCTTGGGCGAATGACAGCGATTATGGCTTGGCTTCTTCAATCTGGACCAAGGATGTCGGACGCGCAATGGCAACGGCGGCGCGGCTTCGATACGGCTGCACTTGGGTGAACACCCACTTCATGCTTGTCAACGAGATGCCCCATGGTGGAATGAAACGCTCGGGGTACGGCAAGGATATGTCGATGTATTCACTGGAGGATTATACCGTCGTGCGCCACGTCATGGTGAAGCACTAGGGTCGATCTGGTTTGCACTTGAACAGCTTCTGGGCAAGATTCCGCAGTCCCACGATCTCGGAAAGAACTATCACGTCGCCACGGCTGAAATGCGATCTGACGATGTTTGAATCTGCCTTCGAACCGAAACGATCAACGCGCGAGTTCGTGCCACCATGCTGACAATGGACAAACTCATCATTGGCACCGTGCGTGTCGCGGTGCTCGTAACACATCCCAGGTTGAGCCTCTGGTATTGGAAAAAAGACCACCAGCGCCTGATGCCAAATCCGGCGGCTCCAAAAACAATGAACGAGAAGTTCTTCTGGAGAAAGATTTTCGACAGAAATCCAGAGTTTACAGTGGTTTCGGACAAAATTGCCGTCCGGGAATGGCTGGAAGACAGACAAATACCTGTTCAGGCTCCATCTATCCGTTGGACGGGCCGCGACGCCGCGAAAATACCCGACGCATTGCTTGCGCATGGAGCGGCAGTGAAGGCCAACCATGGGAGCGGAACAAACGTTATCTTGCGCTCGAAACCCGAGGATCGGAGGGCTTTCAATCGGCGGGTGAACCGCTTCTTGAAAAAACCTCAGGGTCGCAAGAGATTGGAGTGGGGATATTTCGGGATTGATCGCCGCCTTACCGTCGAGGAACTACTTCCAAACGTCACAGCCGAATTCAAATTCTACACCTTTGGCGAGAGGGTCGAGAGACTTGTGGTGATCTATGACCGTTTTGGCGAGATGTCTGCGGATGTGTGGTTGCCGGATAGATCATGCGGATGGAAACTACACGAGGGAGAGGCTGCGGTGTCGTCACGCCGCGGAAACAAATCTTTGCCCAACACAACCGAACAAGCCGAATCCATTGCGCGTCACATCGGAAAATATTTCGATCATATGCGCGTCGATATCCTTACGGATGGATCAGAAATTTGGTTCAGTGAGCTCACTGTCTACAATATGTCCGGACATCATCCAAGCGTGGGGGATGATCCCGAACAGACGCTGAACACCTCTTGGGACTTGCGTGAAAGCTGGTTCTTGAAATCAAGCCAGAAAGGGTGGCGACGCATGTACGCGCAGGCACTCCGAAATGAATTGGATGGGCACGGAGACCGCTAGGAGCACTGCTCCAGTCGCCACCCGCGAGTCTTACCGGCCCGCATTGCAGTCGTCTTGTCATGGAGAATTCGGCGCCTAGGCGAACGGTCATCCAGAAGTTAGAACTCCGATTCCGGGAAGCATTGTCTAACGAGCGCACAAAATAACCAAATAGGGGTCGATGTTTGTCTGCCAAAGTCAAATTGGATTGCTCTGACTACCCCGGTTGAAATGCTCGTTTGCCTAGAGGAGAAAACCGTAAAGCCGCTCCAAAATCATCAGACCCGAAACTCCGATCATCAACATTACTGCAGTAGAAAGAGCGCGGCGCACTGCGGTGTGCGACCAATAGGAAGTGACACGAACGCATTCAAGCAAGACAATCATGAGCATTGTCACGATAAGTCGAGTAGGGCCTACGCCGCTGCTTTGGGCAAGTGCGACCGGATCCGGAGCACGGTCTCGCAATTGAACGATGACATCAATATGCCCGGTAGCATTCGGCTCGTCCGCCAGTTCGATCCGGACACGGCGAAACAAATTGGAACGTTCGAGGGCGGTCTGAAGTGCATCGATTGCGGTGATGCTGTAAGGACTTCCGCTTTCAAATGGGACCAGCGCTTGCACTTGAGCGTTAGCGACTTGAGTTGAGTCTCTGAACGTCACCTCTCCGAACAACAATTGGGTGCCGGGTTGCACGGATACCACCACTCCGGCCGTTCGCGTTTGCGGGTCAACACTGATTATTGGATCTGCAACAGATGCCATTCCGTACGCAGATTCGCGCAATTGAAAGAGAACGCCTCTGGTGATGTCGCGCATTACTTCTTTCGTAGCATTCTTTCCGACCGTCTCAGAGCTAAAAAGGTTAAGTCCAAGCGTGAGATTCTCCGGCATCTCAGACGGAAGGCCATCAACCCGAATCCATCCGACCCGGTAGAGCCGCCCAGGTACGGGTTTCAGCCGGAGTGGAGATTCTTCTGTGGCGTCGCCATCGGTGTAGATTCGGGCCTCCAGATATCCAAGCGAAACCATAATATTAGTCATTCTGCGAATTTCTGCAGTGATTTCCGCAGCGATATCAACCTCCTCGGCAAGATCAAGCAGCAAAGGTAGCGTGGACCTTTCGGCAAGAATGCTCGCCAGCTCGGGCTCCTGTACTGGCTCAACCATTACGCGACTGGCAGCGGTGGCTCCATGACCCGAACACACGATTGCCAACACGAGGGCAACCGCCATAATCCTGAGCGGTTCCAATCTGTTGAACCAATCAGTCGACGGCACATGACCCTGGTCGATCAATGGTTTACTGACTGGGAACATCGTTCTTTCTATAGTAACACGGCATCTGGACTCTACGCGCCGTGCCGGATCTCGAAAACTGGGTTGCACCACCGGACCTGTCGTAAATGTCTCGAAGTTAAGTATTAATATCCGTTGGTAATGTCAAAGTGTAGTTTCTTACTGTTTTTATTCTGGAATGAAGACATGAATTCGACCGGTCCGATTATAAAAGATATCGTGTCTCCCGTTCCAGCAGAGGATTGGGATAGAATCTATTACCGCGATAATTATTCAATGCCGACTCAGTCCACCATTTGGGCTAACACGATTGTTAATTCCACTGGGTTTATTGACTGCAGCCGATTGTACAAATTTTCTGATGGGAGCGAAGCTATATTGCCGCTTTTCTCAAAACGCCTCAGCCCGCGACCATTCAGGATCATGATGTCGCCGCCTGCAGCTTGGGGGTTTGGTGGAACGATTTCGACAGAACCGCTAACGGCTACCCACGTCAGAGTCATTTTGGATGATTGCGCAA
>JBBKWG010000028.1:0-10279 GCA_037968835.1 Paracoccaceae bacterium
CCACAACCCGCGCAAGGGTTTCTGCTGGGCGCGGGTGCGGGATTGATTGCCCTGGCGATCATCACCGTTGCAGCGCGATTTCTATCGGCGGCAAGATCAGGATTGCAGGTTCACGCCGCGTTGTGGTCGTCCGGGAATGAGCCGTGTCCGGTTCTCGTCAGCGATCTGGAAGGCACAATCGTCGGGACCAACCCTTGCGCGCGCGCCGCCGGTCTCTCCATTCAAATCCAGGACTCCATCAAGGCCCACGTCGCCACGCCGTCCGCCGCGATCAGGCGCATTGTCGCGCTTGCGTTGCTGAATGGTCATGCGACGGAAACTTTTGGCGAGAACGGTCAAGCCAAGGTGTCGGTGTTCCGGCTGGGCTTGGACAAGCTGACGTGGCGGATAGAGGATTCGGCAGCAGGAGCCAAACAAACCACTCCAAAATCTGTCCAAGCGCCGGTTCCATCAATTTCACCCGCCGAGAAGTCCCCCGACAAGGCCGAGGCAAGAAACGAAACCGAATCCGAGCTGTTGAATGCTCTGCCCGTCCCGATGCTGAAAATCGCAGTCGATGGCACCATCCGGTCGGCCAACGCTCAGGCGCGAAAACTTCTGGCGGTCAATGATCGCCCGATCCCACCGCTCTTTGATCTTGTCGAAGGGATGGGACGCCCCATCAAGGACTGGCTTGCCGATGCCGCCAAGGGCAGAGGCCTGCTGAAACCGGAAATTGTGCGCGCGCTTGTTCCCGGACAGGACTTGTTCCTGCAAATCACTCTGGGACGCGTTGACGAAGACGGCGATGTCCTTTTGATAGCTGTCCTCAACGATGCGACGGAGTTGAAATCGCTCGAAGCGCAGTTCGTCCAAAGCCAGAAAATGCAGGCGATAGGGCAGCTTGCGGGCGGCGTCGCGCATGATTTCAACAATCTGCTGACTGCGATCAGCGGTCATTGTGATCTGATGCTGTTGCGCCACGATCAGCAGGACCCGGACTACGCCGACCTAAAACAGATCGAGCAAAACGCAAATCGGGCGGCAAGTCTTGTGGGTCAACTGCTGGCATTTTCAAGAAAGCAGAACCTCAAGCCGCAGGTTATCGACCTGCGCGACACGCTGTCGGATCTCACGCACCTGCTGAATCGGCTGGTCGGTGAAAAGGTTCAGCTAGAACTCACGCACGAATCCGGTCCCGCAACCATTCGCGCGGACTGTCGTCAGCTTGAACAGGTCATCATGAACCTTGTGGTAAATGCGCGCGATGCAATGACCGGCGGGGGACGCATTGCGATCACGACATATACGGAATGCCTGACGGTCCCCTTGTCTCGCGATCGCGTCGAAGTTCCGGCCGGTGAATATGTTGTGGTGGAAGTGGCGGATCAGGGCGTCGGCATCGAACCCGAAGTGCTGCCGAAGATTTTTGAGCCATTCTACACTACAAAGAAGACCGGCGAGGGAACCGGGCTGGGGTTGTCTACCGCATATGGCATCGTCAAGCAGACCGGCGGCTATATCTTCGCCGACAGCGTTCGCGGAAAAGGAACGACGTTCAGTCTCTATTTCCCCAAACTCGCGCCCAGCGAAGAGCGGATTGTGGTGGCCGAAACTCCGAAAATGCCAGCGTCGGAAGCACGGAGCGACGGCGTCGTGCTGCTAGTCGAGGATGAGGCACCGGTCAGGGCCTTCGCATCGCGCGCCCTCAGGATGCGGGGATTCACCGTTCTGGAAGCCGAGAGCGCCGAAGTCGCACTGAAGAAACTCGACGACGACGATCTTTGCGTCGACGTCTTCGTGACCGACGTCATAATGCCGAAGATGGACGGCCCGACCTGGGTGCGCAAAGCCCTAGAAAAGCGTCCCAATACCCGCGTCGTTTTCGTTTCGGGATATGCCGAGGAAGGGTTGGCGGAAAGCCAGTCCCGCGTGCCGAATTCGGTGTTCCTGCCCAAGCCGTTCTCGCTGACACAGTTGACGGCGGTGGTTCAGTCCCAAATGCGCTGAATGCTCTCGCGGGTGGCCGTCTGACTGCGACTTGTAGAAAATCGTAACCAGCCATTAATCCGGACGATCCATAAGATTTTGTACAAATGTATTGAAATGTTCGCGTTTTGATCTCATAACCACGACAAGAACAAGAGGCGAACATGAGCATCGTTGCCGCGCCCTCGCGGCTGTGGAATAAGGAACAGGAATAATGGCTACGGCGCAACTTCTCGATATGAACGACAAGAAATCAAGCGACAAGCAAAAGGCGCTCGATTCGGCGCTGGCACAGATCGAACGCCAGTTCGGCAAGGGCTCCATCATGAAGCTCGGCGGCGAAAACAAGCTGCCGGATATCGAGTCGACGTCCACGGGATCACTGGGTCTCGATATCGCGTTAGGCATTGGCGGACTGCCCAAGGGCCGGATTGTCGAGGTTTACGGGCCGGAAAGCTCGGGCAAGACGACATTGACCCTGCACTGTATTGCCGAGGAGCAGAAAAAGGGTGGTGTTTGCGCCTTCGTCGACGCCGAACACGCGTTCGATCCGCAATATGCCCGCAAACTTGGTGTCGATCTTGACGAACTTCTGGTCTCGCAGCCCGATACCGGCGAGCAGGGGCTCGAGATAGTCGATACGCTGGTCCGCTCCGGCGCGGTGAGTATGGTGGTAATCGACTCCGTCGCGGCGCTCACCCCGAAATCAGAGCTTGAAGGCGATATGGGCGACAGCTCGGTCGGCGTTCACGCGCGTCTGATGAGCCAGGCAATGCGCAAATTGACAGGCTCGATCAGCCGGTCGAACTGCATGGTGATCTTCATCAACCAGATCCGCATGAAAATCGGTGTCATGTTCGGATCGCCCGAGACGATGACCGGCGGCAACGCCCTGAAGTTTTACGCCTCGGTTCGCCTGGACATCCGCCGGATTGGCGCGATCAAGGACCGCGACGAAGTTGTCGGCAACGCAACCCGCGTGAAGGTGGTCAAGAACAAGGTGGCGCCGCCGTTCAAGCAGGTCGAATTCGACATCATGTATGGCGAGGGCATCTCGAAAAACGGAGAATTGCTGGATCTTGGCGTCAAGGCTGGCGTCGTCGAAAAGTCGGGTTCGTGGTTTAGTTATGGCGACGAGCGCATCGGTCAGGGACGCGAAAATGCCAAGCAGTTCCTGAAGGATAACAGCAAGATCGCGTGGGAAATCGAAGACAAGATCAGGGCGTCACACGGGCTTGATTTCGGGGCTACCGAAGACGCGCCTGGCGAGGAAAACGAGGACGAAGGTCTGATCGAGGGCTGATTGCCGGGTCTCCCACACCTCGCCTTTCAAGAAATCGAATGGAATCCGGAACAGGGCTCGCACGCAGCGGGCCCTTTTCGCGTCGACAAGGCCCAACGCTCAACAGCAGCTTTACCCTTAAGTCCGAACGCGTTATCCCATCGTCTGGCATCCTTTCCAACGTGACATCCCATGACCAGCCTGAACGACATTCGCTCTACCTTTCTGGATTTTTTCGAGAAGAACGAACACCGCGTCGTCGAAAGCTCGCCGCTGGTTCCGCGCAACGATCCGACGCTGATGTTCGTGAATTCGGGCATGGTTCAGTTCAAGAACCTGTTCACGGGTGTCGAGCATCGCGATTACACGCGCGCGACCAGTTCACAGCGCTGCGTGCGCGCCGGCGGCAAGCACAACGATCTCGATAACGTCGGATATACGGCGCGCCATCACACGTTCTTTGAAATGCTGGGCAACTTTTCGTTCGGCGATTACTTCAAGGACGAAGCGATTCCCTATGCGTGGGACCTGCTGACCAAGGATTTCGGCATCGACAAATCGAAGCTGCTGGTCACGGTCTATCACACCGACGACGAGGCTGCGAACATCTGGAAAAAATACGCGGGCCTCTCCGATGACAAGATTATCCGGATCCCGACGGACGACAATTTCTGGATGATGGGTCCGACCGGACCCTGCGGCCCGTCCTCGGAAATCTTCTACGATCATGGCGATCACATCTGGGGCGGCCCCCCCGGAAGTGCCGACGAGAACGGCGACAGGTTCATCGAGATCTGGAACCTCGTGTTCATGCAATACGAGCAGTTCGAGGACGGCAGCCGGCGCGAGTTGGCCGCGCAATCCATCGACACCGGGATGGGCCTCGAACGCATTGGCGCGCTGTTGCAGGGCAAGCACGACAATTACGATACCGATCTGATGCGCGCATTGATCGAGGCCGCGGCGAACGCGACCTCATCCGATCCCGATGGACCCGGCAAAATCCATCTCCGCGTCATCGCCGACCATCTCCGCTCGACGTCGTTCCTGATTGCCGACGGTGTCATGCCGTCCAACGAGGGGCGCGGCTATGTTCTGCGCCGGATCATGCGTCGCGCCATGCGTCACGCACATCTGCTCGGCGCGCAGGATCCTCTGATGTATCGTCTTGTTCCCGCGCTCGTTCGCGAAATGGGTCAGGCTTACCCCGAACTCGGACGCGCTCAGCCGATGATCGAAGAAACGCTGAAACTTGAGGAAGCCCGGTTTCTTCAGACACTCGATCGCGGTCTGCACCTGCTGGAGGACGAACTGGCGAAGATCCCGGAAGGCAGCCAGTTGCCGGGCGAAGCGGCGTTCAAACTCTACGATACTTTCGGCTTTCCGCTGGATCTCACGCAGGATGCGTTGCGCGAGAAAGGGCTTGGCGTCGACATCGCCGGGTTTGATTCCGCGATGGCCGAACAGAAGGCAAAGGCGCGGGCGGCCTGGGCCGGATCGGGCGAAACGCAGGATGCGACGATCTGGTTTGATCTCGCGGAAGAACATGGCACGACCGAGTTTCTTGGCTACGACACCGAAGTGGCCGAGGGCCAGATCCTGGCGCTGATCAAGGATGGCCACCGCGCGAACGCAGCCGAAAAGGGCGACAGCGTCCAGATTGTGGTGAACCAGACGCCATTTTACGCGGAATCCGGCGGGCAGGTTGGGGATTCGGGACACCTCAAGACCGATACCGGTCGTGCGGAAATTACAGATACTCGGAAATCTGCGGGTGTTTTCATCCACTTCGCAGAGGTTATTGAAGGTCGGATTCAACCCGGCGACGGCGCGGTTCTCAGCGTCGATCACTGCCGCCGTTCGGCGATCCGCGCCAACCATTCCGCCACACACCTGCTTCACGAAGCGTTGCGACAGGCGCTTGGATCGCACGTTGCGCAGCGCGGGTCGCTGAACGCGCCGGATCGTCTGCGTTTCGATTTCAGTCATCAAAAGGCCCTGAGCCGCGACGAATTGCAGCGCGTCGAAGACGAAGTGAACGCGTTCATTCGCCAGAACAGCAGCGTCGAAACCCGCATCATGACCCCCGATGAAGCCCGCGAGATCGGGGCGCAGGCACTCTTCGGCGAGAAGTACGGCGACGAGGTTCGCGTGGTGTCGATGGGCAAGGCCACCACCGGAAAAGGCACCGACAAGGAAACCTGGTCGATCGAACTTTGCGGCGGCACCCATGTCGGGCGCACCGGCGATATCGGCGTGTTCGTGACGCTTGGCGACAGCGCGTCGTCGGCCGGCGTGCGCCGGATCGAGGCGCTGACAGGCGAGGCCGCGTTCAAGTATCTTTCCGGGCAGGAGCGTCAGTTGGCGTCCATTGCCGCGACGCTGAAGGCCCAGCCCGGCGAAGTCGCGGATCGTGTCAGGGCGCTTCAGGATGAACGCAAGGCGCTGGCTTCGGAAGTTGCCGACCTGCGCCGCCAACTTGCCATGTCCGGCAGTGCCGAGATGGCGCAGGAAGCGCGCGATGTTGGCGGCGTTGCCATGCATGCGCAGGTCTTGCGCGGCGTGTCGGGAAAAGATTTGCCGCCGTTGATCGACGATCACAAGGCGCGGATCGGCTCGGGCGTTGTCCTTCTGATCGCAGACACTGGCGGAAAAGCCGCGGTCGCCGCCGGAGTGACGGCAGACCTGACGACCCGCATATCGGCCGTCGACATCGTTCGCGCGGCAGTTTCCGAGCTTGGCGGTCAGGGCGGCGGTGGCCGTCCGGATATGGCCCAGGGCGGCGCTGCCAGCGCCGAGAATGCGGACGCCGCCATCGCTGCGGCCGAGAAAGTTGTGGAGGGATAATGGGCGCGCTCTGGATTGCACATGTGAAAGTCACGGACGAAGAAGCCTATGGTCGTTACGCCGCCATCGCGACCGAAGCCATCGCCGAACATGGCGGCGTATTTCTTGTACGCGGCGGGCGATACGTTCAGCTAGAGGGCAACGACCGCCCCCGAAACGTCGTCGCGCGCTTTCCCTCGCTGGAAGACGCCGTGGCCTGCTACAATTCGCCTCGCTACCAGGAAGCACTCGGCTTTGCCAAAGGCGCATCAGAACGTGACCTGATGGTTGTAGAAGAAGCCGCGCCCTGAGCAGCATCGCCGAGATGATGGCCCGCCATGCGCTCGACGGGCGTGTGGAACACATCTTTCTGCGACCGGCCCGACGTGCCCTTCCGCTCCCTGTCGATACCGCTGAAATCAACGAAACCGGACTGGTCGGCGATCACTCAAGCGGCGGACTTCGTGCGGTCACTCTCATTCAAAGCGAACACCTGCCGGTTATCGCCGCTTTGATGGGTCAAACGGATCTGGCACCCGACAACCTGCGTCGCAACATCGTCGTATCCGGTCTGAACCTGCTGGCTTTTCGGAAATCCACCCTTCGGATCGGCCAAGCCATTCTTCGCGTGACTGGACCGTGCCCGCCATGTTCCCGCATGGAAGAAGTGCTGGGACACGGCGGATATTCGGCGATGCGTGGCCACGGCGGCGTCTATGCCGAGGTCGTCCATGCGGGAACGATCACGACAGGCGCCGCCGTGATTCCGATCTGAAAGCGATGCTCAGGTGGTGCTCAGGCGGTCGCCCGTGACTGCCGCTTGCGTTCGTGCGAATCAAGGTAACGCTTACGCATACGGATAGATTTTGGTGTGACTTCAACAAGTTCGTCGTCGTCGATATACGCAATCGCCTGCTCGAGGGTCAACGTGATCGGCGTCGTCAATCGGACCGCCTCGTCGGTTCCCGAGGCGCGGACGTTCGTCAGTTTCTTGCCCTTGAGCGGGTTCACCTCAAGGTCATTCTCGCGCGAATGCTCGCCAATGATCATGCCCTGATAGACCTGTTCCTGCGCCCCGATGAACATGCGCCCGCGATCCTCGAGGTTGAACAGCGCATAGGCGACGGACACGCCATCTTCCATTGAAATCAGAACCCCTGCACGACGCCCGATAATCGGACCCTTGTATGGTGCCCAGCCGTGAAAGACGCGGTTCAGCACCCCGGTGCCGCGCGTATCGGTCAGGAATTCGCCGTGATATCCGATCAGACCGCGCGAAGGCACCAGCGCGATTATCCGCGTCTTGCCGGTGCCAGCGGGGCGCATTTCCAGCAATTCGCCACGTCGCGGACCGGTGACCTTTTCGATCACCGAGCCGGAATAATCGTCGTCGACGTCAATGGTCACTTCTTCGATTGGTTCGTTCCGAACGCCGTCGATCTCGCGAAACAGCACCTGCGGGCGCGACACCGACAGTTCAAACCCCTCGCGGCGCATGTTCTCGATCAGAACGCCCATCTGCAATTCACCGCGTCCGGCCACTTCGAACGCTTCGCCGCCGGGCGTGTCGGTGACGCGGATTGCCACGTTGGTTTCGGCCTCGCGCATCAGGCGATCACGGATGACACGGCTTTGAACCTTCTTGCCGTCGCGACCGGCAAGGGGGCTGTCGTTGATCCCGAAGCTGACGGAAATCGTCGGCGGATCAATCGGTTGCGCAGGAAGTGCGACATCGACGGCCAATGCGCAGACGGTATCAGCGACCGTGGCCTTTGACATGCCGGCGATCGAAATGATGTCGCCCGCCGATGCCTCTTCAATAGCTTGTTGTGACAATCCGCGGAAGGCGAGAATCTTCGAGACGCGGAATTGCTCGATTTTCTGTCCAACGCGGCTGAGCGCCTGAACGGTTGCGCCGGTCTTGAGTTTTCCGCTTTCGATCCGTCCGGTCAGAAGGCGACCGATGAACGGATCGGCCCCCAGCGTTACCGCGATCATCCGGAAGTCCTCGTCAATGCGCTTTTGCTGGCGCGGTTTCGGGACGTGGCGAACGATCAGGTCAAAGAGCGCCGACAGATCCTTGCGCGGCCCGTCAAGCTCCGCGTCGGCCCAGCCAGTGCGGCCCGAAGCATAAAGATGCGGGAAATCGAGTTGATCCTCGTCGGCATCCAGTGCGGCGAAAAGATCGAAAACCTCGTTCAGCGCCCGGTCGGATTCGGCGTCCTGCTTGTCGACCTTGTTCAGCACCACGATTGGCCGCAGCCCAAGCGCCAGTGCCTTCGATGTCACGAATTTGGTCTGAGGCATCGGACCTTCCGCCGCATCGACCAGCAACACGACGCCATCGACCATCGACAGGATGCGCTCGACCTCGCCCCCGAAGTCGGCGTGTCCGGGTGTGTCGACTATGTTGATCCGCGTGCCTTTCCACTCGACCGAGGTGCACTTGGCCAGGATGGTGATGCCGCGCTCGCGCTCCAGATCGTTGGAATCCATTGCGCGCTCAGCAACGTCCTGCCCCTTGCGGAACGCGCCCGATTGCTTGAGTAGTTCGTCAACCAGCGTTGTTTTTCCGTGGTCGACATGCGCGATGATCGCAATATTGCGAAGGTCCATGTGCTGCTCTTTCGTGGTGTCGCGCCTCCCTTAGTTGGGTGGGCGACGAAAGGCCAGCGGGAAAAGCTCAAGCCAGCAGCTTGTCAATCTCGCTGCCGGCGATGCCGTTTTGCAAAGGCGTGAAATCACCCGAGCCGAACATGGCTTTTGCCGCATCATGGATCGCACGGTGCGTCACGCGGGCCAGGGCCGATCCCAGCGACAGTCGCGCGGCCCCCATGGCGGCAAATTCGGCGCGGCTGTGCGCGGCATAGGCCCCCGCCACAAGGACATTCACCGGTTTGTCTGTCGCATCTATCACGCGACGCAAGTCGTCCATCGTCTTTGGCATCGGCACGTAAAGGCAATCGGCCCCGGCCTCGTCGAAGGCAACGATGCGTCTTAAAGCCTCGTCGATGTCATAGTGGCCGTTCATCACGCCATCGGCGCGCGCAACCAGCACGAAATCGCGGGGCAGGGTGCGCGCAGCGGCACTCGCCGCACGGATACGCTCGACCGCAAGATCGAAATCGTAGGCCCTGTCGTCCGGCAGCGCCGCATCCTCGATCGAAATTCCTGCCAGACCGACTTCGGCGGACAATCGAACGGTTTCGGCGCAAGTTTCCGGGTCGTGGCCAAATCCATTCTCGAAATCGCCCGAAACCGGCACCGACACCGCACCGACAAGATCCGCCGCATGTGCCAGGGCCAGATCGCGCCCGACGTGTCCGCCGTCGGGCAGCCCCAGCGTGAACGCGTGCGCGGCTGAGGATGTCGCAATCGCAGACGCGCCAAGTGCCGCCAGCATCTTCGCCGATCCGATGTCCCAGGCATTCGCCAGGATGAACGGATCGCCCTTTGCGTGCAGGTCGCGAAATGGATGGCTCATGCGGCCTCCGCCTTCAGGCTGTCGACCAGATCGGCGATGCGTCCCACGGCATCCAATAGCCGTCCATCCTCGACCGTCAGCGCGATGCGCAGATGCCCGGCCGCCGCGTCGCCGAAACTTTCGCCCGGCATGACGGCGATCAACGCTTCATCCAGCAATCTGTGCGCGAACGCTTCGCCGGACAGACCTGTCTGCCGGATGTCCGCCATCAGATACATCGCGGCGTCCGAGGGAACGAACGGCACGCCGCGCTTCGTCAGCCGATCCTTGACCGCAGAGTGCCGTCGGCGGAACGGTTCGGCGATCCGCGCCTCAAGTTCGGGCCCCTGTCTCAAAGCGAACAGACCCGCGTCCTGAATGAACCCCGGAACGCCATAAGTCGTGTGGGTGGTCAGGTTGATGATGTGATCAATCGCGTCCTCGGGTCCGACGATCCAGCCCAGACGACTGCCCGTCATGGCGTGGCTCTTGGAAAGCGAGCCGATGACGAGTGTGCGATCCTCCATCCCGACCAACTGCCTTGGCGACAGGTGGTGACCATGCCAGATCTGCGTGTCATAGACCTCGTCCGAAATCAGCCACAGGTTGAAATCCCGTGTAACTCCCGCGATTTCCTCAAGCGTTTCATCGCTATAGACAACGCCGGTCGGATTGTTGGGCGAGTTGATCAGAAGCGAGCGCGCCCCGTCCGCCGCTTTCGCCAGATCCACGCCGGCTGG
>JBBKWG010000029.1:0-32785 GCA_037968835.1 Paracoccaceae bacterium
TTTGAGTTCGACCCCCCGCGCCCTTGTCGCCGCAACGAGCGTTTGGATCTGCGCCGCGCTCCAGTCAGGCAGCCGGAACTGAAACGACGAACCGACGCGCACAAGTCCCGGGTCGCGCGCGATCGAGCGCAGATGTGGAAGGTTGCCAAGGCCCTCTTCCATCGCGTCGTGCAGCGCCGCCCACCGCGCCACCTGAACCGGCAGCGCCGCTAGTTGCGGACGCAAAATCGCCGCGCGCAGGTTGTCCATGCGTCCGGAAATGTTCGGCGTGACGTCGCGCAGCGTCTCGAACGCCTCGGGCGGTGGGGCAGCGCGGTGGCGGTCATAGAGCATATACGATCCCGACAGCAAGATCGCACGGGCAGCAATCTGGTCGTCATCCGTGGTCAGGAATCCGCCTTCACCCGAATTGATGTGCTTGTAGGTCTGCGCCGAATAGCAGGCCACACGCCCGTGACGCCCCGAGGGCAAGCCGCCCCAACTGCCGCCCATGGTGTGTGCGCAGTCCTCGACGATTGAAACGCCGCAATCGGCGGCGATGACCCCGATGCAGTCCATGTCGGGCTGGTGGCCGCGCATGTGGGACAACATAAGCACTTTCGCACCCGTGGCGTCTGCCTGCGACTTCAGGTGGTCGGGGTCGATAGTAAGGCTTTCGTTGGTTTCGACAAAGATCGGTCGCGCACCAAGGCTCGCGATGGCTCCTGGCACCGGGGCCAGTGTAAACGCATTGGTCAGGACCGGCTCGCCGGGCTTGACGCCAAGCGCCCGCAGCGCGGTGGCCAGTGCATAGCCGCCCGAGGCGACAGCAAGGCAGTATTTCGCGCCGGTAAAGGTGGCAAATTCCTCTTCCAGCAGCGCGGTCTCGCTGATTTCGTCGCCGACGGTATTGTAGCGGTGCAATCGTCCGTGGCGCAGAACCGCAAGTGCGGCCTCAATCCCGGCGTCGGGAATCGGCTCCTGCTGGGTGAAGCTGCCGGAAAAGTTTTCGCGGGCGGTGTCGGGCATCGGGAGCCTCCGTTTTCCCTACATTGCTCGCCCCGCGCGCACCGTCAATGTCGCGTCGCGACCTGAAAGGTGTCGGAGATCGGCCAGCGGGTGACTTTGGCAAGGCGCAGCATCGAAAGAATGAAGGCGAGCGAATTCATTCATGCACTCCATTGGCAGAACATCCCCGACGCTGTGCAGGCGCGCACGAAATTGTGTCTGCTCGACCTGATCGGCGTCGCTGCGGGCGGATCGACCACGCGACTGTCGCGTATCGTGCGCGACCACGCGGCGTCGGAGTTCGGCGGAGCGGTTCCAATGCTGTTCGACGGGCGCAGCGCCAGCGCGTCGGGGGTGGCGCTGGCTGCGGGCATGACCATCGACGCACTCGACGGACACGACGGATACAACCCGGCCAAGGGCCATGTCGGATGCGGTCTGCTGGCCGGGATGCTGCCATTCGCGCGGGGTCACTCAGGAGCCGAGATGCTGGCGGTTCTGACGACCGGATATGAGCTAGGATCTCGGCTGGCCGTGGCTTTGCACGCAACGGTGCCCGACTACCACACATCGGGTGCATGGGTCGCGGTCGCGGTCGCTGCGGTCGGATCGCGGCTTGAAGGATTGACCGGCGAGCAAACAGCGCATGCCATGGGGATCGCAGAATATCACGGGCCGCGCAGTCAGATGATGCGCTGCATCGACACGCCCACGATGCTGAAAGACGGCTCTGGCTGGGGCGCGATGGCCGGCGTTTCGGCGGTGCGGCTGGCCTCGGCAGGTTTCACTGGCGCGCCCGCGATTACATTTACCGGTCCTGCGTGGCAGGATCTCGGCGCACGCTGGCTGATCCTCGAGCAATACTTCAAACCCTATCCCGTGTGTCGGTGGGCACAGGCTCCTGTCGAGGGGGTTCTGGCGTTGCGCCGCGAACACGCGCTCGCTTCGCGCGATGTGGCCGGGATCGAGATCGAGACCTTTCACGAAGCGACCCGGCTTGCGGTGAACAGGCCCGCGACGACCGAAGAAGCGCAGTATTCAACGTCGTTTCCCACCGCAGTCGCAATGGTTCGCGGCAATCTCGGCCCGTCTGACATTTCCGACGACGCACTGGCCGATCCAGAAGTGCGGCGCGTCAGCCAGCATGTGACAATGCGCGAATCCGACAAGGCGAATGCCGCTTTTCCCGAAACCCGGCTGGCCCGCGTGACTCTGAACCTTGTCGATGGGCGCAAGCTGACCGGGGAATGGTGCGAACCTCGCTGGAACCCCGACGCACCACCGAGCGAGGCGGAGTTGCGCGCAAAATTCCATGATCTTGCCGACGACATCCTGAGCCGTGACCGCGCCAGCCGGATCGAGGCGGCCATCGACACGTTGGAAACTACCGATTTCTCGGCCCTTGGCGACTTGCTATGTCAGCCGATCAGTTCGGAAACGACCTTATCGAGCGCCAAGTAATCCGCGATCAGGGCATCGGGGTTGAGCCGCGCCACGCCGCCGCCTTCAGGCCCGAATCCGACCAGCACGGCAGGAACTCCCGCCGCGCGCGCGGTTTTCACATCGGTTTCGGTGTCGCCGACAAGAAGCGAGCGCGTCCGATCCCCGCCCGCGCGACGCACTGCTTCGACAAATGGAGCGGCGTCGGGCTTGCGAACGAGAAGCGTATCGGCACCGATCAGAGATCCGAACAAGTGCCGCACGCCAAGCCGGTCCATCAGCGTTTCCGCCAATCCTTCGGGCTTGCTGGTGCAGATGCCGATGGCGTAACCATTGGCCAGAAGTCGCTCCACCGCGTCGCGCGCGCCGGGGTAAAGTCGGGTCTGATGGTCGATGTTATCGCCGTAATACGCGATAAAGGCTGGAAATTCTCGGTCGATGTCTGTCTCGACCGCCTGACCGTTCAGTCGGGAAAATCCGAGCCGCAACATCGCACGTCCGCCGTGAAATGCAGTCAGCTTGTCGGCCGCCGGGTCCAGCATATCGCCGTGTCCCAGCCTTGAAAAACAAGCGTTCGCAGCGGCGATCAGATCGGCACTTGTGTCCGCAAGGGTGCCATCGAGATCAAAAATGACTGTTTTCATTGCGGCTCCATCGGCAAATCCTTGCCCGCAATGTAACCTCTGGCAACATGAAGTGAAGCTGCCGGGGCTTGCGGGATGCGTCCCTCCGGCTAGAACGGCTGCAACAAAAAGGAAAGAGCAGGCATGTCCACCCATCTGATCCTTCTGGCCGCAGGGTCGGGAACGCGGATGCAATCGGATCGACCCAAGGTCTTGCACGAGATCGCTGGCGCTCCGCTTTTCGCCCATGCTCTTGCGTCGGCTGCCGAAGTTGCCGACGGCCGGCGCGTGATGATCGTCGGGCTTGACGCGTCCGCGCTGACGGCAGCGGTCGGGGAGATCGACGACGACGTGACGATTGTCGAGCAATCAGAGCAACTTGGCACGGCGCACGCGGTCTCGATGGCGACACCTGCGCTAGACGGTGCTGGCGGCGATACGGTCGTTCTTTATGGCGACACGCCGTTCATTCGTCCCGAAACGCTTGCGGCGATGTCCGATGCGCGCAAGCAGGGCGCCGACGTGGTGGTGCTGGGGTTCGAGGCGGGCGATCCGGGCCACTATGGCCGCTTGCTGACGGATGGCGAGACGCTTTTGCGCATCGTTGAATGGAAAGATGCGACCGAAGACGAACGCGCGGTGACACTCTGCAATTCCGGCGTCGTCATGGCGGCGACGGATACGCTTCTGCGGCTTGCGGCAGCGGTGGGAAACGACAACGCGGCGGGCGAGTATTACCTGACCGACATCGTTGCGCTGGCGCATTCCGAGGGCCTGAATACGCGCGTGGTCACCTGTGACGAGCGTGAAACTCTAGGAGTGAACACGCGCGCCGATCTGGCTGCCGCCGAAGCCGTGTTCCAATGCCGCGCGCGCGCTGAAGCCTTGGAAACAGGGGTCACGCTGCAAGCGCCCGATACGGTTTTCTTCGCCTACGATACGGTGATCGGACGCGATGCGCTGGTCGAACCGAATGTCGTGTTCGGCCCCGGCGTCACTGTCGAAAGCGGCGCGACGATCCGCGCGTTCAGCCATCTCGAAGGCTGTCACGTCGGATCGGGGGCAGTCGTCGGCCCCTATGCACGCCTGCGCCCCGGTGCGGAATTATCCAATGATGTCAAGGTGGGTAACTTCGTCGAGATCAAGAACGCGACGCTTGGCGACGGTGCCAAAGTCAACCATCTGAGTTATATCGGCGACGCCTCGATCGGGGCGGCCACCAACATCGGCGCGGGCACGGTGACCTGCAACTACGACGGCGTGTTCAAGCACCGCACCGAAATCGGCGAGCGGGTGTTCATCGGGTCCGACACAATGCTGGTCGCGCCGGTCAAGATCGGGAACGACGCCATGACCGCGTCCGGCTCGGTCATCACCGAGGACGTGCCGGCGGGCGATCTCGCACTTGGTCGCGCACGACAAGAGAACAAGGCGGGTTTTGCACGCCGCTTGTTCGAGAAGCTTCGAGCTGCAAAAGCGGCCGAGAAGGGTTTGTAATCATGTGTGGAATTGTCGGAATTCTGGGCCATCATGAAGCCGCGCCAACACTTGTCGAGGCACTGAAACGGTTGGAGTATCGGGGTTATGACAGCGCTGGAATCGCGACAGTTTCGGGCGGAAAGCTGGACCGGCGACGTGCGGTCGGCAAACTGGTCAACCTCTCCGATCTGCTGGTGCACGATCCATTGCCGGGCAAGGCCGGAATCGGTCACACGCGATGGGCCACCCACGGTGCCCCGTCGGTGTCAAACGCACATCCTCACAAGGCTGGGCCGGTAGCCGTCGTTCACAACGGAATAATTGAAAATTACAAGGAGTTACGTGCCGATCTTAAAGAGCGCGGCTATCAGACCGTGACTGAAACCGACACCGAGACGGTGGCGCTGGTCGCCCAGAGCTACCTTGATCAGGGTCTCGCGCCGCGTGACGCCGCCGAACAGACCATCGCACGGCTCGAGGGCGCGTTTGCGCTGGCGTTCCTGTTCGATGGCGAGGACGATCTGATCATTGCTGCCCGCAAAGGCTCGCCGCTGGCAGTCGGGCACGGGGATGGCGAGATGTTCCTTGGCTCGGACGCGATTGCCCTGGCGCCGATGACCGACCGGATCACGTATCTGGAGGAAGGCGACCGCGCGGTTCTGACCCGTGCGGGTGTCGAAATCTGGGATGCCGCCGGTCGCCGCGCGAACCGCGAGATGCGCACCATCCAAATCGACGCGACGCGGATCGAAAAGGGCGCGCACAAGCACTTCATGGCCAAGGAAATCGCCGAACAGCCAAGTGTGCTGGCAGATGCGATCAAGCATTATGTGGGCGACGATGCGTTGAAATTGCCCAAGGACATGCCCGATTTCGCCGATGTCGAGCGTATCGTCATGGTTGCCTGCGGCACCGCTTTCTATGCCTGCATGACGGCGAAATACTGGATCGAGCGGTTGGCCGGCATTCCAGTCGAGGTCGATGTCGCGTCCGAGTTCCGCTATCGCGCGCCGCCGATCGGCGCGAAAACGCTGGCGATCTTCGTCAGCCAATCGGGCGAAACCGCCGATACGCTGGCAGCCCTGCGCTATGTCGCCGAGAAGGCGCGGATCCTCAGCGTGGTCAACGTTGCCGAAAGCTCGATTGCGCGGGAAAGCGACATCGCTTTGCCGATTCTGGCGGGAACCGAAATCGGGGTCGCCTCGACCAAGGCGTTCACCTGCCAGTTGACCGTCCTGCTGGCGCTGGCACTGAAAGCCGGGTCGGACCGCGGCATGATTTCGAGCGATGAGATGTCCGGGCATGTTGCGGATCTCAAGGGTCTGCCGGGTCGGGTTTCGCTGGCGCTTGGCGCGTCGGAGGCGATTGCGGCGGTGGCCAACAAACTGGCCGAGGCACAGGACATCCTGTTTCTGGGGCGTGGTCAAATGTATCCTCTGGCATTGGAAGGCGCTCTAAAACTGAAAGAAATCAGCTATATACACGCCGAAGGTTACGCGTCTGGCGAACTGAAGCACGGGCCGATCGCGCTGATCGATCAGCACGTGCCGGTGATCGTGATGGCGCCCGAGGACGCACTGTTCGACAAGACGGTGTCGAACATGCAGGAAGTCATGGCGCGGGGCGGCAAGGTGGTTCTGATCAGCGACCGCGCCGGTATCGCGGCGGCGGGCGACGGCACATGGGCAGTGATCGAGATGCCGCAAGTGCCGGATATTCTGGCCCCGATCGTTTACGCCATCCCGGCGCAATTGCTGGCCTATCACACGGCGGTGGCCAAGGGGACCGATGTGGATCAGCCAAGGAACCTCGCGAAATCGGTAACGGTCGAGTAGCGGATTTCAAGGAAAAATATCGTGATCTCCCGACCTTCGAACGCCATGCTAGATTGCGGGTTGGGTTAGACGTTTGTCGTGCCCATCTCATTAGCCCGGGAGGTTCATCATGGACGATCAACGACAGACCGACGACCGCAAGAAAGCCAGCGATTTCGATCCGCGCATTCTTGAAATTTTCGATGGCTATGTTCACGGCCACTGCACGAAGCGCGAGTTTATCCGGCAGGCAGGCAAGTATGCCGCCGCTGGCGTGACCGGAGCCATGATCCTCGATCAGCTTCAGCCGAACTACGCCTGGGCGCAGCAGGTCGAGCCCGACGATCCGGCCATCGAGACCGAGATCGTGGAATACGAAAGCCCCGACGGCAATGGCACGATCCGGGGATTGATGGCGGCGCCTGCGGGCGCGACTGGCACGCTTCCCGCTGTGCTGGTTATCCATGAAAACCGGGGGCTTAACCCCTATATCGAAGATGTGGTTCGACGCACCGCGAAGGCTGGATTCCTGGCGTTCGGTCCCGACGGTCTGACCCCGCTAGGCGGGTATCCGGGCACTGATGAAGAAGGGCGCGAGATGCAGCAGAAGCTGGATGGCGCCAAGCTGATGGAGGATTTCTTTGCCGCCTTCGAGTTCCTGCGCGACCACGAAAGATCCAGCGGCAAGGTCGGTGCGGTGGGGTTCTGCTATGGTGGCGGGGTCTGCAATGCGCTTGCGGTCGCCTATCCCGATCTTGCGGCCTCGGTGCCGTTTTATGGTCGACAGGCGGCGTCCGAGGATGTTGCGGCGATCCAGGCGCCGCTGCTGATCCACTACGCGGGACTCGACGAGCGGATCAACGCGGGTTGGGAGGCTTATTCGCAGGCTCTGAAAGAGAACCAGAAAGAATTCAGCGTCCATTTCTATCCCGATGTGAACCACGGTTTCCACAACGACACGACGCCGCGCTATGACGAGGAAGCGGCGACGCTGGCGTGGGACAGGACCATCGCCTTCTTCAACGAGAAGCTGGCTTAATATACTGATTGCAAACGAAAACGGAGCGCCAGTCTCTACCCGCGCGCGCGCAATTCCCGTCGCATGATCTTGCCGGTCGCGGTCATTGGCAGGGCGTCGACGAACTCGATGGCGCGGGGGGCGACGTGGGGGCTGATGCGCTCTTTCACCCGCGCAATCAGGCGCTCTGCCAACCCGTCGCGGGACGCGCCGTCGCGCAGCACGACAAAGGCTTTGACGATCTCGGTGCGCTCCGGATCGGGGATACCGACGGCGGCGGCGAGGACGACGTCGGGGTCGCCGGTCAGGCAATTTTCGATCTCGGTCGGGCCGATGCGATAGCCTGAGGATGTGATGATGTCGTCGTCGCGCGAGACGTAGGTAATATAGCCGTCAGAACCCATCCGGCCAAGGTCGCCTGTCCTCAACCAGTCGCCGGAAAACTTGGCCGCGCTCTTGTCGGGCTGGTTCCAATAGCCGAGGAACATGACCGGATCGGGACGCCGGATCACGATCTCTCCGACCTCGCCAATGGATGTCGGTATCGCGTCGGTATTGTGTATGTTTAACGTATGTCCCGGCACCGCCTGCCCCATCGTACCCGGCCGGACGATTCCTAGGCCGTGGCAGGAGGCGACGACGAGGTTGCATTCAGTCTGACCGTAAAGTTCGTTGATGGTCGCATTCAGCGTCTCGCGGCCCCACTCCAGCAGGTCGGCGGACAGGCTTTCACCGCCCGAACCGATGGCACGTATGCCGGCACCGGGCGGCACCTTCGTCTGCCGCATCAGCTTCAGCGCGGTTGGCGGCAGGAACAGGGTCTTGATGCGCTCGGACTCGATCAGGCGAAACGCGGCGTCGGGGTCGAATTTGCGCATCCGGTGGGCGACCAGCGGCACACCGAAGTAGAGGCACGGCATGGCAAGATCCATCAGACCGCCAATCCATGCCCAGTCCGCCGGGGTCCACCCGATGTCGCCGGATTGCGGAAACCGCTCCATGACCATCTCGACAGCCGGCAGATGGCCGATCAGGAAGCGGTGCGCATGAAGCGCGCCCTTGGGGGGACCGGTGGTTCCCGAGGTATAGATCAGCACCGCCGGATCATCGGCGGTGACGGGTTCGGGCCTGGAGATCGCCGGTGATTGCAGCGCGTCGGCAAGCGTCGAGACCGCGGGCCTGCCGTCGGCGTGGCGGGTGCCGGTAGTGAAGATGTGCGTGAGCGAGCCCGAAGCGGCAGCCGCGATCAGCTTGTCGAGGTTCGCATCGTCGGTGACGGCCAGCCTCGCACCGCTGTCCGACAGCCGATAGGCCAGCGCGTCTTCGCCAAACAGCGTGAACAGCGGCAGCACGATCGCGCCGAGCTTCATGGCGGCGAAATGCGTGACCATGACTTCGGGCGACTGGCTGAGAACGACGGCAACGCGGTCGCCCTTGCGCACGCCCTTGGCGCGCATGGCGCTGGCGAGGCGGTCGGAGGCATCTTTCAGACGCCCATAAGTCCAGACCTGACGGATGCCCGCCCGCGAGATGTCGATGATTGCGGGCCGGTCGGGATCGGCTGCCGCCCAGACGTCGCAGCAGGCTTGCGCGATGCTGAAATCAGCGGGCACGCGCCATTCGAAGTTGCGTTGGATCTCGTCCCAGCCACCTTGCGGCAGCGTGCGGAGATCGTCAGCGCGCATAGACCTCGAGCACGGGCAGATCTGTCAGCGGGGCGTCCAGAAGGCGGAGTGCGGCCAGCGAGACACGGCTGGAACTGGCATCGGACGGGATCAGCGCGACTTCCGTGCTTTTGCCGTTGGCCGGATAGACCAGCCGGCCTTTGCCCGCAGTCTTGGCAAGCGGTGTTTCGATCCAGAAACCCGGACGTGAGGGGTCGCCGAGCGACGCAACCGTGGTTCCCAGCAATGTGCCCCCGGCGGCAGGCGCGGCGGCGGCGACGCGCTGTTCGCGGGTCGTGGTGTCGAACTGATCGACGGTGCGCGCGTTTGCGGGCGGCGGCGGCGCGGACAACTCGGGCGCGGCCAGAACCACGGCTTCGTCGGGACGCTCGGTCCCGGGCAAGCCGATCTGCGCGCAGGCGGTGGTCAAAAGGAAAATGGCTGCAACTGTGTAACGCATAACTGCCAAGGTAAGCGGTGCCGGGGCTGTGATCAACGCCTGCTTGCCCTTGCGGCGATCCCCTGCCCGTCATACCTTTGAAGACATGGCCACGACCCCGCTCATAGATCCGTTTCAGCGCGCGATTTCGTACCTGCGTGTTTCGGTGACTGATCGCTGCGATTTCCGATGCGTCTATTGCATGTCGGAAAACATGACGTTTCTTCCCAAGAAGGAATTGCTGACGCTCGAAGAACTGGACCGGATGTGTTCGACCTTCATCCGGCTTGGGGTCGAGAAGCTGCGGATTACCGGCGGCGAGCCATTGGTGCGGCGCGATATCATGACGTTCTTCCGCTCGATGTCGCGGCATCTTGAGAGCGGCGCACTGAGAGAACTGACGGTGACGACCAACGGATCGCAACTGGCGCGCTTTGCCGATGATCTGTTTGCCGCCGGGGTGCGCCGGATCAACGTCTCGCTCGACACGCTGGACGAGGAGAAATTCGCCCGCGTCACCCGCTGGGGGCGTCTGCCACAGGTTCTGAACGGCATCGACGCGGCGCAAAAGGCCGGGCTGCGGGTCAAGATCAACACCGTCGCGTTGAAAGGCTTCAACGAGGACGAGGTGTTCACGCTGGCCGAATGGTGCGCCGCGCGCGACATGGACCTGACTTTTATCGAAGTAATGCCGATGGGCGATCTCGGGGGCGAGGACCGGGTTGGCCAGTATTGGTCGCTGAAAGACTTGCGCGCGGGTATGGCGGAGCGGTTCACGCTGACGGATCTGGCCCATCGCACCGGCGGTCCGGCGCGTTATGTCCGCATCGAGGAGACCGGCCAGCAGATCGGTTTCATCACGCCGCTGACCCACAATTTCTGCGAAAGCTGCAACCGGGTGCGGCTGACCTGCACCGGCGAGTTGTTCATGTGTCTGGGCCAGGAAGATAACGCCGACCTGCGTGGTCCGTTGCGGGCATATCCGGGCGATGACGCACCGCTGGAGGAGGCGATCCGGGCGGCGATCGGACGAAAGCCCAAGGGTCACGATTTCGACTATTCGCGCCAGAAGCCTGACGGTCAGGTGTCACGACACATGAGCCATACCGGCGGCTGAGTAACGGCTGAGACCGTCGGCAACGTCACGTATTCCCCTAGCGAAACTCCGGTTATTCTTCCCAGACCAGCCGGTCGCGGATTGCCTGGGCGACGGCCTTTGGATGGGTGATCGGCACCATGTGGCCGGCACCCGGAACCGTGATCCATTCGGCGTCGCGCATCCGGTCGCCGATGGCGCTGACGATCTTTTCCATCACCGGATGAGAATTGCCGCCGTCGACAATGGTTACCGGCATGTCCAGCGCCTCGATCCTGCCGGGTCGCAGAAGGCCGGGGCGGTCGTCTTTCAGAAGCGGGTCGGCCGCCGCCACCAGTTCGATGCGGGCGGTCATGTATTCCCTTTGTTTCGTCGGGATCTCTTCCCAGGGTGTATCGCCGCCCCAGGTTTTCATGAACGCCTTGGCCGCCATCGCGTGCGAGCCATCCTTCAGCTTCTTCAGATAGGGTTCGAAATCGCGCATCGCCTTGTCATGCGCCCAGGTGCCCTTGGCCGCCGCGAAGAACACCGGTTCGATCAGAACCAGCGAGGACACGCGCGACGGGCGTTCGACGGCGAGGCGCAGTGCGAGCACCGCGCCGAAGGAGTGACCAATGAGCGGCACCGGCGACTTTGGCAGCGCGTCGAGCGCAATTTCCAGCGCCTGATCGGAAAAGTCGCGGGTGCGGTCCCAGTCGGGCGCGGTGCCGTGGCCGGGCTGTTCGATCAGGATCGGGGTGATCGGGCGGCCCAGTTCCTCGATGAACCGACGCCACACGCCGCCATGCGCAAGCGCACAGTGAATCAATCCTATCGGCGCGGTCGTCGTCATGCTCAGCGATTGCCTGCCAGATGATCGTCGAGCAGGTCGATCCGGTCCTGTCCCCAGAACCGTCCGCCGTCGTCGGTGATGAAGAACGGCGCGCCGAAAACGCCGGCGTTCACCGCCTCCTCAAGATTTCTCTCGTAAGTTTCCGCGCCCGAAAGCAGGCCGCTGTCAGCCAGTGCGGGATCGAACCCCGCGGCTTCGAGGCAGGTCTTGATGACCGCATCGTCGGCGATGTTCTTTTCCTCGGCCCAGCAGGCCCGCGTGATCGCCGCGACCAGCGCCGCCAGATCGCCGCCGCCGGCCTTTTGCGCGGCGATGATCGCATATGACGAGGGCGCGGGATTCGTTGGCCAGTGCGCCGGTTTGGGATTGACCGGCATTCCCTGTGCTTTGGCCAGACGTTCGATTTCGATCAGCCGGTATTCCTGACGCGAGATGTGACGCTGGCCGGGCGGGGTGCCGCCGGTGCGCGAGAAAAGCCCCATGATATCGAGTGGCTTATACGTGATCGTCGCGCCATGTTTCGCCGCGACCTCGCCCGGACGGGTTCCGGCAAGATAGCAGTTCGGCGAAATCGTCGCGAGATAGTAATCGATATGAGGCATTTGGGCACATCCCTGGGATTGCGGAGTTTGCCTGACCGTAGGCGCGTGTTAAGCGGTGTCAACGTTACGATTCCGTCATACAGAACGGACAGCGATCAGGACAGTGCCGACACATGCCAAATATCCAGGAACCCAAGATCATCTCGGGCAACGCCAATCAGGCGCTCGCCAAGGCCGTCGCGCGGCGCATGTCGATGCACAGGGGCGTGAATGTCAGTCTGGTGGATGCCCGGGTCGAGCGGTTCAACGACGCTGAAATCTTTGTCGAGGTTTTCGAGAATGTGCGCGGCGAGGATATGTTCATCCTTCAGTCGACATCGAATCCCGCCAACGACAACCTGATGGAATTGCTGATCATGTCGGACGCGCTGCGCCGGTCGTCGGCGGCGCGGATCACGGCTGTCATCCCCTATTTCGGATACGCGCGGCAGGATCGACGCACCAAGGCGCGCACCCCGATCACGGCGAAACTGGTTGCCAACATGATGGTGTCCGCCGGAATCGAGCGGGTCCTGACGATGGACCTGCACGCGGCGCAGATTCAGGGCTTTTTCGACATCCCGGTCGACAACCTCTATGCTTCGCCGGTTTTCGCGCTGGATATCAAGCACGCATTCAAGGGCAAGCTGGAGAACGTCACGGTGGTATCGCCGGACGTCGGTGGCGTGGCGCGGGCGCGCGAGTTGGCCAAACGGATCGGCGCACGACTGGCTATCGTCGACAAGCGCCGCGAGCAGGCCGGCGAAGTTGCGGAAATGACCGTGATCGGAAACGTCTCGGGCCAGACCTGCATCATCGTCGATGATATTTGTGACACCGCCGGGACGCTTTGCAAGGCGGCCGAGACGCTGATGGAATCGGGCGCCAAGGAAGTGCACGCCTATATCACGCATGGCGTGCTGAGCGGTCCCGCTGTCGAGCGGGTCAGCAATTCGGTGATGAAGTCGCTGGTGATTACCGACTCGATCGAGCCGACCGAGGCGACCCTCAAGGCCAAGAACATCCGCATCGTTCCGACCGCCCCGATCTTCGCGCAGGCGATCCTTAACATCTGGCACGGCACCAGCGTGTCGAGCCTGTTCGACCCCGAAACGCTGGAGCCGATCTACGACGGCATGTATTCGGTCGGATAATCCTCAGCCAACGGCGACGGCGATCATCATCCCGAGCGTGCCGACAAGTGCCAGCACGTAGTCGCCGGGCACCGCGTCCTCGGTCCCATAGATAAACCCGATCAATCGTTTCGGCATCGCAACAGCCCCCCAGCTATCACCCATCATTGCGTTTATTCTAACCGCCCGAGGCCGATCGGCCAGCCCCGTTCGGGAAACAGTCCGTTGCCGCGATCAGGCCAGCGCACTCCAGAGCATCCGCAAGGCGACCGCCAGCAGGAAAAGCCCGAAGATGCGCTTGAGCGGTCCGGGATCGAGCCGGTGGGCTAGACGGACGCCTAGCGGAGCCGTGAGCCATGTCATGATGACGACGAGCGCGAAGGCAATGAGATTGACCGAGCCGACGGTCAAGGGCGGGCGCACCTCGCTCGGGACCGGCGACAACAGAAAGCCGATGACCGAGGGCACGGCGATCAGAAGGCCGAAACCGGCGGCAGTCGCGACCGCCGCGTGCACGCTGCGCCCGTATAGCGTCATCAGCGGCACCCCGAACGAGCCGCCCCCGATGCCCATGAGCGTCGAAAGAACACCGACCATGACCGACAGAAGCGCCCGCAATGGCCCGGTCGGCATCGTGTCGGCGATCCGCCAGCTTGTGCGGCCGAACGTGATCCACAACCCGACCAACAGGACCAGCGCGCCGAAAATCAGCTTCAGCGTTTCGGTATCGAGGAGGTTGGCAAGCACCACCCCTGCCCCGGCGCCGACGACAATGCCGGGCGCCCAGGTTTTAAGGATGTCGAGATCGACCGCACCTTGCGCGCGGTGCTTGGAAAGCGAGCGGATCGACGTGACCACGATGGTCGCAAGCGAGGTCGCGAGGCAGATCTGCATCAACGCATCGCTGGCGAATCCTAGCTGGCCGAAAACAAACAGGAACGCCGGCACCAGGATGATGCCGCCGCCGACGCCAAGCAGTCCCGCGATGACGCCGGCGATCGCTCCGGTCGCCAGAAGGAGTGCCGCCAGCGGGATCAATGTCGGCCAATCCATCGGTTCAGGCCGCAGCCTGCCGTGGGATTTCGCCAAGCGCCTGAAGCACCAGATCGCTGTCCGCGCCGTCGTGGTGTGCGCCTTCCGACAGGATCCGGCGCCAGGACCGCGCACCGGGGCGGCCCAGAAACAGCCCCATCATATGCCGCGTGATCGAATTCAACCGACCTCCCTCGGCCAGATGCGCGTCGATATAGGGGATCATGGCGAGGGCGACGTCGTGGGGCGTTTCGAAGGGTGGGGTTTCGCCCCAGATCGCGCGGTCGGCCTGTCCGAGCACGTCCCAGGGCGCTTGATACGCGGCGCGCCCGACCATCACCCCGTCGATCCCGCGCGCCAGATGCGACTTGGCCTCGGCAAGCGACGCGATGCCGCCATTTATCGAGATATGAAGATCGGGGAACGCCGCCTTCATCGCGTAAACCAGGCCGTAATCGAGCGGCGGCACATCGCGGTTTTCTTTCGGGCTCAAGCCGGAAAGCCAGGCCTTGCGGGCGTGGATCGCAATGCGGGTGACACCGACATCGCGCATCCGCGCCAGGAAATCGGGCAGCACGACTTCGGGCAACTGGTCGTCGACGCCGATGCGGCACTTGAGCGTAACCGGGAGCGAGGTCGCGCTGCTCATCGCCGCAACGCACGTCGCAACCAGGTCGGGCGTTTTCATCAGGACCGCGCCGAACGTGCCCGACTGCACCCTGTCCGACGGGCAGCCGACGTTGAGGTTCACTTCGTCGTAGCCCTCGGCCGCCGCCATCCGCGTCGCTTCGGCCAGTTCCGCCGGATCGGAGCCGCCAAGCTGAACCGCAACCGGATGTTCGGACGCATCAAAGCGCAGGAGATGCCGCGCCCCACCCCGCACCAGCGCCGGAGCCGTGATCATCTCGGTATAAAGCAACGCCCGCCGCGACATCAGCCGATGCAGATACCGACAGTGGCGGTCAGTCCAATCCATCATAGGGGCGACGGATAAACTCGCTGCCGTAGTGGCTGCGTTTTGGGGCATTCCTAGGTCTCCAATGGTCCGCGTTCCGGTCTTTGCGTCCAAGTTGCACACATACTGCACACGAATTGCTGCGGTCCAGCCCCCGAGCGGGAGACAGGCGAATGGCGGTGATTGGGTGGGTGGGCGACGCACAACTGTCGCGATGGCTATAAAAACAAGAGCCGGGCGACGGAAGTTTACGGCAGGATCGCAAGCAATCTCCGGCGGTCTTAACAGCATGCCAATACGGAAAAGGAGTGTAAACTTTCGCCCCTGTCAGGCTGAAACGCACCGAAAACCGATGTGTCCTGTCGCACTTTTCTCGTCATATCCGATACGTGCCGCGGGTCGATACCGACGGCAGTAGCTGTCTGCGCATAGGTACGAGCCGCCCTTGAGGACGCGAGCCGCCGGATGATGCATATTCGCGTCTGGCGCGCAGCAGCCGATCTTTTTGGGAGTGATGAGAGTGTCGCTGGTCCATTCCCAGACATTTCCCAGCATATTGACCAAGCCGCTTGTTGATGGTGCGTCGGACCTGGCGGACATGGTAAACGGCGCGGAACTGGTGCGTTCGTTCTGATGCGGAAACGCACCGCGCCAGATGTTGATCTCGCCATCCTCTGTTTGCGAAGGGTCAGTGGCACTGGACGCGGCGTATTCCCATTCGGCCTCCGTCGGGAGCCTCTTGCCGGCCCAATCGGCATAGGCCATTGCATCGAGGTAGGAGACATGGACGACCGGATGATCGCCGCGTCCGACCAGCCTCGATGTCGGACCTTCGGGATGGCGCCAACACGCGCCGGGGACAAAGGCCCACCACTGACCGGGATCGTCCAGCCGAACGGGATGCGCCGTCATTCGGAATACCAGCGATCCGGGCACATAGAAGGCGTCGGGCATGTCGGGATGCGCCGCGCGGTCAACGGCGCGTTCGCTGGTGGTCACGTAGTCCGTTGCGCGCACGAAGGCGGCGAATTCATCATTCGTGACGGTTGTGGCGTCCATGTCAAACGCGCCGACATCCACCCACCGGGCTGGTGCCTCCTCGGGATAGTGGTCGTCAGACCCCATCACGAAGCGCCCTGCCGGAATCGAAACAGACCGTGCGCAATAGTCCGGGACAACGAGGCTCATTAGAGTGGTTTGCCGATCAGGCGCGCTTGCGAGGTCGTGTCGAAAACATGGGCTTTGGTCAAATCAAAGGACAACCGGATCGTCGCGCCCGGCTGGGTGTCAATGTCGGCGGCTTCGATCAACCGGATCTCGGTCTTGCCGATCAGGCAGGTCAGATGGGTTTCGCTGCCCATGGGTTCCACCACTTCGACGGTTGTCATCAGGTCCCCGGCTTCGTCGGCGCGAAGGTGTTCGGGACGGATGCCAAGAACGATGTCCTGACCTTCGGACAGGCCGAGATCGGTCGGCAAATCAAGACTTGCGTCGCCATACTGCATTACAAAGCCGCCCTTCCCAACCGAGACCGTTCCCGACAGCAGGTTCATCTGAGGGGCTCCGATGAAACCCGCGACAAACAGGTTATCTGGCTCATTGTAGAGTTCCAGCGGAGAGCCGACTTGCTCGATCCGGCCCGCATTCATGACCACAATGCGATCTGCCATCGTCATGGCTTCGGTCTGGTCGTGGGTGACGTAGATCGACGTCGTCTTCAACCGTTGGTGGAGGAGCTTGACCTCTTTGCGCATCACCGTGCGCAGCTTGGCATCAAGGTTCGACAGCGGTTCGTCAAACAGGAACACCTCTGGATTGCGCACGATGGCGCGGCCCATGGCGACCCTTTGGCGTTGGCCGCCTGACAGGGCTTTTGGCCTGCGATCCAGATAGTCATCCAAGCCAAGGATCGCGCTTGCCTCGGCCACGGCGGCGGCAATTTCGGCCTTGGGGCGTTTTTCAAGATCAAGCGCGAAGGACATATTCTCGCGCACGGTCATATGCGGATAAAGCGCGTAGGACTGGAAGACCATTGCGATATCCCGGTCCTTCGGCAGACGATCGTTCACGACGTTGCCGCCGATGGCGATCTCACCCGCGCTTGGGTCTTCAAGCCCTGCAATCATCCGCAACAGGGTGGACTTGCCGCAACCGGACGGGCCGACGAGCGCCACGAACTCCCCTTGTGCAATGTCAACGGACACGCCGTGGATCACATCGACACTGCCAAAGGACTTCTTGATTCCGCTCAAAGTTACCGTGGCCATGATCGCTCCCTTTTGGCGTGTCGCCGGACAGCACCCGGACATTTGCTGTTGACTCGAATTTCATTATTGGTATTTATAATTTCAAATATGAAAGATTGAAAGCAAAAACTGTTGGGCCCCAGCGAACGCCTCTTGCAAGTAATGGAGTATCTTATGGCCTCGGGGCCCGATCCCGTGAAGCAGGTCGATATATCTCGGGACCTTGGGATATCAGCCGCGACCGTGAACCGGATCGTCCGCACGCTGGCCGAGCGCGGATACCTGTTTCACACCAGCGAAAAATACTGCATCCCGAACTTCCGCCTGATCCGCAACGTCCCGATGTCCGAAAGCTATCTTTCGGTCCTCAGCGATCTGATGAACGAGATCACCGTCGAGCATCGCGTGTCGGTCGAGGCCGTCGTCGTCACGGGCTTTGATCTGCTGTGGCACTCCCGCACGCAATTGCCCGATGCCAGCGTCGCCATTCGCGCAGCCCGCGGGTTCCGGCGCAGCCTTTACGAACTCGATGCGATGTCGCGGCTCTATCTCAGCCGCCTGGGCTGGGACGAGGTCAGCTACAGGTTCTTCACCGGCGGTTTCTTCAGGACCGGGCTTGAGATGAAGGGGCTGGCCCCAAGCGAAGCCCGCCGGATTATCGAAAAGGTCGCGACCGAAGATTTCGATATGGATTTCGACGGCAACCACGTCGGCGTGCGACGCTTCTCGACCATCATCGAGGACGAAAGCGGGAAGTTCCTGCACCTGCTCAGCATCGCCGAAGCCGCTGTGCCCGTGCGTGACAAAGAAGAGCATGTCGCGAACGCGCGGCAGGTTCTGAACTCGGCCCGGGCAACGCTGCACGCCCAAATCAAGGCGGAAGCCATCGGAGGAGACGGCCCCCGCAAAACCCACGCGACCCTGAAAGTCGTCAAGTAACCAACTTAAATTCCATCTGGGAGGATACCATGAAGCTTGCGAAATCCAATCGCGCCGTCCTTGGCGCACTACTGGCCTGCTCGACAGCCATTCCGACATCGGCACTGGCGGCCGAGCTGAACGTCGTCCTGTTCGCGATGCCCTACACCCAAGGCCTTGATCAGCTTGAGGCTGATTTCGCGGCCAAGACCGGTCACACCGTCAATATCGACGTGGTCGGTCAGGACGTGTTCGAAAGCCGGATCACCCTGTCATTCACAGGAAAGACCGGCGATCTGGATGTCGTGCACACCCCCGTCATTCAGGTGCAACGCTGGATCGAAGCGGGTTGGTTGCGCCCCATCACCGCCGAGGTGGACGCTATGGCCACCAAGGATGACATCCTTGCCGGTCCTCTGGATGCCTATCTGGTGAACGGCGAACGCTGGGCGCTGCCCTTCTTCGCTGAAACCGGCATGATGGCCTATCGCACGGACCTTCTGGCCGATGCCGGCTACGACAAGGCACCCGAGACCTGGGCAGAAATGCTGGAGGCCGGTGCTGCCCTGAAAGCCAACGATCAGGCAGCGATTGCGATGCGCGTCGCGCCCGGTCAGGGTTTCAACATGTTCGTCTATCCGATGATCATGCGCGCCTATGGTGGCCATTTCTTCAAGGACTACCCAACCGATCTGACCCCGGACATGAACACGGCCGAAGGGCAGGAAGCCCTGGGCATCTATTCGACGTTGATGAACGACTTCGGGCCACAGGGGATCGGCAACTTCAACTTCGGCGAAGTCGCTGCCGCCATGCAGTCAGGTCAGGTCGCAATGATCGTCGATGGCACATCCATCATTGCCCAAGCTCTTGACCCCGAAAAAAGCCAGTTCGCCGACCAGATCAGCATCGCCGCCGTGCCAAACGGCCCGAAAGGTCGTTCGCCTGCCATCGCCGTGCACGGCCTTGGCGTGCCTGCGGACGCGCCCAACCCGGAGGCATCCTTTGCCTTCATCGAATGGGCCACCAGCGAAGAGGTGCTGACCAAGATCGCGCTGATGCAGGCCTATCCGGACTTCACCCGCGCCTCTGTCGCGAAGAACCCCGAGGTGATCGCCAAGTATGAATCGATCCACCCCGAGTTCCTGAACCTCAAGGTGCAGATGCTGGGCGATGCCATTGGCCACTACCGCCCCTTGCTGCCCCAGTGGCCGCAAATCGGTGCAACGGTTGGCGAGAACATCAATGCTGCCGTCAATGGCATCATGAGCATCGAAGACGCCCTTGCGACCTCCGATCAGGACATTGCCGACATCATGGCCAACTGATCCAGAATCGCAGCTTTGTCTCCTCGGGACCTCCCTCCCGAGGAGACATTTAACTTCGGATTGATCGCATGCCGCAATATCAGGGCGTCCAGCCCGTTTTTCAGCGCAACTACAACAAGATGCTGTATCCGGCGGTGGCGGCAGTCGGCGTATTCGCCATCGTGCCGCTAATGGGCATGCTGGCGCTGTCGTTCACCGATTTCCATCTGATCAAGGGCTGGGGCAAAGGCTTCGGGCTCGATAACTTCCTGCGCATGGCCGAAGACCGCAGGTTCATCGCCTCGATCGGCGTCATGCTGATGCTCAGCGTGTTCGGAGTCATCTTTCAGGTCGCATTGGGGACCCTGATCGCCGTGGGCTTGGAAAAAATCGTTCCCAGATGGCGGTTCATGCGTGGAATCTACGTGGTGCCGTTTGTCGTACCAGCCGTCGCCGTGGCCCTGATCTGGCTCAGCCTGTTCACCCCGACACTCAGCCCGATCAACGCTTTCTTTGATGTCTTCGGAATCGAGGTTCCGGCCTTCCTGACATCCCAGTACGGGGCCATCGCCGCAATCGTGATTGCCGACACATGGGCCAGTTATCCGTTTGTCATGTTGCTGATCCTCGCTGCTCTCCAAGGCATTTCCGGCGATCTGGACGAAGCGGCGTCGATTGACGGGGCCACCAAGATGCAGATCTTCTGGCGCATCACTTTGCCGCTTCTGAAACCCGCGTTGCTGATGGTTGCGCTGTTCCGCTTTATCGAAACGCTCAAACATTTCCCGCTGATTTTCGTGATGACGAACGGTGGACCGGGGCGGTCAACGCAGGCGACCAACTATTACGCCTACATCCAGACGTTTCAGTCCTCGAACGTCTCTTACGGCGCGGCCATTGCCGTCTTCCTGTTCCTCTTTGCGGCGATCATCAGCTTTTACGTCGCGAAAGCCAACGCGAGGCTCACCGATGCGTAAACGCGACAGGAGCCTCAAGCAGGTGGCAGGCGTCACCATGATGCTGGTCTTTCTCGCCTTCACCTTCCTGCCGATCATCTGGGCGTTCATCCTCTCGTTTCGCCCCACAACCCACCTGTTCGAGCCGATCTGGCAATCCCCGACCCAACTGACATGGGCCAACTTTCAGACGCTTGCGCGCTCGGACTTTCCCTTCGCCTTGTTCAACAGCCTCGTCACGGCCGGGTCCTCCACATTGCTGGCCATGCTTATTGGCGTGCCCGCCGGGTTTGCCCTTGCCAAGGGACGCTCGCACCGCAAATTCATCGCCTCCTGGGCGCTGCTGCTGTTGCGCATGGCGCCGCCGGTGGGCTTTGTGATCCCGCTTTTCCTGATCTATCTGAATATCGGTCTGCTCGACACATGGGCGGGCCTCATCGCGGCCTACATGGTGCTGACCCTACCCATGGTGGTGTGGTCCGCATGGACCTCGCTTTCGCAAATCCCGGATGAGTTGATCGAGGCATCGCTTCTGGATGGAGCGACCCTGTTCCAGACGCTGATCAAGGTCGTGCTGCCCGCGGCCCGCCCCGGCATCGTTGCAACCGCCGTGCTGGCTTTCCTGATCGCGTGGAACGATTTCTTCTTTGCGCTGATCATCACCCGGTCAAGCACAGTCACCGCCCCGGTGGCGATCATGAATTTCGTATCATACGCCACTGTTGACTGGGGCAGCATCGCGCTGGCCAGTATCGTGCTGACGCTGCCGACCGTGCCGGTCATCATTTTTGCGAACAAGTATATCGTCCAGTCGATGGGCGGCGCGGTGAAAGGCTGATCATGACCCAGCGACCCAACATCGTCTTCATCCTGACGGACCAGCAACGCATCGACACCATAGCCGCCAATGGGTTCGATCACATGATCACGCCAAATATCGACGCGCTTGTGCATCGCGGCGCCGTCTTTGAAAACATGTATGTCACGGCACCGTCTTGTGCACCGTCGCGGGCTTCGTTGTTTAGCGGCACCTACCCCCACACGAACGGCGTTTACCGCAACGATGAGCCCTGGAATTACTGCTGGGTCACAGAACTGGCCGAGGCGGGCTACCGTTGTGTGAATGTCGGCAAAATGCACACCATGCCGATTGAGGGGGCATTCGGCTTTCACGAACGGCATGTGGTCGAGAACAAGGATCGCGATCACCCCAGCTTGCCTTTCTATTTGGACAATTGGGACAAGGCGCTTCACGTTCGAGGTGCCTATAAGCCCTCCCGAGTGAGCTATGCCAAGCGCCCCGACTACGACGATGCACTTGGGGCTTTTGTGTGGGAACAGGACGAAGACCTGCACCCCGATGTCTTTGTCGGCGAAACCGCCTGCTGGTGGCTGGAACGCTATCCTGGGTCCGAACCGTTTTTCCTACAGGTCGGGATGCCCGGGCCGCACCCGCCCTATGATCCGACGCAAGAATACTTGGACATGTATCTGGATAAGACCCTGCCGGAACCGATTCTCGATTACGATCTTTCAACCCAACCCGCCCCGCTGCGCGCCTTGCGTCAGAACCACCTTGATAGCGGGCATGATGCGGTTCAGCATCTGGAGAACCCGACCAAGGAACAACTCCACCGTCAGCGCGCGCACTACTACGCCAATGTTACGATGATCGACGCGCAGGTCGGCAAGATCGTCGAGGCGCTTGATCAGCGCGGCGTGCTGGACAACACGATCATCATTTTCACCTCTGATCACGGCGACTGTTTGAACGATCACGGCCATTCGCAAAAGTGGAATATGTATGAACAATCCGTTCATGTCCCGGCGGTGATCTGTTGGCCGGGCAAGATCAGGGCCGGTCAGAAATTCTCGCAGCTTGTGTCGCTGTTTGACTTCGGCCCGACCATCCTTGAGGCGGCAGGAGTGGTCGTCCCGGACTGGATGGAAGCACGGTCGCTGTCAGACCTGTTGTTCGATGCGCCCGGCAGCTCCCGTGACAAGGTGTTTGCGGAACACTCGGACGATGCGATCCTGACCGGGACCGACTTCATGACGATGATCCGCCACGACAATTGGAAGCTGGTCCATTTTGTCGATTGCGAGATCGGCCAGTTGTTCGATCTGGAAGCTGACCCTGGGGAGCGCGCGAACCTTTGGAGCGATCCCGACCATGCGGCGACCCGCGATGACCTCATCCATCAAATCCTGAAATGGCGGATAGAAAGCGCGCGCAAGACACAAGGGTTCGTCCAGATGCTCGCTAGAAAAGCGGACTGACGTCCAGTAGTCAGCCAGTTTCAGTCAGCCGCGCATGTGATGCAAGAACCATGCTTGGGATATTGCTGCGGACGTCCTTTCAAACGCATTTCGAAGGGACGCGTTCGATTTTCCCCGTGTCACTTCCGATCGCGCATCTGCTTGGCAGCGTCGACCAACGCGGCATCAATCACATCGTAGAAATTCGCATAGGTTTTCAGGCGGCTATGCGGGCCGGTTTCACTTTGAGGGAGTTTCTCAATAGTGCCTGCGATGTCCTTGCAAGCCCGCCGGGCGCGCACGGCGGAGGTCTCGATCAGGTTGATGAACGCATCCTCGGCGACTTCGAAATAGTCCTGCCTGTCACCGGCTTTCGCCACCCGTTTTATGATCTGCCTTTCTTCCAGCAGGCGGACGCTTGAACTGATGCTGCCGCGACTGACGCCCAGTCCATTCGCCAATTCCCCGAATGACACGCGTTGACCGTCATAGACCAATGTCGCCAGAACCCTGCCGGCAATGCGCGGCAATCCTTCACCCTGGGCGATCACGCCGATCTTCTCGATGAATTCTTCCCTGATCTGCGCAATCTCTTCCGTTTTCGTCACCGTCTTTGCTCCATCTCAAATAGTCGCGGGTGCAAACCTATACACTGACACCTAACACGTCTAGTGTGTTCAGTGAAAAATGAACGAAATGGGAGAAAGTAGTGTCAGAGATGGCCTACAAAATATCGGGTCTGACCAAAGTGTACGGCGAGGGACGTTCGGCGGTCCATGCGCTGCGCGGTGTCGATCTCGAGATTCCGCAAGGCGAAATCATCGTGCTGCTGGGCCCGTCCGGAAGTGGCAAATCGACGCTTCTCAACATTATCGGCGGTCTCGACAGAGGGACCGAAGGCACCGTTCATTTCAAGGACAAGAACCTGACGGAAATGACTGATGCGCAACTGACCCGATACCGGCGCGACAATATCGGATTTGTGTTTCAATTCTATAACTTGATGCCCAGCCTCACAGCGCACGAAAACGTCGAACTCGTCACCGAGATCGCTACCGACCCGATGGATCCCGAGGACGCGCTGGCCATGGTTGGCCTTGGCAAACGGGTGGATCACTTTCCGGCGCAGCTTTCAGGCGGTGAGCAGCAGCGTGTGGCCATTGCGCGGGCGGTCGCAAAGAATCCGACGGTTCTGTTTTGCGACGAACCCACGGGCGCACTCGACAGCACGACCGGGCGGTCAGTGCTGAATGTGCTCAAGGACGTGAACGAGAAGTTGGGCGCGACGGTCCTGATCGTTACCCATGCCGCAAGCCAGGCGGGCATGGCCGACCGGGTCATACATTTCGCCGACGGGGGTATCCGCGATATCGTCGTGAACAAGACTAAGCTGACCCCAGAGGAGATCGAGTGGTGAGCCCGCTCGACCATAAACTCCTGCGTGATTTGTGGCGCATGAAGGGGCAGGCCCTCGCAATTGGCATGGTGATTGCGGTCGGTGTCGCGATGCTGGTGATGATGTCGGGGCTGGTCACTTCGCTGGAAGAAACTCGCACCGCCTATTACGAGCGCTATCGGCTGGCTGACGTCTTCGCCCCCGTCACGCGCGCACCCGATCGGTTGGCTGGGCGGCTTGCGTCCATCGACGGTGTCAGCGCGGTCGAGCCACGCGTCACAGGTGGCGCGCTGATTGACCTTGCCGATACCGACTTGCCGGTGCAGGCGCAGGCCGTCTCGCTGCCCGATCTGCGAACGCCCCGCCTCAATGATGTATTTCTCACCGACGGTCGCATGATCGTCAGCGGACATTCAGAAGAAATCCTTTTGCTTCAATCATTTGCGAAGGCACATGACTTGCGTCCTGGCGACCGCATCAGTGCAACGATGAGCGGCGCGCGGCGCAGCTTCCGGATCGTCGGTCTCGCCCAAAGTCCCGAGTTTATTTATACGACCGCCCCCGGCGAAATGATCCCCGACGATGCCCGCTTCGGTGTGATCTGGATGAGCCGCTCGGCACTGGCCGCGGCCTATGACATGGACGGCGCATTCAACGAAGCGTTGCTTTCGCTGTCGCGCGGAGCGAACGAGGCGGCGGTGCTGGACGCTGTCGACCGCATCCTCGATCCCTACGGCGGAACGGGCGCCTACCCCCTGTTCGATCAGATCTCCAACCGGTTTGTCAGCGAAGAGATAAGCGGGCTGGAAGCCGCAGCCGCCGGAGTGCCGCCCATCTTCCTCGCAGTGGCGGCGTTCCTCCTTTACATTGTCATCAACCGGATGGTGCAATCCGAGCGCGAAGAAATCGGCTTGATGAAGGCATTCGGTTACACCAACGCCGAAGTGGGAGCGCATTACTTCAAACTTGTGATGGCGATTGCCATCGGCGGCGCATTTGCGGGATGCCTGATGGGCATCGCGGGCGGACGCGCACTGATCCAGATCTATATCGCATATTTCAAGTTTCCCTTTCTGGTGTTCCAGCTCGATCCGGCGTCCTTTGTTACTGGCGTTAGTGTCAGCATCTTGTCGGCATCGGTCGGGGGGCTGATGGTCTTGCGGAGCGTCTTCGCACTGACCCCCGCGACGGCAATGCGCGCCCCTGCCCCACCAGATTATAGCCGCACCGGCCGCATGGGTCGCGCGATGAACCAATGGCTCGACCAACCCTCGCGGATGGTATTGCGCCGCATCACGCGACAACCCGGACGCATGGCCGGCGCGATGATCGGCATCGCCTGCGGCATGGCGCTCAGCGTATCCATGATCACGATCTATGCGGGATTTGACCGCACCATCGACCTCACGTTCAACGTAATCGACCGCAGCGATGTGACGGTCAGCTTCACCCATGCAGCATCGGAATCGACGATCTTCGATCTGCGGCGGATGCAAGGTGTGACGCTGGTGGAACCCGTGCGCCATGTTCCGGCGATTCTGCGCAACGGGCGCGATACCTATCGCGGCGTTGTCACCGGCCTTGAACCCCACGCCCGGCTCAGCCGCGCCCTCGACACCGATCTGGCCGAAATTCAGTTGCGCGAAGGAGGCATCGTCCTTTCGACTGCATTGGCCGATATCCTGAACGTCCTTCCCGGCGACATGCTGACACTCGAAGTTCGCGAGGGCAGACAGCCAGTCCTCGAAATCCCGGTGATTGCCGTGGCCGAAAGCCTGCTAGGTGCGCCCGCCTACATGGAACTGGCCGCCCTCAACCGTGCACTGCGTGAGCCAAACCGTGTCTCAGGCGCCTATCTGTCGATAGACGAGGCGCAGGCGGGCGTGATTTACAGCGCACTGCAAGAAATGCCGACCGTGGCGGGCGTCAGCGTGAAATCGGATGCAGAGATCGCCTTCCAGACCCTGATGAACACAGGCGCAGGGGCCATTCGCTATGTCATGGGCGCGATTGCCTTCGTCATCACCTTCGGCATCGTCTACAACGCCGCCCGCATCGCCTATGCCGAGCGGTCCCGCGATCTGGCCAGCCTGCGCGTCATCGGGTTTACCAAGGGCGAAGTGGCGTTCGTGCTGTTGGGTGAACTGGCGGTCGTCACGCTGGTCGCCCTGCCGATAGGCGGCGTGATAGGGTATTACCTGTCCTTCAGTATCGCCGCCGGATTCTCGAGCGAATTGTACCAGATACCCGCCTTCTTTGACCCTGCAAGCTACGGCTTTGCCGCGATGGTGGTGATCGGTGCCGCTGTCGCTTCGGGCTGGCTGGTGAAACGCGATATCGACCGGGCGGAACTCGTCTCGGCCCTGAAAACGAGGGAGTAGCCATCATGGCCAAAGCCAGAAAACGATCCCGATTGATCCTGACCACCGGAGCGGTGTTGCTTGTTGTGGGCGCGCTTGCCGCCGCCTTCTGGCCCAAGCCGACCATGGTCGATATGGCCGATGTGACGCGCGGAACCATGCGACTGACCATTGATGGAGAGGGGCGAACCCGTGTCCGTGACGCCTATATTGTCTCGACCCCGGTCGCCGGGCAATTGCAACGCGTCAGTGTACAGCCGGGCGATCCGGTCGTGCGCGGCGAAACGATCGTTGCCCTCATGCGCCCCACCAACCCCGCCGCACTGGACGTGCGCACCCGCGAACAGGCCCTTGCCGCGGTCGCTGCTGCGGAGGCAACATTGCGTGTCGCGCGGGCCGATCTGAACGCGGCCCTGGCCAACCGTGATCTGGCGCAAACCGAATTCGCAAGGTCTGAACAACTGGTCGAGCGCGGCATTTCAAGCGACGCGGCGCTCGACCGCGCGCGACAGACCGCACGCGTGGCGCAGGCAAATGTCGATACGGCAGAAGCCGCCATTTCCATGCGCGAGGCCGAAATCTCGAACGCGCAAGCACAACTGATCGGATTCGACGACAAGGGACTCGCCGCTGCCATCGGCAACGGGTCGGACAACATCCCGCTCTACGCCCCCGCAGACGGCCGCATCCTGCGAGTCATCCAGCAAAGTGAGACTTCATTGCCCGCCGGCTCGCCGATTATCGAGATTGGTAACATCGCCAATGATCTGGAAGTCGTGGTGGAACTGCTTTCAACCGATGCTGTGCAAGTCGCGGTTGGCGACCCGGTGATTATTGCGGATTGGGGCGGACCCAGAGAACTGGCCGGCGAAGTGATCCGAGTCGACCCGTTCGGCATAACCCAGTTTTCCGCCCTTGGTGTGAAAGAACAGCGCGTGAATGCGGTGATTGCATTCGCCAGCCCGTCGGACGGCTATCAAGGTCTTGGCCATGGCTTCCGTGTGGAGGCCCGGATCATCGTCTGGGAGGCAGAGGACACCCTGATCGTTCCGGCCAGCGCGCTCTTTCGCAGCCGCGACAACTGGGCGGTGTTTGTCGCCGACGACGACACGGCGCAACTCCGGACGATCGAGATCGGGCCGAACAATGGCATCGAGGCGCAGGTCGCGAGTGGCTTGTCAGAGGGCGACCGTGTGATCCTCTATCCCTCGTCGGGCCTGTCCGAAGGGATGAGCGTCGCAGAGCGCGTCATCAATTGAACGGCCCGATCAGGCCGTAAACCCCGGACCAACCAACTTGTCTTGACGGCAGCGCCGCGAAAAGGATCTTCGGGTAGACGAGGTTGGGGGTCCGGATCCTGGTCGCGGGCCAGCGAATTCTCATTTTGATCTAAATCAACGTTCGCCTGGTCGAAACGCGCAAGTAATTCTTAGACGGGTAGTTGTGGTTTCACCTGAGATGAGTGACCGGACGATCCGAAAACGCTGAAATTTTATCCCTGCAATCAACGGCTTGGGAGACAGTAAAGTCATCTGCGCGTGACAACCAGACGCCGCATTCTGGCGCGAGGACAGCTTCGGACAGCGACGGCGCTGAACGGCGCGAAGTGCACCCGACGCCGGGTGTGAAACCACGGGAGTACGGATATGAGCGAGTCAGAATCTACAGCACCCCGACCTCCACCCGTCGATCCGGAGGAACAAATTCCGGCGATGCAGAGGGTGCTCGACAACCCGTTTCTGCTGCTCTTCCTCGGCGTCACCATCCCGGCAGTGCTCTACATAATCTGGGGCATAATGGAAGTGGCCTCCATCCCGATCGGGGGCTAGCGCGCAGCGTACTCACAAGAAGGCGACGATCATGGCAATCACCCCGCCGACCAACCGTCTCTGGTGGAAAGAGCCGATCCAGGCCATTGAACTGGGCTGGGTCATCATCGCCTTTCTGTGGGGCCTGATCATGTTCTTCTTCATGATCGCCTGGCACTTCATCGGCGATCAGAACCTGTCCAACGAGACCTATCGGGTCAATCCCGAAGCGTTCGAGGAAAAGGTGATCAATTTCGCCGAAGAATTCCAGAAAAAGGACGCCAATGGCGATCTGGTCGAGGAAGAAGGCGCGCCGGTAGTGGTGCCTCCCGAGGGGGGCGATGTCTATATGCTTGCCCGCTTGTGGGAATTCTGGCCGGTGCTGGAACTGAAGAAGGGCGTGCCGTACCGCTTCCATCTGTCATCAGTCGACTGGCAACACGGCTTTTCGCTGCAACCCACGAATATCAATATTTCGGTCCACCCCGGATACGAACACGTGTTCACGCTGACCCCCACCGGCACCGGGGATTTCGGCGTCGTCTGCAATGAATACTGCGGCATCGGGCATCACATGATGACCGGGCGCATTCGCGTCGTCGACTGAGGGAGAACCACGCAATGACCAGCATAGATCATGGTGCGGCCCCCGCCGCGGGCTATCAGGCAGAGTATCGAACCTGCCGGTTCAGCGGATTGCGGATCGAGAAGAACGCCGAAACGCTGATCAAGGTCAACGCCGTCGCCGCGGTTATTTTCCTGGCCGTGGGCGGATTAATGGGCTTGTTGGTCGCTCTGACCCGCTGGCCTGCGATCCAATTGTTGCCGGCCGAATGGTTCTATCTGACCCTGACCGGGCATGGCGCGAACGTCCTGTTGTTCTGGATACTCTTTTTCGAAATCGCAATTTTGTATTTTGCCTCGGCGGTTCTTCTGGGGTCGCGACTGGCGGCTCCGAAGGTGGCGTGGCTTGGGTTCGTTATGATGCTGGTCGGGGCGGTGATGGCAAATTTCGCCGTCCTGCGCGGCGACAGTTCGGTGATGTTCACCTCCTACCCGCCGATGATGGCCGAACACTGGTTTTATCTCGGGCTGATTATCTTCGCGGTCGGGGCGTTGCTGGCGGTGATCGTTTTCTTCGCCACTCTGGTCGTCGCCAAGGCCGAGAAAACCTATGACGGATCGGTGCCGCTGGTCACTTTCGGCGCAATCACTGCCGGTATCATCGCGGTGTTCACCCTGGCGTCCGGCGCCATCATCCTGATCCCCACCTGGCTGTGGTCGATCGGGCTGATCTCGGGCATCGACACGCTGATGTACAAGGTGATCTGGTGGGGGATGGGGCATTCCAGCCAGCAGATAAACGTCTCGGCCCATGTCGCGATCTGGTACGCCATCGGTGCGATGGTTCTGGGCGCCAAGCCGCTGTCCGAGAAAGTCAGCCGGATGGCGTTCTTTCTCTATATCCTGTTCCTGCAACTGGCTTCGGCGCACCACCTGCTTGCCGAACCGGGGCTGAGTTCGACCTGGAAGATCGTCAATACTTCTTACATGATGTACCTCGCGGTGCTTGGCTCGCTGATCCACGGCCTGACCGTACCGGGTGCGATCGAGGCGGCGCAAAGGCGCAACGGCTATACCAAGGGATTTTTCGAGTGGCTGACCAAGGCGCCGTGGGGCAACCCGGCGTTTTCGGGCATGTTCATGAGCCTCGTGATGTTCGGCTTCATCGGCGGAATTTCGGGCGTGGTGCTTGGCACCGAGCAATTGAACGTGCTGATGCACAACACGATCTACGTGCCCGGCCACTTCCACGGCACTGTCGTTGCCGGCACCACGCTGGCCTTCATGGCGGGCACGTTTCTGCTGGTGCCGCTGCTGTTCCAGCGCGACATCATTTGGCCGCGGATCGCCAAATGGCAGCCCTATTTCTTTGGGCTGGGTGCGGGCGGTATCTCGCTGTTCATGATGGGTGCGGGAACCCTTGGGGTGCCGCGGCGACAGTGGGATATCGGCCTGACCGACGCGCCGCACGCCTATGAGTTTCCCGCCGCCGCCTATCTGATGATGGGACTGAACGGACTGGCGGCAATCGCTGCGGCCATCGGCGGGTTGATGTTCATCCTTGTGATCGTCGCCACCATCGTCGCGGGTCCGCGACTGGATCAGCCCGGTGCCAAACTGGTGTTCCCGCTGCACGACAAGGGACGCGAGGCGGTCTCGACCTATGGCAGCGAAACGCACCCGAAATTGCCCGGAACGATCGTTCTGGTCACGATCTTCTTCATCTGCTTCGTCCTCTACTACTTCGTGAACTGGAAGTATTTGTCGGAGCTTTGGCTGATCAACTGATTGATCGGATGAAAGGAGCCGTTCCAATGACCCCTGCGCTAGCGATGACCGCCTCGATACTGAAACTGCGTATTGGCTCTTTCGTGGCGCTTGCCGCGCTGATCGGCATCATGACGACGGCGGGTGGCCAGATGAGTCTGGCCGAAGCACTGGTCTTCACCATTGCGGTGCTGGGCGCATCCGGCGCGGCGGGTGCCTATAACCACTATTACGAGCGCGAAACCGACAGGCTTATGGCGCGCACCTTCAACCGACCGTTCGCCAGCAAGACGCTGAAGCCCCGCCTGATCTGGCCGCTGACGTTTCTGGCGCTTCTGTCCGGGTCGCTGTTCATGGCGTGGTCGGTCGGCGGCACGCTCGCGACTGCCCTGGTCTTACTTGGCGCGGCGACATACGCCTTTGTCTACACAGTCTGGCTGAAGCGGCGCAGCGTCTGGAACGTCGTCATCGGCGGCGCTTCGGGCAGCTTCGCGATGCTGGCTGGCGCCGCCGCCGCCGCCCCGGTGCCCGGACCCGCCATCGGTCCGATACCGGTTCTGCTGGCCGCAAGCCTCTTTTTATGGACACCGCCACACTTCTGGGCGCTTGCGGCGGCCAAAGGCGACGATTATCGCCGCGCCGGCATACCGATGCTGCCCGTGGTGACCGATCACAGCGTCTGGGGACCGGTGATTTTTATCCACGTCGTCGTTCTGGTCGCCCTGTCGCTGGGTCCGCTTTTCTATGGATTGGGAGTAATCTACGGGATCTGCGCCATTGTTGGCGGCACGTATTTCCTCCACCAAAGCTGGCACCTGATGCGACACGACGACCGCAAGTCGGCGATGGGAACCTTCCGCGCCTCGCTGCTTCAGTTCGCGCTCATCGGGATTGGCGTCATCGCGGACAGGTCCGTCGCATGGGCATTCTGAAACCGCTTTGCCTTTGTGTGCTGGCGCTCTTTGTCGCGCTGCCCGGTGTCGCCGCCGAAAAGCTCGACGCCGAGATTGCGTTCGAGGAAAGTCAGGCTGCGATTGGCAATTCGGCCGGCAACCACATTCTGCGCGATTACCGTGGCCGGGCCCTGGCGCTGGACGATTTGCGCGGCAAGCCACTGGTCGTGTCGCTGATTTACACGAGTTGCGCGACCGTCTGCCCGATCGTGACCGACCATCTGCGCGATGCGGTAACCGAGGCGCACCGTGTGTTGGGACCGGGCCGGTTCAACGTGCTGACGTTCGGTTTCGATGCGAGCGGGGATCGTCCGGGCCAGTTGGCGGGATTCGCCGGAACCCATAGTCTGCTTGATATCGACGGCTGGTTCATTGCCAGCGCCGACGCCGCCACGACCGAGGCTTTGCTCGCCGAGCTTGGCTTTTCTTATCGTGAGGCGGCAGGCGGCTTTGCCCACGTCACACAGACCTCCGTCCTCGACGCCGATGGCCGGGTCTATCGGCAGCTTTACGGTGAGCAGTTTCCGTTGCCGATGTTGCTTGAGCCGCTGAAGGACTTGATCCTTGGGCGCCACACCCGTTCGCTCGCACCGGCTGATCTTTGGGATCGACTGACCTTTATCTGCACGGTCTACAATCCCCTGACGGGTGCCTACAGATTCGACTACAGTATCGTGTTCGGTGTTTTCTTCGGCGGCCTGTCACTGATCCTGTTCGGCTGGGCCATCGTGCGGCTTTGGCTGGAACGCCGGCGCGCACTTCGAGCCGCAGTAGCCACTCCCGGCATGGGAGCCAATTGATGCCGGGACCACGCGCCGCGCTGCGTCGCGGTTTTGATCGTGCCGAGCGGGCGCTAGACCGCGCTTTCGGAGCCGATTGGAATCCACTGGCGCAGTTGGGAACGCTCGGCTGGTTTTTGTTCTGGATCGTCGCGCTAACCGGGATTTATCTTTTCATCTTTTTCGATACCGGCGTCGAGGCGGCTTATGGGTCGGTCGAATGGCTGAGCACCGATCATTGGTGGCATGCCGGGTTGGCCCGCAGCCTGCACCGCTATGCATCGGATTTGATGATCGTCGTGATGTTCACCCATCTGGTTCGCGAATTCGCAATGGACCGTTACCGCGGGGCGCGTTGGTTTTCGTGGCTGACAGGCGT
>JBBKWG010000030.1:0-17403 GCA_037968835.1 Paracoccaceae bacterium
ACGCTTTCCAGCGATTCACCGTATCTGGCGTAGGGCACGCACTCGCCACGCCCGGTGACGGTGCCATCGCTGAGTGTGACCGTCAGAACCTCGGCGACATCGCGCGAGCCGCGCGCAATGGTGAAGGTCTCTGCCAGGCGAAAGCTCTCGGGCTTGACCGCAACGCGCATCAGAGTGCTGCCAGCGCATCGACGAGGCGGGCGGCACCCTGTCGGTACGGGTCGGCTGTGGGCAATCCCATGCGCTTTTCGATCTGATCGAGCACCGACAGCGCCTCGTCTTCGCCCAATGCCTTGGTGTTCACCGACACGCCGATCACCTGGCAATCCGGGTTGGCGATCCGGGCCAGCGGAAGGGCCATGTCCCGCAGCGCCTCGAGCGAGGGCAAGCCGTGGTCCGGCAGACCGCGCATGTGGGTCCGGGTCGGTTCGTGGGCGAGCACAAGCGCGTCCGGTTGACCGCCATGAATAAGCGCCATCGTCACCCCCGAATAGGAGACGTGCCAGAGACTGCCCTGACCTTCGACGTGATCCCAGTGATCGTCGTCGTTCGCGGGTGTCAGCCATTCCACCGCGCCGGCCATGAAGTCGGCGACGACAGCGTCGAGTGGGATGCCGCCACCGGTGATCAGGATGCCGGTCTGCCCGGTGGGACGGAAGCTGGATTTCATCCCGCGCGCCTTCATTTCGGCATCCATCGCGAGGCCGGTATACATCTTGCCGACCGAGCAATCGGTGCCAACCGCGAGGCAGCGCCTGCCGCTGCGCCGTTCGCCGTTGGCGATCGGATAGGCGACCGTGGGGACGCGCACGTCATGCAGGGTGCGGCCCTCGCGGGCGGCGGTGGCGTTCAGCACGTCCTCGTTGCGCAGCAAGTTGTGCAGTCCGCTTGCAAGGTCGTAGCCGATTTCCAGCGCTTCCCGGAGAACGTCGAGCCACGCCTTGGAAATATAGCCGCCCCGGTTTGCGACACCCACCACCAGCGTTCGCGCGCCCAACTCCCACGCCTCGCTCAGCGACAGATCGCGCGCGCCGACATCAGCAAGGCATCCTTCCATGCGGAGTTGGCCGACGACGTTTTCGGGTCGCCAGTCCTGTATGCCCTGCGCGACTTTCGCGGCGAGTTGGTCGGGCGCGTCGCCGAGAAAAAGTAGATATGGTGTTCGAATCATGGTGCCCCCTTGGTGTATTCGACGATAATCGTCGGTTCTGGCTGAAGTTGATTGCAAAATTCAAGGGATCGGGCGAATTCATCGAAGCTTCTGCCGGTAAAACAGCGATACGTCGCATGATCTTGTGCAAGGCGACGACGGTTTCGGTGATGCTTCGACGGTGCCGCCCGACCGATGCTGCACCTGCAAAACGACTTGCGTGCCGCAGCGCAACAATATACCCAAAGTTGAAATCCAAACGAAAGAAAGTTGCGACACTATGAGTTTCCGTCTCCAGCCAGCGCCGCCTGCCCGTCCAAACCGCTGTCAGCTATTCGGTCCGGGTTCGCGGCCGGAACTGTTCGAGAAAATGGCTGCGAGCGCTGCGGACGTGGTGAACCTGGATCTGGAGGATTCCGTTGCGCCAAGCGACAAGGCGGAGGCGCGCAAGAACATCATTGCAGCGACACATGACGTGGACTGGGGCAAGAAGTATCTGAGCGTTCGGATCAACGGATTGGATACTCCGTACTGGTATCGTGACGTCGTTGATCTGCTGGAGAACGCGTCGGACCGGCTTGACCAGATCATGATCCCGAAAGTCGGATGTGCGGCGGATGTCTATGCGGTTGATGCCCTGGTCACGGCTGTCGAAGCGGCGAAATCCCGTGCAAAGCCGATTTCCCTTGAGGTGATTATCGAAACCGCCGCCGGAATCGCGCATGTCGAGGAGATCGCGGCGTCCTCGAAGCGGCTTCAGGCGATGTCGCTCGGGGCGGCGGATTTCGCGGCATCAATGGGTATGCAGACGACCGGAATCGGCGGCACCCAGGAAAATTACTACATGCTTCACGAAGGCTCGAAATATTGGTCCGATCCCTGGCACTGGGCGCAAGCTGCGATTGTTGCCGCGTGCCGCACCCATGGCGTCCTGCCGGTCGATGGTCCGTTCGGCGACTTCAGCGATGAAGCCGGATTTCGTGCGCAGGCTCTGCGATCCGCGACTTTGGGGATGGTGGGAAAGTGGGCGATCCACCCGAAGCAAGTGGCGTTGGCGAACGAGGTGTTCACACCCTCGGACGCCGCCATCACCGAGGCCCGTGCGATCCTTGCCGCGATGGAAGAGGCGCAGAAGAACGGGGCGGGAGCAGCCGTCTACAAGGGCCGACTTGTCGACATCGCAAGCGTTCGGCAGGCCGAGGTGATCGTGAAACAGTCGGACCTGATCGCACGCGGCTAGGCGATTGTCAGGCGGCCAGACCCTTGGATCCGATGTCGAGAAACTTTTTCCTGCGGTCGCGGATGATTTCATCGCGCGACATACCGGACAGCTTTGAGACCATATCTTCCAGACACGTCCCGACCGCCGCGATTGTCGCCTTGCGGTCACGCTGAGCGCCGCCGCCGGGTTCGGCGATGATCCGGTCGATCACGCCCAACTTGTGGAGGTCCTGCGCGGTGAGGCGAAGCTGTTCGGCAGCTTCACGCATTTTCTCCGAATCTTTCCACAGGATCGAAGCGCATCCCTCGGGCGAGATCACCGAATAGACGGAGTGTTCGAGCATCGCGACCTGATTGGCCGTGGCGAATGCGACGGCGCCGCCGGAACCGCCCTCGCCGATGATCACGCTGACCAACGGGACGCCGATTCTGAGACAGGTCTCGGTCGCACGGGCAATCGCTTCGGATTGACCGCGTTCCTCGGCACCCTTTCCGGGATAGGCGCCGGGGGTGTCGACAAGGGTTATGACAGGCACGTTGAAACGGTCGGCGAGGTCCATGAGCCGGATCGCCTTGCGATAGCCTTCGGGCCGGGCCATGCCGAAATTGCGTTCGATCCGCGAATTGGTGTCGTGGCCTTTCTCCTGACCGATGACCATGACGGGGCGGTCATTGAAACGCGCAAGTCCCCCCATGACCGCGTGATCGTCAGCGAAGTTGCGATCCCCTGCGAGCGGTGTGTATTCGTTGAACAGCGATTCGATGTAGTCCCGGCAATGGGGGCGGTCGGGGTGTCTTGCGACCTGACATTTGCGCCACGGCGACAGATCCTTGTAGAGATCCTTCAAAAGCTGCGTTGCCTTCTTGTCCAGCGCGGCGGCTTCTTTTTCGACATTCATTTCCTTGTTGGCACGACCCATGGCGCGAAGCTCTTCGGCCTTGCCCTCGATCTCGGCAAGTGGCTTTTCGAAATCAAGGTAGTTCTGCATAGTCGTCCTTCCCGATGTTGCGGACTATATGACTGTCTGGGGCTGGCTGTGCAAGAATCAGCCTTTTCTGGCACTCAGCAAATGGAGTGTCGCCGGCACTCCGGCATCGCCGTAGGGAGCCAGTTCGGACTTTATCGCTGACTCGATCGCGGCAATGTCGTCGGCCGTGGCGCTGAAATGGTTGATGACGCGGCGGGCGGGGCCAATCCGGGTGCCGAGCGAGGCCATGGCGTCGTTGCCTTCGGGATGGCGCATGGTGATTTCGACCGCTTCGCCACGAACGTCCTGGAGGCCAGCGTCGCGAAACTGGTCCAGAGCCCAATCCATGTCCGACAGCCCCATCGGACCGGGACTGTGCGGCGGCACTTTGGGGGGCTGGCCGAGGCGGTTGGCAGCCACCTTTTGCGGGATCATCCACCAAGGGTTGCTGGCATACGGACCCCATGCGGCGAATACCATGCGGCCACCGGGTTTCAGGGCGCGCGCGATGTTGGCGAACGCCGCGGTCGGGTTGGAAAAGAACATCACGCCGAAACGCGAGACGGCGATGTCGAAACCCGTGTCCGGCCAGTCGGCGATCTGGGCATCTGCAAGGAAGGTGCTGTTTTGCGCCAAATGGGCGCTGCGTTCTGCGGTGCGGGTCAGCAATGGTTCGGAAATGTCGCAGGCCAGAACGTGCCCGGACGGACCGACCAATTCCCCGCAGGCCAGAGACAAAGCGCCGGTGCCGCAGCCGATATCGAGAACGCGGTCGCCGGACTTCAGGTCTGCGCGCGACAGAATGACATCGACGACAGGGAAGAGAATTGCGTCCTGCTCGGCCTGGTTGTCGATCCAGCTTTGGCCCGAGGGTCCGGACCAGAATTCGGCGGCTTCGCTGTTGGGGGGATTGTCCATTTTAGGCTCCTATCGCAGCCAGACTCGGCCATACGGTGGTAATGCCACGCTTCCGTCCGAGAGAACCACAAGTTGATCGCTCAATGCATCGTGAAATCGGGTGACGCCCTGGCTTGACGCCCATTCGCCGGGGACCGCTGACCAGTGTTCGGTGAAATTGAAGATGCACAGCAGCGGGCCGGTCGGGGTGTCGTGTTTGAGGGCAAATATTCCGGTGTCCGGGGCGGTTACGATTGTCGTCGGGTGACCGGCATGAAGTTCGGGTGTCTCGCGCCGGCGCTGCATTATGTGGCGAACGCCGTGCCAAACCCGCGCCGAGGGCGAACCGTCGTCGTTTTGCTGGACCCGGGCAACTTCATCCCAATCCATGTGCGGTCGGTGAATCCAGCGGCTGTCGTGATCGCGCGCCGGATCGGAAAGATAGCTTTCGTCGTTCAGCATGGCGATCTCGTCGCCCATGTAGATCAACAAGATTCCGCCGTGGGACGCGATCAGAGCGTGCCCCATAAGGATGCGGTCGACGGCGAGGTCAGCGGCGGCGGTATCGTCTGTGTCCAGCGCGCGTTCCAGTCCCGCCAGCGACGCGAAGCTGCCCGCCATGCGCTTGTCGCCGGTTTCCTTATTGACGCCAAACAGCGCGCCTTTCGAGAAACTTCCCGGGAAATCGCCCTCGTAGAAATCGCTGAGGAAGGCGCGGTGGGCGTAGCCATCGAGGCCGACAGCCTCCGCGTCGTCCTCGGTTATCGCCCAGCCGATGTCGTCGTGGCAGCGGATATAGGTGGCATAGGTCGCGTTGCGCAGGAGCGTCGGGAAATGCGTTGCCAACACGTAGGACATGAGCCGGGTATCGCGCGACGCGAGCGCCGACCAGAATTGCACCATCAGCGAATTGTGGTAGGCGAGGTTACCTTCCTTGCCGTCGTGCACGCCACGGCCGAGATAGGGCAACATCTCTTGCGGGCTGACGATGGCTTCTTCGAGGTGAACCACGGCAGGACATGAAATGCGGCAGACGGCACGCAGAGCTTGCAGGATCATGTGGACTTCCGGCTCGGACTGGCACCGCGTGCCCATGCGTTTCCACATGAAAGCGACGGCATCGAGACGCAAGACGTCGACGCCCTTGTTGGCCAGGAACAGCATGATCTCTGCGATTTCCAGAAACACATCCGGATTGGCCCAGTTCAGATCCCATTGGTGCGTGTTGAACGTCGTCCAGACCCAGGTGTTCGTGGCATCGTCGAAGGTGAAATTGCCGGGCGCGTTGTCAGGGAACACTTCCAGAAGCGTCTGTTCGTATTGATCCGGAATCGTCCTGTCGTCGAACAGCAGGTAGTAATCGCGTTTCGCGGCGTCGCCGTTGCGGGCCGATTCCGCCCATTCGTGTTCGCGGGCGGTGTGGTTCAGCACCAAGTCGATGCAAACTGAAATGCCGCGCGCGCGCAGGGCCGTGCAGACCTTTTCGAAGTCGGCCATATCGCCATAGGCAGGATTGATCGCCCGGTAGTCCATGACGGAATAGCCGCCGTCGCTGTCGCCGGGACGGGGCTTGAGACACGGCATGAAGTGGACGTAGGTGACGCCCAATCGTTCGAGATAGTCGAGCTTGCCCAGCACGCCATTCAGGTCGCCCGCGAACCTGTCGATGTAGAAAACATAACCGATCATGTCTGGCCGCTGGAACCAGTCCGGTTCCAGATCGCGGCGCATGTCGAGCCATTTCAGATCGTCGGGTCGCGTCGACCACGCCGCCCGCATGGTGCTTTCAAGGCGGTTTCTGACGCCATCATAATCCGGGTGGCGGCCGTAGAGGCCATCGAGCATGTCGAACAGGTCGCGGCGGCTACGCTCAAGGCGGAGTTCGAAGAGCCGTTCGTCGTATTTGCTCAAACCCATTGGCTTACCACGAGCTTGATTTGGCTCGTCCGGGCCGTCTGGTTGCACGCGATTGGATCGGTGTCACTCTTTGCTCCGTGCTTCCGCCAACAGGCGAAGCGACTCGCGTTCCACATCGTCTTCCAGTCGCGCCATGAACTGGTCAATCGGAAGTCCCACCGGAATCGCGTCGAGGAATTCGACGACAGCGGTTCCGGGCAGGCGGAGGAACCCGCGTTTGGGCCAGAAATGTCCGACGTTCGTGGCGACGGGAATGCAGGGTTGGTCAAGCTGCTGATACAACACGCCGGTTCCGACCTTGTAAGGTTTCTTGGCGTCCGGCGCGACCCGCGTGCCTTGGGGGTAGATGATCAACTGGCCGGATTCCAGTTGTCCGCGCGCGACCTCTTTCATCATCTGGGCGATTGCGGCGCCGCGCTTGCCGCGATCAACGGGAATGCATCCGATGGCCTTGGCATATTGGCCCAGGATCGGCGCATACATCAGTTCCCTTTTCATGATGAACCTGCCACGGGGGACGGCGCGGAAGATCATGATGATGTCGAGGAAAGACTGGTGTTTCGCCGCGATCATGACGGCTCCGGTCGGCGGGGTGCCTCGCACTTCGCTTTTCAATCCGACGAAAACGCGCGCGGCCCACAGCACGTAATCGCACCACGCCTTGCAGGCGCGGAAAGCCCATTCCCGGCTGAAGAACGCCATCGGGGCATAGGCCAGGGCAATGACCAGCATCATCACGTAGATCGAGGCGTTAAAGACGAGCGACCGGGCGAGTTGCATCACGAAACCTTTTTCAGGCGACGTGCGGCAGCGAGCCTTGTCGCAAAGAACGCCAGCAGGGCCGCCAATGGCGGAACAACGAATGGCCAGAGCCATTCAAAACCCGAAAGGCCGAGACCGCTCATGAACGCGACCTCATCCGGGGCGGGCAATGCCGCAACGAGAACCATCGCGATCACGGTCCCGATTGCAGCGCCAATCAGCGCCCGCGTGGTGAAGCGGCGCACGAATGCGCGGGTGATGAAGGTATCCCGGGCACCGACCAGACGGAGGACATCAATGACCTGACCGTTGGCGGCAATCGCGGCAGAGGCGGCAAGTGCGATCATTGTCGCGGTCACGGCAGCGATCAACGCAAGCGACATCAGCGCAAGCGATTTCAACCGGCCCGCGGAAGCGACGAGCGCCTCGCGCCATTTCCCGTGATCATCGTAGATGGCACCCGGCGCTTCGGCCCCCAATCGGTTCTGGAGTCCCTCGCCGTCGGGCCTGTCCTTATCCAGCGTGACGTCGAACAGGACGGGCAACCGCAGCGTGTCCAGCGACAGGTTCTTGCCGAACCACGGTGCCAACAATTCCTGCTGTTCGCTTTCATCAAGTCGGCGAAAGGACTGAATGCCGGGGGTCTGGGACAGGATTACCTCGACCGCATCGGCGCTTGCTTCGATTTGATCGGCGGGAGCCGAGAGCCGGATCGTTGCAGTTTGATCCAACTCGGCTTCCCATCGGTTGGCAAGCCGTCCCGCCGCCAACGTCAACGTCAGCGCGAACACCGCCAGAAACGCCATCGCCGCGGAACTTGCGACCGTCATCGCCGCCGTGAAGCCGGTCGGTGGAACGACACGCTCGGCTGTGCCATCGCCTTTGAACAACGCCAGCAGAAATTTCATAGCTCGGCCCCGGCCAACGCGATTTCACCGTTGGCAATTCTGAGAACACGTGAGGATATGCGCGATTTTGCTTGCCTTATCAAGGTCATGTCATGGGTGGCGCATAGAATTGTCTTTCCCAATCGGTTCAACTCGATCAGCAGGTCGAGCAGTTTGACCGACATTTCCCAATCGACGTTGCCGGTCGGTTCGTCGGCAAGAATGAGGTCCGGCGAACTGATTACCGCGCGGGCCAAAGCTGCACGCTGACGCTCGCCACCGGAAAGCTGGGGCGGGAACCGGTCGGCGACGTGGGTCAGTCCGACCCAGCCAAGCAATTCGGCCAAATTCGACTGATCGGCGGCTTGCCCGGTGACGGTCAGAGGCAGCAGGACATTTTCGGCGAGGGACAGGTGGTCGATGAAACGGCAATCCTGGTGAACCAGACCGATGCGCCGGCGCATTGCCGAAACATCGTCCCGGCTGAGGCTCGCCGCCTCGGTCCCGAACAGCGCAATTCGCCCATCGGTCGGCATTAGTTCCAGATTGCAGAGTTTCATGAGGGTCGTTTTGCCCGAGCCGGACGGGCCGGTCACGAAATGAAAACTTCCCTGCGGCAACGACAGAGACACGTCGTGAAACAACGAACGTCCGCTGTAGCTCATACCGACATTCGTTAGCTCGATCACATTCACCCCCTGCCGTCGCGACGCTTTTGCCTCAGTCCAGCCCAAGGATCAACGTCGGTGCTTTGAGTTCGGAGCGCATGGTGTTAGAACGTTGCCCAGAGTGGGTTAATGGTGCCGGAATAGGCACAACAGACTGGGGCAAGGACACGAACGATGCGGCTGATTTGTCCGAATTGCAGCGCACAGTATGAGATCGACGGAAGTCTGATCCCGGACGAGGGTCGGGACGTGCAGTGTTCCAACTGCGGACAGACGTGGTTCGAGTTGCCACCGCCGCCGCAGGACTTGTCGGAAATGGCCAGCGAGCCTTCGACCGAGCATGAAGCCGAGGACGCCGAGCATGAGGCGGATGTCGCTGAACGCGAGGCGGAGGTTGCTGAGCACGAAGCGGAGGTCGCCGAACAGGAGGTGGTTGCTGCTGCGGACGCGCCCATGGAAAGCGATGACGTAAGCGTCGCGGAACAGGCTGCCGAAGAGACAGATGCGGAAGCTGGTGATGAGCCCGATGCGCCTGCCAGTGTAGACGAGTCTGAAGATGAAGACTGGAATTGGCCCAAGACCAGAATGGTCGCCCCGCAGCCCGAAATGCCGGCGCAGGTAGCAAAGCCAACCCCAGCGCCCCCACAGCGTCAGACCGTGGACGAAGACGCGCGCGCCATTCTGCGGCAAGAGGCCGAGCATGAGATTGCGCAGCGTCGCACGCCCCCGGCCGGACCGCTTGAAACACAGTCGGACCTTGGCCTTTCGTCGACCAGCGAGCGCGATTCACCGTCGCGCGCGCTTCGGGCCAGAATGGCGCGGCTTCGCGGCGATGACGATGAAACGGGCGAAACCCTGGCGCAGGATGCCTATAGTCCTCCGCGCCGCGATTTGTTGCCCGATATCGAAGAAATCAACTCCAGCCTGCGACCTGCGCATGGGGGTGCTCAAGCCGGGTCCACGATATCGGATGTCGAACACCGAAAAGGCTTCCGCACCGGCTTCGCGGCGATGGTGCTGCTCGCCGTCGTGTTGATCCTTGCTTACACGCAAGCGCCGCGCATTGCGTCGGCGTTCCCGGCTGCGGAAGGCGTGCTGATCGCCTATGTCGACTGGGCGAACGACGCGCGTGACAGGTTAAACGAGCTTCTGGCGAACGTTTCCACCGCTGACGGGTAAGGCTTCAGCGTTCGTAGGATGAATACGCGTCCGGACACAGGCGATCTGATAGCCGCCCATGTCCGGTGCATTTCCGTCAGGAGAAAACGCGGGTCAGCGACTTGTCCAAAGCCGCCGACAATTCGTCGATATCGCTTTCCGTCGCGATCAAGGCCGGGCTTAAACACAGCGTGTTGTTGAAGCCGGTCAGCGAGCGGTTGGTCGCGCCGATGATCACGCCCTGCGCCATGCAATCAGCGACAACGGCCTGAACCTTTTTCTCTTCCGAAGGTTCCTTGGTGGCGCGATCTGAAACAAGTTCGGCACCACAGAACAATCCCTTGCCACGGACATCGCCGATGACCCTGTGCTTGTCCTGCAATTCCCTGAGATTGTTCATCAGGCGTTCGCCCATTGCGTTGGTGTTCTCAAGCAGCCCCTCTTCTTCGATGATGAGCATGTTCTCGATGGCTGCGGCGGGACCGGCGGTACACCCGCCAAACGTCGAGATGTCGCGGAAGTAGCTCATCGGATCGGAAGGATCTTCTTTGAACATATCAAAGATTTCCTCGGTCGTGACCATGCAGGCAATCGCGGCATAGCCAGACGCGACGCCCTTGGCCATTGTCACGAAGTCCGGTTTCACGCCCCAGTGCTGATAGCCAAACCAGCTTCCGGTGCGCCCGACGCCGCACACGACCTCGTCGATGTGGAGCAGGATGTCGTATTTCTTGCAGATTTCCTGAACGCGGTCCCAATAGCCCTCGGGCGGAACGATGACGCCGCCGCCAGCCGTGATCGGCTCAAGGCACAGACCGCCCACAGTGTCGGGACCTTCGCGCAGAATGACCTCTTCGATCGCGTCCGCTGCCCGGATGCCATAGTCGCTGACATCGCCCCACTGGCTGCGGTATTCCATGCAATGGGGGACCTGCACGAAGCCCGGAGTATACGGGCCGTACTGCGCATTGCGTTCGGGCTGACCGCCCGCCGACATCGTCGTGATCGTGGCGCCGTGGTAGTCGCGCTCGCGATAGAGGATCTTGTGCTTCTTGCCGTCATATCGCTTGTGCGCGATCTGTCGGATCATCTTGAAGGCCTTTTCGTTCGCCTCCGAACCCGAGTTGGTGTAGTAAATCCGGCTCATTCCCGGCATCTTCGCGATCAGCATTTCCGCAAAGCGTGAACCGGGTATCGAACCGGCCGAGTTGGCGAAATACGGCATCTGTATCAATTGATCCCGCACGGCGTTGGCAATGCGCTCGCGCCCGTAGCCGACGTTGACGGTCCAGACACCACCCGAGACGCAATCGAGATGTTCCTTGCCCGTGGCGTCCCACACCCGCATGCCCTTGCCCTCGACAATGATACGCGGGTCTATCGTTTCAAACGGCTTGTGTTGAATGAGATGGTGCCAAAGGTGGCTGCGGTCAGCTTCGATGACAGCTGACAGATCATTTTGAGCGAATGTCGTGGACATGGGAACAGCCTCCGGGAACGTGCGCGTATCAACGCGCGGATAAAGCAATTTGTGCCGGAACGCCCTGTTTTAGGTTAGGGCCAGTTGCCTCGGCAGCGTATCGCCAGAAAACAGGCGGGATGCACCGAAATCAAGCAGCATTGAGATGTACTGGACTTAAACGGCGTGCCTCAACTGGCGCTATGATTTGGTGCCAATTAACGTCTATGGTCAAGAAGCGAATAACAGGCGCACTTGGAAAAGATGCGTCGTAATCATCACAGGGAGACTAATCGAATGAAATTGAAATCGCATCTGGCGAGCGCAACCGCAGCACTGGCGATTGTCGTTTCCGGCCAATCCGCTACAGCGGGCGGTCATCTGGAGGAAATCACAGTAGGATACTTCCTCGAATGGCCGATGCCGTTTGAATACGCAAAAGTAAACGGAACCTACGACGAAGAACTTGGCGTCAAGGTCAACTGGGTAGCCTTCGACACCGGAACGGCAATGTCCGCCGCGATGGCGTCCGGAGACGTTCATTTGTCGGTCAGCCAAGGCGTGCCACCGTTCGTGGTTGCCGCGTCGGCTGGTCAGGATCTTCAGGTCCTGGACGTAGCGGTCAGCTATTCCGAAAACGACAACTGCGTCGTCGCGTCGTCGCTTGAAATCGACAAGACCACGGCTGGCGATCTTGCCGGCAAGAAAGTCGCCGTCCCGCTGGGAACCGCCGCTCACTATGGCTTCTTGAAGCAGATGGACCATTTCGGCGTTGATCTGGCGTCGATGGAAGTTGTGGACATGGCCCCCGCGGAAGGCGCTGCTGCGCTGGCGCAGGGATCGCTCGACATGGCTTGCGGCTGGGGCGGTGCGCTGCGTCGCATGAAGGAAAGTGGCAACGTTTTGCTGACCGGCCAGGAAAAAGAAGAACTGGGCATTCTCGTGTTCGACGTGACCTCTGGCCCCGCCGAGTTCGTAGCCGAGAACCCTGACCTTGTTGCAAAATTCCTCAAAGTGACGGCGGATGCCAACGCAATGTGGAATTCGGGCGAGCACACCGACGAAATGCTTCCGGTGATTGCCAAGGACGCCGGTATGGACGCGGACGCGGCAGCGGCGACCATGGCGACATTCGAATTCCCCGACCTCGATACACAGCTTTCGGGCAAGTGGTTTGGCGGCGGAAGCCAGGAATTCATGAAAGGCGTGGCCGACGTGTTTGTCTCTGCCGGTTCGATCGACGCCGCACTCGACAGCTATGACGCGCAAGTGAACACTGGCCCGCTCAAAACCGCATCGGGCATGTGAAACCATCAGGTGGCCCGGTTGTTTCCCGGGCCACCACCCCGTACGATTTCCGAAAATAAACAATAAACAGGGGACAGATCGTGTCGGGACTCCTCATTGACGACATATCCATGCGCTTTGACCTGCCTACCGGCGGTCACGTGCAGGCGCTGAAAAATGTGACGCTGGACATCAAGGAAGGCGAGTTGATGAGTGTGCTGGGGCCTTCGGGCTGTGGCAAGACGACCCTTCTGAACATCGTCGCCGGTTTCCTTGCGCCAACCTCGGGAGAGGTCACGCTTGGCGGAAAGAAGGTTCACGGGCCGGGACCGGAGCGCGGCATGGTGTTTCAGCAAGGCGCGCTGTTCGAGTGGATGAACGTCCGTGAAAACGTGTCTTTCGGTCCTCGGATGAAGGGCACGGCAAAACAGGATGCCGGCAAGGTCGATCACCTTCTGGACGTCGTGGGTTTGCAGGATTTCAAGGAAAAAGCCGTCTACGAATTATCCGGGGGGATGCAGCAGCGGGTCGCGCTGGCGCGGTGTCTGGCGAATGATCCGGACGTGATCCTGATGGATGAACCGCTTGGCGCCCTTGATGCGCTGACACGCGAGAAGATGCAGGGGCTTGTCCTTAAGCTTTGGAAAGAGACCGGCAAGACAATCATTCTGATCACGCACTCGGTCGAGGAGGCCTTGTTGCTAGGAGAGCGCCTGGTCGTCATGGCGCCCCGCCCCGGAAGATTGCACAAGGAATATCACCTTCCATTCGCCGAACGCGGCGTTAACGCAGACCTTCGCGCGGTGAAGGTTTCGGAGGGCTTCAACGAAACACGCGAAGAAATCCTGTCGATGATCTGGGACATGGAAGAAGAAATCATGGGTCGCACGGAGGCAGCAACATGAGCGTTTTTTCCGATCTTGCAGAGATGGGCTCGGCGCTTGGCGAAGAGCTTGTCGGCCTTGGCGGGGTCCTGCTGGCGGCCATTCCCTATCTTGCCGGCTATATCATTCTGATCCTTGCCAGCATGATGATCTGGCGCTGGATCAAGAGCTTCTTTCAGCCCAAGCACGACTTCACCTCGCTCAAGACCGTCACCTTCGGCGACGAAAGTGCCGTGACGTCGGAAAGCGCGGCGTCGTTCATCTCGATCATCCTGATATTCCTGCTCTGGGGGGCGTTTACCGGGTCCAAACTCCTGCCCTCGTTTCTACATGCCCCGGGTCCGTTTATCGGACAGAGTAGCTTCACCTACACCGTTGAGGCGCCAGATGGTGCAACAGACGAAGCGACGGTCTTCATCGGGGTGGCCCCTGTCGGGGGGCAACCTGTCGATCCGGAATTCGAGTTGGGAGATGGCATCGCCAAGAACGACAGTGCCGGCGTCGTCGCGTATCGCAGCACTCTGGTGCCGTGGGACGCAAATGACGACGTGACGCGTGCGGATGGCGCGAAGATCGTGGCTATCGACGGCAAGCCCGTGGATATCGGCGATTCCGTTCGCGTGGGATTTGGCAATGTCACGATCACGCAGCGGGGCACGTTGAACGTGGCACCGGCGAAAGGCTGGCAGATGGAAGCGATCTGGCTGCCGCCCCCGGAAGCTGTCTGGAGCCGGGTGGTTCGCATCTCGCAGGAGGGCTTCCAGAATGTGACGCTGATCCAGCACCTTGGTTTTTCGCTGTTCCGGGTCATCGTCGGATTCATTCTTGGCGCCATCGTCGGCATTCCGCTGGGCTATGCGATGGGACTGTCAAACTGGTTTCGAGGCTGGTTCGACCCGATTGTCGAGTTCATGCGTCCGGTGCCCCCGCTTGCCTTGATCCCTCTGGTTATCATCTGGGCCGGCATTGGTGAAATCGGGAAGATCATCCTGCTGTTTCTGGCCGCGCTCTGGATCATGGCGATCGCCGCCCGTGCCGGTGTTTCCGGTGTCACCATTTCTAAGGTCCACGCGGCTTATTCGCTTGGAGCGTCGAAATGGCAGATCATGCGTCACGTCATCGTTCCCAACTCGCTGCCAGAGATATTCACCGGTGCCCGCGTCGCGATGGGGGTTTGCTGGGGAACGGTTGTCGCAGCCGAGCTTGTTGCCGCCGAGGAAGGTGCGGGGATGATGATCATGGCCGCCGCGAAGTTCCAGAACACCGACATTGTGATCATGGGCATCATCCTGATCGGCATGATCGGCTTTGGCATCGACCTTCTGATGCGCATGGCCGAGCGGTGGCTGGTCCCGTGGAAAGGCCGCGCCTGAAGGTGGTCGCTTAGCCGGAAATTACGCACTCGAGGGCTGCGCGCAGCGCCTCGCGCGGCAGAATGACGAGCACTCCCGGTTCATCGAATGCCAGCTCGACACGGCCAGTTGCCCGATTGGACGTCCCGCCTTTGCCCTCAGGGGATAGGGTCAAACCGTCGATCGGCCACTCCAAGCCGACGGATGTGCCTTTTACCGGCGTGAGGGGATAAAGGGATACCCGCGTCCCGTTGTTCAACTCCAGAATTGCCCGCGTCGATGCCGCGAAGATCACATCGTCCGCGCCGACAAGCAAAGTGGGCGGCCCTACCCTGCGCGCCAGAACCGACATCGCCGCAAGGGCATGGTCGAACCTGCCAGCGGTGAACCCGGTCGCCAGGACGAAAGGGGCGTCGATCCGGGTAAGGGATTTCTCGAAGTCCGTCGAATCCTGTTCGGCAATCCTGACCAGTTCGATCTCGGGATGTTCGGTCTGAAAATCGCTTGAAAGCGAATCAAGATCGCCGATCACCACATTTGGATTGTGGCCTGCCGCGATGGCCCGGTCTGCGCCGCCGTCGGCCGCTACCAGAAAGGGCGCTAATTTCAACGCTTCCTCAATATCTTCGGGTCTTGGATGGCCTGCTCCAACCAATGTGACACCTGACAGGCATTGAACTATATTCTGATCCATGCCCGAATGAACTCCTGAGATGTCTGCACGCCACAATTCTGACCTGAAATAATCTTGCGATTTCCTCAGTAGCGTTCCTATTTCCGACCGCCATGATGGTAAACACAATGTTGCTGAATGGTGGAGAAAGCGACCGACAGATGACCGGATCGAATAAAATTCTTACAGTGTCCTACGGCACTTTCAGTTGCACGCTGGAGGGATTCGACGACCCGTTCGGAACCATGCGCGGCATCGCTGAGTACTTCCGCGATCTGGCAGCCGACGACCGGTACTTCGGTGCAGAGCCGCCGACCCCGGATGTCGAGATGCTCCAGAATATCGCGCAGGGTCAGATGCGTCGGCGCGTGGAAGCCCGGATCGGAGAAGATGGCGTGTCGCTTCGCCAGATGGATTCCGAACCTGAAGCACAAAAGAAGCAGCGTGTTCCTGACGCAGTTGCAGTCGAGGAAAGCGACGCCATTGATCATGGCCCGCTCGCCCCGGAAGACGATTATCTTTTGTCGGATGAGCCGGAAGACGTTTTGACGGTCGATCCTTCGCTCGCGCCTGCAGATACCACACCAGCGGAGACCGTAGCCGAAAAGCTCCGCCGGATCCGCGCGGTCGTCTCGCGCACGCACGTGCTTCAACCTGCCGAGGACGCATCGCTTTTTAGCGACGCCCCGGCGTCGGAGCAAGAATCTGACGCCGCCGGGGGCGTTGCCCTTCGCGATCGCGCGCTTAGCGAAACGATTGCAAGCATCAATGCCGACCTGTCCGAAGACGACGACATCGAAGCCAACCTCGATCTGACCGCCGACGAATCGGACCAGATGGATGACGACCTTGCCGACGAAAAGGCCGTCAGGAATATTATCGCGTCGTCATACCTTGAAGATGCCGTTGACGATGAGGTGACGGATTCAGGCGATCGCGGAACTGAGAGCGTGGGCGATGACGTAGCTGCGGTCGCCGCCGATACGGATCTGGGAAAAGGCGATTCGGCTGAACCCGAATACGAAGACTCCCGGGATGAGGTGACGTCGTTTGCTGACGACGCGCCTGTTGCCGATGGCGAAAGCCCGGACGAAGCCACCGAAGTCGCCCACGACGCAGCGCAGTCCGATAACGGGGAGCCGCGCGCCAGTCGCAACGAATTTGAGGTCGCGTCGGACAAGCGTGTGACCAGACCCCTGGCGCCAATCGGCGACACAAACGATGATGTCAAAAGGCTTCTCGCCGAGGCCGACAACAAACTGAACGAGGACGAGGGTATTCGTCGTCGCCGGGTAATTTCCCAGATGCGCGCCGCAGTCGCGGCCACGAAAGCCGAGCGTTCGATCAAAGGCGATCCCGCTTCCAAGGAAGAGCAGGACCACGAGCAGCAAAGCATTTACCGTAAAGTCCTGTCGCAGGTCGTGATCCCGCTTGCGCTGGACGACGCGGAAAAAAGCCCGTCTGCCAATTCGAGCCGCCCCGCACCGTTGGTGCTGGTTTCGTCGCAGCGGGTTGATGTGACGGTTGAAACCCACTCAGAAAGCGCCGGGCCACAGCGCGTCGAGCGGACGAACCACAGCGAAACACCTGAAGCGTCCGGGTTTGCGCAATTTGCGGCGCAAGTCGGTGCGTCGGAGCTTCCCGATTTGCTTGAGGCCGCCGCCGCCTATACCGCATTCGTGAAAGGTCAGCCGCACTTCTCGCGTCCTGAAATCATGAAGCGCGTCGCACGTTTCGACCCCGCCATGAATCTGTCGCGCGAAGCCGGTCTGCGCTCGTTTGGCCAACTTTTGCGCCAGGGCAAAATCCAGAAGCTTCAGCGTGGTCAGTTCACGATTTCAGACGACACCCGCTTCAAGCCTTCTCAGCGGTTTGCTGGCGAGTAAGCTGACCGGAAAAAATGGAGAGAATGCGGTCTAGCGGCCGCATTTTTTTTGTGTTCAGGCTGGCGATGGGTGGGTCCGCCGCGCACCAATCAACGGACAATTTTCCCAAACCTCAAATTGACAGTCTGAGTCAAAGCGGCCAATGCGATGCTCCCAACGGAGCGCCACGATGTCAGCAGCGATCGCCGGATTTGCCCTCAGTTTCTCGCTTATTCTCGCGATTGGCGCTCAGAA
>JBBKWG010000031.1:0-17590 GCA_037968835.1 Paracoccaceae bacterium
GCTACATAAAGTTCGAATCCGTACGATCCGATGAACCACAGGAACCCGGCCACCGCGGTGCCAGGTGAAAGCCAGCGCCATTTGGCATCGCGCCGCGACGGTCCCCAGCGATAAAGCGCGCCAAGCCCGACCATATAGACGAACGCCACAACCCCCCAGCGAGAAGCGATCAGCAGTTTCTCCGTCTCGAAGTCCATGGGGATGAATGCCAGCGCTGCGGGCAGACCGACCAGCAGGATCATAAGCACCGCCGTCCCGAACAGCAGGGTCGCCGTTAGAAGAATGACGATGGTGAAATAGGTGACCAGGCCGCGCTTTTCGTTTTCCTCGTAAGCGATGTTCAGGCCGTGAACGAGGCTGGTCGTTGCGCGCATGGAAAGATAGATCGCAAACAGGACACCGACGACGATGGTCAGCGACAAGCCTTCATTAGACGTGCCGGCAACCTTTTTTGCCTGATCCAGAACGATGATGGCAGCCGGATCGGGAAGCAATCGGGCGAAGCTTTCAAGCTGGAAGACCACGGCGCCGGGATCGGTGAACAGACCCACCAGCGCCATTAATGCGGCAATCGCGGGGAACACCGCCAACAGTGCATAGAACGCCACGCCCGCCGCGATAAGGCCGATCTGAGACGGAAATATACGCAATGCGACCCGATAGAAAATATCGCGCCAGCCGCGCAGCGGGATCTGGGCAGGGCGGGAGGCGTGCCGTCCGTGGGGATCCGACTGGGTGGTGTTCTCTGTCTCCATGGTCCAGATCATAGAGCGTGTTCCAGCAGAAAAAAGGTGCAGCTTTGAAGCAGGCGCGCAAGGCGGCGAGATGGTGGATTGACCGGGTCGTTTACCAGATCTGGCCGCGTTCGTTCGCTGACAGCAATGGCGACGGAATTGGCGATATTCCGGGCATCATAAGCAAGCTCGACTACCTTGCGGACCTCGGGGTCGGGGTGATCTGGCTGTCGCCGGTCTATCGCTCGCCGATGGCCGATATGGGCTACGACATTTCGGATTACCGCGACATCGCGCCCGAGTTCGGGACGCTCTCGGACATGGATCGGTTGATCGCCGAGGCAGGTGCGCGCGACGTTCGCATCGTCATGGATCTGGTGGTCAACCACTCGTCCGATCAGCATCGCTGGTTTCAGGCCGCCCGCGCCAGCCGCGATGCCCCGACACGCGACTTTTACATCTGGCGCGATCCGGCACCGGGTGGAGGACCGCCAAGCGAACAGCGGTCCTATTTCGGCGGTCCTGCGTGGCATCTGGCCGAAGAGACAGGGCAATATTACCTGGCACTGTTCTCGCCCGGTCAACCCGATCTGAACTGGGAATGCGACGACTTGCGCGCCGAAATCCACGACATGATGAACTGGTGGCTTGATCGGGGCGTCGCCGGGTTCCGCATGGATGTGATCGACCATATCGGCAAGGACATCGACGCCGGCATCATCACCGATGGCCCGCGCCTGCACGACCATCTGCAAGAAATGCGCCGCGAAGTGTTCGAGGGCCGCGACGTTCTGAGCATCGGCGAAGCCTGGTCGGCCAGCACCGCTACGGCCCCGCTTTATACCTCCAGCGCGCGCGGTGGTTTGGACATGATGTTCCAGTTCGCCCACATCACCCAGGGTTGGGATGAGCAACGCGGCAAATGGGCGCCCAAGCCCTTCGATCTCGTCGGCTTCAAGCAGGTCTGGACCGATTGGCAACGTGCGCTGGCCGACGATGGCTGGAACGCGCTGTTTCTGTCCAACCACGACTTGCCGCGTCAGGTCTCGCGCTATGGCAACGGCTCGGCTGCCTCGGCCAAGGCGCTGGCAATGGCCATGCATCTGATGAAAGGCACGCCGTTCATCTATCAGGGCGAAGAGATCGGGATGGGCAATGCGCGTTTCAGTCGGCTGGATCAGTACCGCGATCTTGAGACGCTGAACCTGTGCGACGAGGAAATGGCCAATGGTATGACGCACGCCGCATTTTTGGCCGGAGCGGCGGCGAACGGACGCGACAATGCGCGCACGCCGGTTCAGTGGGACGCAACGCGCGGCGCCGGTTTCACCGACGGCACGCCCTGGATCGACCTTGGCCCGGATGCGGCTGAGGTCAACGTGGCAGCCCAAATCGACGATCCGACCTCGGTTCTGGCGTTCTATCGCAAGCTGATCGCGCTGCGCCGCGTCCATCCGGTGATCGTCCACGGTGATTTCACGCCGCTGTTCGAGAGAGACCCTCAGATCATGGCGTATCGCCGGGTCCTAGACGGTGCGGCGCTCGTTGTCATCGTGAACCTCTCGGGCGAGCCCGCGCCCTGCCCTCATTTGGCAGCCGGGGCGACCCTGGTCGCGACCCACAGAGACCGCGTCGCCGGGCTTCGGGCATGGGAAGGGATCGCAGTGCTTTCAGACACATGAGTTTTGCGTTCGTTCCGACAAACCATGCCTCCAAGCAATAAACGCAATGACCCGATAGTGTTTCGCGACACGAAGTTTCGCAAATTCACTGTTGACGCCCCTGACACCCCCGCCTAGTCTCACGCCCATTGACGACAGGAGCCCCGGATGGACCGGATTCTCGTAGATGTAGGGACATGGCGCATGGGCCGGTAACGGACGCCCTGACGGTACCCCATGCGCCCCCGAAAATCGGGGGTTTTTTTATGCGCGACGGATGGAGACAGCGCGATGAGCAAGACGCAGATGACTGGCGCGAGAATGGTTGTGGAAGCCCTGAAGGATCAGGGCGTCGAAGTGGTCTTCGGCTACCCCGGCGGCGCTGTCCTTCCGATCTACGACGAGATTTTCCAGCAAAACCACATCAAGCACGTCCTTGTGCGCCACGAGCAGGGCGCGGTGCACGCCGCTGAAGGCTATGCCCGTTCGACCGGGAAAGTCGGCGTCTGCCTTGTCACCTCCGGCCCCGGTGCGACCAACGCCGTTACCGGACTGACCGACGCCTTGATGGATTCGATCCCGATTGTGGTTCTGACCGGGCAGGTGCCGACCTTCATGATCGGCAATGACGCGTTCCAGGAAGCCGACACGGTGGGCATCACGCGACCCTGCACCAAGCATAACTGGCTGGTAAAAGAGACCGACCGCCTGGCCGACACCATCCACCAGGCGTTTCACGTAGCCATGAAAGGTCGCCCCGGTCCGGTTCTGGTCGATATTCCGAAAGACGTTCAATTCGCGAGCGGCACCTATGTCTCGCCCAAGCAGGCGCGCACGTCGCATTACCAACCGCAGGTCAAGGGCGACATCGAAACGATCACCAAGCTGGTCGCGGCGATGGAAACCGCCAAGCGTCCTGTCTTTTATACCGGCGGCGGAGTCATCAATTCGGGCATCGCCGCGACCCAGCTTTTGCGCGAGCTGGTCGAGGCGACAGGCTTCCCGGTCACCTCGACCCTGATGGGGCTTGGTGCCTATCCCGCCAACGGCAAACACTGGCTCGGGATGTTGGGGATGCACGGGCTTTACGAGGCCAATCTGGCAATGCACGACTGCGACCTGATGATAAATATCGGCGCCCGGTTCGACGACCGGATCACCGGGCGCGTGCAGGATTTCAGCCCGCGCTCGAAAAAGGCCCACGTCGATATCGACCCCTCGTCGATCAACAAGGTCATCCATGTCGATATGCCGATCGTCGGCGATGTCGCACATGTGCTCGAGGACATGCTGCGGATCTGGAAATCGCGTGGGCGCAAGACCAATGCCGAGGGCATCAGGAAATGGTGGACCCAGATCGAGGAATGGCGGGCCGTCGATTGCCTGAAGTTCGAGCAGAACGGCAAGATCATCAAGCCGCAATACGCGCTGTCGCGACTTGAGGCGCTGACCAAGGATCACGCGGACCGCTACATCTGCACCGAGGTCGGGCAGCACCAGATGTGGGCCGCGCAATACATGGGTTTCAACGAACCGAACCGCTGGATGACGAGCGGCGGGCTTGGCACCATGGGATACGGCTTCCCGGCCTCTATCGGGGTTCAGATGGCGCATCCCGGCGCGCTTGTCATCAACGTTGCGGGCGAGGCGTCGTGGCTCATGAACATGCAGGAGATGGGAACCGCGATGCAGTTCCGCCTGCCCGTCAAGCAATTCATCCTGAACAACGAACGGCTCGGGATGGTGCGACAATGGCAGGAATTGCTGCACGGCGAGCGATATTCGCATTCGTGGTCGGAATCTCTGCCCGATTTCGTGAAGCTGGCCGAAGCGTTTGGCGCCAAGGGCATCAGGTGCGACGATCCCGACAATCTGGATGAAGCGATCAAGGAAATGCTGGCCTATGATGGACCGGTCATTTTCGATTGCATGGTCGAGAAGCACGAGAACTGCTTTCCGATGATCCCCTCGGGCGAGGCGCACAACAAGATGTTGCTGGGCGAAGCGAGCACCAAGGACGCAATCGGCTCGAAGGGCGCGGTGATGGTCTGAGACGGGGGCCAGCCCCCGCTCCCCCGAGGTATTTGAGACAGGATGAAATGGAACCATGTCGGCACTGAAAATCAAAAAGGGCTCTTCCAGCCACTCGGCCTATGATCTGCGCGATCCGCACGCCGAGGCGATCGAGCGGCACACGCTTGCGGTCGTTGTCGACAACGAGGCGGGGGTGTTGGCGCGAGTGATCGGGTTGTTCTCGGGTCGCGGCTACAACATCGAAAGCCTGACGGTTGCGGAAACCGACCACACCGGCCACGTCAGCCGCATCACCATCGTGACCACGGGCACGCCCAGCGTCATCGAGCAGATCAAGGCGCAGCTTGGTCGCATCGTGCCGGTGCACGAGGTCCACGATCTGACAGTCGAAGGGCCTTCGGTCGAACGGGAGCTGGGGTTGTTCAAGGTCGCAGGCACCGGGGAAAAACGAGTCGAGGCGTTGCGCCTTGCGGACATCTTTCGCGCCAATGTAGTCGATTCGACGCTGGAAAGTTTCGTGTTCGAGATCACCGGAACGCCGGAGAAGATCGACGCCTTTGCCGAACTGATGCGCCCGCTTGGACTGCTGGAAGTCGCGCGCACCGGGGTGGCCGCATTGGCGCGCGGCGACACTTCGAAATAAAAAGACCGCCGGCTGGAAATGCCGGCGGCCAGTCTGGTCAGGGAGGACCGTAGTTTACGAGCCGGAGCGGCCCAGAACGCTCAGGGTCTTATTGGCGTAGAGTTCGTTGAACGAAATCCGGTTGTCGCCATTGGCGTCGATCGTGTCGAAGTCGACATTGCTGACGCCGGGATACACGCCCGAAAGTTCTGCGAACGACACGAAGTTCGAGCCGTCGACGTCGACTGACGAGAGTGTCACGACTTCCATGAAGCCGGCCTGATAGCGGCTCAGAACCTGCTGCGCTCTGCTCTCATAAAGCTCATTGGCGCTGACGCGGCGATCGTCGTTCAAGTCGAGATCGTCGAAGTCGGTGGCCCGGAACCCGGGATAAGCGGCTGCCAGTTCGGTCCACGACGCGAAGCCGTCGCCGTTGCCGTCGATTTTTCCGACACTCTGTACTGCGGCGCCATTTGCGTGCTTGCCGAAGATTGTCTGGGCATTGGAATCAAGCAGTTCGTTGGCGCTGAGGCGGCGATCATCGTTTTGGTCGATGTTGCGGAAATCAGCGGATGTCAGGCCGGGGAAAACGGCGGAGACTTCGGCTTTCGAGGCAAAACGGTCGCCGTTCTGGTCGAAGTTGGAGATGCCGACACCTGCGGATGCGACGGTGGCGGTAAGGGCGGTGGTGGCGATTGCCAGTGCGAGAGTTTTCATTTGGTGGTCCTTTCGGGTTGCGATGTTCAAATCACGGGGCGCGGCGGTGGTAAGTTTCATCGCCGACAAAGCTCATTCGGTATTCGCGTCTATCGCGACCCCGTTTGGTTCGAGAATGATGTGGGAAATGTTGTGGCCGCCACATTTGCGACGGCCACCATTGGAATGCCTAAAACGTTAGTTTCCTGCGCGGCTCAGCACCGTGCGCACATCAGCGTTGTAGAGTTCGTCGAACGAAATGCGTTTGTCGCCGTTCAGATCGATCTGGTGAAAATCCAACGTCGACAGGCGCGGGTAAGTCCCGGTCAGTTCACCGAACGTGGCAAAGCCGGATGCGTCGGTATCAAGGGCGTTCAGCGAAACGAACGCGCGTCGTTCGGCCGGGTGGCGACCAAGAACCGACTGTGCGGCCTCGGAGTAAAGCTCTGACGCGTTCAGACGCTTGTCGTCGTTAGTATCCAACTTGTCCCAATCACTGGCGGTCAGGCCACGATAGACGCCCGCCAGTTCTGTAAAAGACACGAAGTTGTCTCCGTTGGTGTCGACCTTGCTCAGACCCAGAACGCGGCCCTGCCCCGGCAGTTGACGGTGGATGATAGATTGGGCGGCACCGTCCGCAAGTTCGACGGCCGATACGCGGCGGTCGTCATTGGTGTCGATGGAGTTGAAGTCGGACCGGGTCAGACCGGGGTAGACTGCGGTGATTTCGTCAAACGACGCGAAGCGATCACTATTGCGGTCGACAGACGTAATGTCCGCAGAAGCGAGCGCGGTAGTTGCGGTTATGGCGGTTGTTGCCAATGCGAGTGCGAGAGTTTTCATTGCAAAGTCCTTCCAGAACTATGTGTCATTTCTGGCGGCGGTGGGGTTGCCGTCATGCAATGTTATCTGGGAGGCGGGGAGGCTCAGCAAAACGCTAATTTCTGCACACTGAACTGTGTGGTTTTGTTTTTATATATAGATTTCAATATGTTCACGGAATTGAGAGGCGCTTGCAACAAATCAAAGCTCGCCACCATTCACGTTCGCGGATTTTGTGGTTATCGCTTCCGAAGCCAGCAGATCTTGCGTGTGGCAAGCCAAGCGGTGCGTCCTGAAACCCAATGAATGGCGACCGCAGATTGCTCTGCGGCCCCTCTCACACACCCGGTAATCAACAAAACACAGAACTGGCGGGCCTGGTCAGGACCCGTGCTCTGCAAGTACACACTGGGCTTTGGGCATGAGAAACTCGATGGCACTGACGCGGTTGTCACCATTGAGATCGATGGCCTTGAAGTTGGTCATATCCATGCCCGGATACATGGCCTGGATCTCGTTGAAATCCGCGAACTTGTCGCTATTGGCATCTATCGAAGCCAGATCGACGAAGCTTGGTTCAACGCATTGTGCCAGCCGTGTCTGGGCGGTGGGCGAGTAATATTCTTCATAGCTCAGCCGATTATCACCGTTGCCGTCGATCTCTTTGAACATGGATAGCGTGAACTTCGGATACGCGCGCTGCATGTCTTCCATCGACATGAACCCGTCGCCGTCAGCATCAATCAGAAACAGCGGTCGTTCCTTCGCGGTTAATAGGTCATGCTGCGACAGAATGGTCTGTGCCTTGCCTTCGCTCAACTCAGTGCTGCTCAGGCGGTTGTCGCTGTTCAGGTCGAGTTCCTTGAACGCCGACTTATCAAGACGCGGGATCGTGTTCTTGGCCTCTTCATACGTGACGAAATTGTCACCGGTGATGTCTAGATCGGCAAGCGTGACTGCCGCCCACGCACCGCTGGCTGCCAAGACGGCGATCGAGGATGCTGTGATGAATTTTTTCATGGGATGTGCTCCTTTCAATTCGGCGGCCGTTTGAGAAAACCGCATATCAATATCAGGAACGTAGGCGAATCGATTGGCTCGGGATTGAGCGATATCAATCTGGTGCGGCCAAACGAAAACGGCCGCCGGAAAAAACCGGCGGCCGCTTGGCATCATGTAGCAGGTTTACGAGCCGTAACGCGAAACGATGTTCTGCGCTTCCGGGCTGTACAGCTCTTCCGAGCTGATCCGGTTGTCGCCGTTCATGTCGATTTCTTCGAACTCGGTCTGCGGCAGGCCAGGAAAGGCTGCGCTAAGTTCGTCGAAGTCAGCAAATTCGTCGCCGTTCATGTCGATTTCAGCGATGTCGCGAACTGTCGTCGTCTGATAGCGCGCGATCAGGTCCTGCGACTCAGGTGCATAGACCTCTTCGTAGCTGACACGGTTGTCGTCGTTCGTGTCGATCGCTTCAAAGTCGAGATCGGTGAACATCGGATATCCGCGACGGAAATCTTCGATGCTGATGAAACCATCGGCATCTGCATCAAGAACGACCTTGGCTTTGGCCATTTCCATATCGGACGCTTGGTACTGGTCGAAAATCGTCTGGGCTTCGGCCATATTGACCTCTTCCGACGAAAGGCGATTGTCGCCATTGGTGTCCAGATCGTTGAACGCGTTCAGCGTCAGATCGGGATATACGGCTTTCACTTCTTCCATGCTCGCGAAGCTGTCGCCATTCAGGTCGACGTTTTCGATTGCGACGTTCGCAAGGGCGGAACCGGCAGTCAGTGCTGCTACGGCGGTTGCTAGCATAAGGCGTGTCATAGTGGACTCCTTTGGTTCGTACATTCACAAGCGGCATATCCGCTCGGCTTCTGGGGGGATAACGTCGCCGCCCCGAAGGTTCGTTCCTGCGAAATCTTCACAAAGTTGTGTACGCCTTAGTGTGGAACTTTTCAGGAGTGTTTTGGCTTCGCAAGTTGCGAATTATGCGTCATAAGTTAATGTATTGAAAGGAAAATGGCCGCCGAGGCGGCCATTCCGATTTTTGCGAACGGTGAAGATTACGACCCGCTGCGACGCAGGATTGTCTGAGCGCCGGGCATGTAGAATTCCTTGGACGCAACGCGGTTGTCGTTATTCATGTCGATTTCCTGAAAGTCCAACTGGCTAAGTCCCGGGAACGACGACTTCAACTCGTTGAAGCTGGCGAAGAAGTCGTTGTCGGTATCGACGGACATAATCGTGACCACGGAAGTCGGCGACATTTCGTGACGCGTGACGAGTGCCTGTGCCAGCGGTGCGTACAGCTCGTTGGCGCTGACGCGGTTGTCGTCATTGGTGTCGATGTCGCCGAATTCGCCATCGGTCAGACCATTGTAGACCGCAGCCAGTTCGGCCATCGTGACGAACCTGTCGCCATCTTGGTCAATCTCGGAGATCGAATGAACTATGGAGGCGGACGACTCGTAACGGCTGATTACCTGATTGACGCCGGGCGACTGAATTTCCTGCTCGCTGATGCGATTGTCGTCATTGAGGTCAATGGCGCGGAAATCCGAGGACCGGAAATCGGGGAAAATCATTAGGATCTCGGTCTTGGTCGCGAAGCCATCACCATCAATATCCAGGTCGCCCATCATCATGGCCGAAGCCGATGTAGCAGCAAGAAGCGTCGCGGTCAGGGTAAGTATTGAACGTTTCATTGTATGTCTCTCCTATATGTCACGCATTTGTCGATCTTGTCGTAGCGCCGGGTGCCTCGCAGGAACCCCGACCGACCGGAGCCGGTCGAGGCCATGCGTGACACCTTGCGCTAAGCACCTTGGTGCCACGACAACATCTATGAGAGTGACCGGACACTAACATCCGACGGGTCCGTGTCCGGATGTAACATACGTGGAACCCTGGAATCAGGCTCATATAACTAAGGTTAAATGGAGCAAAACGAATTCGCGATGTGATGAAACATGGGTTAAATCGCGCTCCGATTGTCACGCAGCGATCACGCACTTCACACGCCACCTGCTGGTCAGGTGATCCAGAAGCCCGAATTGTTTCAGTAATTTTGGGGCCTTAGAGGAAGTAGAGCAGCCCGAGGGCTACCGTTTTCGCTGTCGACGTGGCGCTGCAGTTACTTTTCGCAGCGACGGCGGCGCAGATTGCTTGGCATTTCGCGGCGTGCCCCCGCAAAAGAAGAAGGGAGGCCCGAAGGCCCCCCAGTTTCGCTTATCAGGCTCACTCTATTGTACCGCCCGGTTTCTGCCTGCGGCCTGATCCGCGTCCAGGGCGAGCGCACCCGCCCCTTGTACCGCAAGATCGCGTTGCGATCCTGCGAAGCCGGATGTAGCGGGTTTCAAGGAAACCTGCGGGTCCGGCCCCATTTAGGTGAGGCGCCTGTATTCGCCTCGCCCTATCCTTTCAGCTACACCCCGACGTCCCGCCGCAGGTGTTGCACTTCATGCAGGTGCCGTTGCGCACCAGCGTGTAATTTCCGCAATCGTTGCAGGGGTCGCCCTCGTAGCCCTGCATCTTTGCCTTGACGCGCAGGTCGATCTTCACCGTTCCCGACGCCAGCGCCGTTTCGCCGCCGATTTCGGGAACGAGCGTCTGAAGCGCTGCCTCGGGGTTGACGCTGCTGGCAAGCGCGATCGCTCCTGCCCCGCCTTGCAGCACTATCAGTTCCTGCGGCACGCGGTTGCGTAGATAGCCAGTGGAGGCGACCTGCTTGAGCACATCGAGCGGAGATGAGCCGCGGCTCGCCGGCACTTCCTCGAAGTTGCGCTTGCCCTCTTCCTCGCCCCGGCCCAGTTCGTCGAACGACTGCCCGTCCGGCTTCACGTGCGCCAGATCAGTGCGATCAAGATAGCTGACTGCCAGTTCGCGGAAGATATAGTCGAGGATCGAGGTTGCGTTCTTGATGCTGTCGTTGCCCTGCACCATGCCCGCCGGTTCAAAGCGGGTGAAGGTGAAGGCGTCCACGAATTCCTCCAGCGGCACGCCGTATTGCAGACCGACCGAAACGGCGATGGCGAAGTTGTTCATCATCGCGCGGAAGCCGGCACCTTCCTTGTGCATGTCGATGAAGATTTCACCGATCTTGCCGTCCCTGTATTCACCGGTCCTCAGATATACCTTGTGACCGCCGACGATGGCTTTCTGGGTATATCCGCGCCGCCGCTCGGGCATCCGTTCGCGACCCTTGGCGACTTCCTTGATGATGATCTTCTCGACGATCTTTTCGGCCAGCACGGCGGCCTTTTCGTGGTTGTTGCCGCTTTCCAGGATTTCGGCGGCTTCGTCGTCGTCCTCGACCAGCGAGGCGGCCAGCGGCTGGCTCAGCTTCGAGCCGTCGCGGTAGAGCGCGTTGGCCTTGATGCCAAGCGACCAGCTCAGTTCATAGGCCGACTTGCAATCCTCAATGCTGGCGTCGTTGGGCATGTTGATCGTTTTGGAGATCGCGCCCGAGATGAACGGCTGTGCGGCGGCCATCATGTAGATGTGGCTGTCGACGGAAAGGAACCGCTTGCCCTTCTTGCCGCACGGGTTGGCGCAATCGAAGATGTGGTAGTGATCCTTGCTGAGGTAAGGCGCGTCTTCCAGCGTCATCGTTCCGCAGACGTGATCGTTCGCGAGTTCGATGTCCTTCTTCGAGAACCCGAGATGGCGAAGCAGATCGAAACCAGGGTCGTTCAGTTTTTTGACCGGGATTCCCAGCGTGCCGGTGCAGAACTCCTCGCCCAGCGTCCACTGGTTGAAAACGAAGCGGATGTCGAAGGCCGACGGCAGCGCCGTTTCGACCCGGTCAAGCTCGGCCTTGCCGAAACCGTGCCCGATCAGCGCGGTGTGGTTGATACCGGGTGCATTCCCGAGGGTTCCATGCCCGACGGCGTAAGAGACGATTTCCTCGATCTGGGAGGGAGAATAACCCAGATTCTCCAACGCCGCCGGGACGGAGCGGTTGATTATCTTGAAGTAACCGCCCCCGGCGAGCTTCTTGAACTTCACGAGGGCGAAGTCCGGCTCGATTCCTGTCGTGTCGCAATCCATCACCAGACCGATGGTGCCGGTCGGTGCAATGACCGTCGCCTGCGCGTTCCGGTAGCCGTGCTTTTCGCCAAGCGCCAGCGCCTCGTCCCACGCCTTCTTGGCCAGTTCGACCAGTCGCGGATCGGGGCAATTGGCGTGATCCAGCGCCACCGGCTTGGTCGCCAGCGCCTCGTAACCCTCGGTCTTGCCATAGGCGGCTGTCCGGTGATTGCGGATGACGCGCAGCATATGCTCGGCGTTGCGCTTGTAGCCCGAGAACGGACCCAGTTCCGACGCGATCTCGGCCGACGTGGCATAGGAAACGCCGGTCATGATCGCTGTCAGCGCACCCGCCATGGCGCGACCTTCGTCGCTGTCATAGCCATGCCCCATGTTCATCAACAGTCCGCCGATGTTGGCATAACCCAGACCCAGCGTGCGGAAGTCGTAGCTGAGTTGCGCGATTTCCTTGGACGGGAACTGCGCCATCATCACGCTGATTTCCAGCGTCAGCGTCCACAACCGCGTTGCGTGCATATAGTCGTTGGCCTGGAACGCTCCGTCCTTGTGGAACGTCAGCAGGTTCATCGACGCAAGGTTGCAGGCCGTATCGTCGAGGAACATATATTCCGAGCACGGATTCGAGCCGCGGATCGCGCCGTCTTCGGGGCACGTATGCCAGTCGTTTACGGTGTCGTGATACTGGATCCCGGGATCGGCGCAGGCCCATGCGGCGTGGCCGACCTGCTCCCACAGATCGCGGGCCTTGATCGTCTTGGAAACCTTGCCGTCTGTGCGGCGCAGCAATTCCCAGTCAGCGTCGTCCTTGACCGCCTTCAGAAACGCGTCGGTGACGCGGATCGAGTTGTTCGAGTTCTGGCCCGAGACGCTGCTGTAAGCTTCACTGTCCCAATCGGTGTCGTAGGTCGGAAATTCGATGCTGGCATAACCCTGACGCGCATAATCCAGCACGCGCTTGATATAAGTCTCGGGGATCGCCGATTTCTTGGCGTCGCGGATCGCGGATTTCAGGGTGTCGTTCTTGGTTGGGTCACAGGCGTCCGCTTCCGTTCCGTCCCAGGTGCCGATTGCCGCGAAGATGCCGTTGAGCTTTTGCTCATGCATTTTCGAACCGGCGACAATCGAAGCGACCTTCTGCTCTTCGATGACCTTCCAGTTTATGAAAGCCTCGATATCGGGATGATCGGCGTCGCAGATCACCATCTTCGCTGCCCGACGGGTTGTCCCGCCTGATTTGATCGCGCCGGCCGCACGATCGCCTATCTTCAGAAAGCCCATCAGACCCGACGAACGGCCACCGCCCGACAGGTTTTCGCCAACGCCGCGCAGAGACGAGAAGTTCGTGCCCGTGCCCGAGCCGTACTTGAACAGACGCGCCTCGCGCACCCACAGATCCATGATACCGCCCTCGTTCACCAGATCGTCGTTGACGGACTGGATGAAGCAGGCGTGCGGCTGGGGGTGCTCATAGGATGACGTCGATTTCGTCAGCTTGCCGGTCTTGTGATCGACATAATGATGCCCCTGCGCGGGTCCGTCGATGCCATAAGCCCAGTGCAGACCGGTGTTGAACCATTGCGGCGAATTCGGTGCGGCGCGCTGTGTCGCCAGCATATAACGCATCTCGTCGAAATAGGCGCGGGCGTCGCTTTCCTTGGAGAAATAGCCGCCCTTCCAGCCCCAGTATGCCCATGCTCCCGCCAGGCGATCGAAAACCTGACGTGCCGAGGTTTCGCCGCCGAAACGCTGGTCTTTTGGCATGTCGGCCATTGCCGCTTCGTCGGGGACCGACCGCCACAAAAATTCGGGGATGCCTTTCTCGCGGACCTTCTTCATACGCGCCGGCACGCCAGCCTTGCGGAAATACTTCTGCGCAATGACGTCGGACGCAACCTGACTCCAATTGGCCGGGATTTCCACGTTGTCGAGCTTGAATACGATCGTGCCGTCCGGATTGCGAATCTCGGATGATGTCAGATTGAATTCAAGCGCGGCATAAGCGTCCTTGCCGGCCTTGGTGAAGTTGCGTTCGATCTTCATTTCTTACGTGCCCCGCGTTCGCTTTAGTGTCCGGCCCGTCTGTTGGCGGTGCCGTCGAAGTCGTGCCGGTCGGTTGATCAGAGACAAAGTTCCACCAGCGATTTCCGGAAATGCGCTGCCGGAAACGCTCGCTGTCTCAAGCTGAGAAAGCACGTTCTGATGAATTGTCCGTCCCTCGCCGACCACCACTAGATATTGTGGCATCCCGACCGGCCAGCACAACCTGACGTATGCCGACCCCGTCCGTCAACGATAAATTTCACAATTTCGTCAGTTTTTTCGGTTGACTTGGACCCCAACGATTCCCCCGGTTCCGGCCACTCGGATCAGGTGTCGTCAGGGTGCCGACGGACCATCCGCGAAAATTGTTGCAGCTCAGAAGTTTAGGGCGAAAAGTTGAGACGGCATTGCGTTCTACGCGACGGCGATCGGCTGTCCTCAGCCCGTTGGTCAGCGTTCCCAGACGCGCAAAATGGCACACAAATCCGCGCCGATCAGCGTCGGTTCACCGGTTTCAAATACATAGCTATGGTGGAATGTCTGATCCGGCGACACCATATGTGGTGTTTTGCCTAGTCTGGAGTTGATGGTCGGGGCGGAGAGATTCGAACTCCCGACCCTCTGTTCCCAAAACAGATGCGCTACCAGGCTGCGCTACGCCCCGACGAGGTGTTCTCTAGTAGATCGTCCGAGCCGACGCAATCTCTGAGTTTGCACTTCACTCGCAGGGCCAGGCAGCGACGGGACCAATCGCGGGATGGCGCAGGATGCTGCCCTCGTCGATCCCGATTTTCCCGGCCAGCCCGCCGCCAATTTCCAGCACGTATTGCACACGATCACCGCCCGGAATGGCGGTCTCGTCCAGTGGCACCGCGTTTTCGTGAACCTTGGTCACGGTGCCGGTTTCGTCCATGAAAATCATGTCGAGCGGGATCAGCGTGTTCTTCATCCAGAAGGCGGTGCGTTGCGGACCGTCGTAAACGAACAGCATACCCGCGCCCGCCGACATCGTGCGCCTGAACATCAGACCAGCGCTGCGTTCCTTGTCGTCGTCCGCCACTTCGACCGTGAACCGGGCAAGCCCCCAGTCGCCGCGCACGTCGACGCGGTTCTCGGCGCACGCGGCAAAGACCGGTGCACCGGCAAGACAGAGAATAACGCTCGCTACACCAAATCGAATCACTCGTCGTCCTTAAGCGCCGCTTCCCAACTTGTGACCTGCATCGCCATTCGCCCGCGCTTGCCATCGACCACGCGCAACGACACGGCTTCGCCCGGTTGCAGATCGGCAAGGCCCGAGCGGCGCAGCACTTCAACGTGCAAAAACACGTCCTCGTTGCGCCCGAAAACATTTGCGAACCCGAAGCCCTTGGCCTTGTCGAACCACTTCACGCGGGCCGGCTCCAGAGGCAGCGACAGATCGACCGGTTCGGCGATTTCGCCACTGCGGTCGGCGTCGTAATCTTCCAGCACGCTTCCCGCTGGCGGCTCGATATGCAGGACCTCGATGGCCTGGATGCCGCGCGCAGTCTCCTGCACGATCACTTCGATACCGGCGGAATCCGCAACTGACGATTGTCCGAAATTTCTCAGGACGTTGGCATGCAGAAGGATGTCTGGACCGCCGTCGTCTGAAACAACGAATCCAAATCCTTTAGTAGGGTCGAACCACTTCACGGTGCCCGTGACGCGCGCCCCGTCTCTTTCGACGTCCGTCATAGTAAACATCATCCCTCGAGCCTTTGGCCCTTTTGCTTCACTGTGAGGCAGAGCGAAGTATTAATGCAAGGTGAAAGATCGATTTTTTTATATTCGCGCCATCAGATCTGAATTATGGTGACAGGCGTGTTACTTCCCAGTCACTATCCTCTGGGTTGCGGACCCATTTGAACCGATCGTGTAGTCGAAATGCGCCGTCGGCCCAGAATTCGATCTCTTGCGGGATGATCCGAAATCCGCCCCAGAACGGTGGCCGCGCTGGATGAAGCCCGTGCCTCAGTCCCATCTTGGCAGCTTCGGCGATCAGTGCTTCGCGCGACTGAAGCGGCCGCGATTGCTTTGATGCCCACGCACCGATCCGGCTTTCAAGCGCGCGCGACGCGAAATAGGCATCGGCCTGAGGGCCATCTGCACGAGCCACGCTGCCGCGCACCCTGATCTGGCGGCGGAGCGATTTCCAATGGATCACGAACGCCGCCTTGCCGCTTGCCGCGATCTCGACGCCCTTGGCACTTTCGTAATTGGTGTAGAAAACGAACGCCCGATCCTCGATTTCCTTCAAAAGAACCATGCGCACATTCGGCAACCCGTCGGCATCGACCGTCGCCAGCGCCATCGCGTTCGGATCGTTCGGTTCGCTCTGTTCGGCCTCGCCCAGCCACGCCCGCGCAATCGCGATCGGATCGTCGCCCGCGAATATCCCTGTTCTTCCGCTCATGTCGGTTCCCCCGCCGCGCCCAGCGCCCTTGATGCAGCACTTGTGATGGCATAGACCCGTTCCACCGTAAACAGGCGCAGGAAAATGGCTATGACCGCAGGATTGATGGCAGGAAAACGCGGCCTTATCATGGGGCTTGCCAACGAAAAGTCGATCGCCTGGGGTATCGCCAAGGCGCTTGCCGAGCAGGGCGCGGAACTGGCATTTTCCTATCAGGGCGACGCCCTTCTGAAACGCGTCACGCCGCTCGCGGCCGAAGTCGGTTCGGACGTCGTTCTGCCCTGCGATGTCGGCGACGGGCCCAGCATCGACGCGCTGTTCGACGAGTTGAAAACGCGCTGGGGCAAGCTTGACTTCGTGGTCCACGCCATCGGCTTTTCCGACAAGAACGAATTGCGCGGCCGTTACGTCGATACCAGCCGGGACAACTTCAAGACGACGATGGACATCTCTGTGTTCTCGTTCACCGCCGTCTGCCGCCGCGCCTGCGCGATGATGCCCGATGGCGGGTCGCTGCTGACGCTGACCTATTACGGCGCGGAAAAGGTGATGCCGCATTACAACGTCATGGGCGTCGCCAAGGCCGCGCTTGAGGCCAGCGTCCGTTATATCGCGGAGGATCTCGGCAAGGACGGCATTCGCTGCAACGCGATCTCGGCAGGCACAATCAAGACGCTGGCGGCGTCGGGTATCGGTGACTTCCGCTATATCCTGCGATGGAACGAATTGAATTCGCCGCTGCGTCGGAACGTCACCATAGAAGATGTCGGAGGCGCGGCGCTGTATCTGCTGAGCGATCTCGGACGCGGCGTGACCGGCGAAATTCACCACGTGGATTCCGGCTATCACGTCATTGGAATGAAGAACCCCGATGCGCCCGACATGACGCTGGAGCGCAAACATGACTGACCGCCTGCCCCACGAAAAGGGCTTCCACGTAAGCTGGGACCAGATCCACCGGGATGCACGGGCGCTCGCTTGGCGGCTCGACGGTCGCGGACCCGACGACGGCGCGTGGCGGGCCGTGGTGGCGATCACGCGGGGCGGCATGGCCCCCGCCATGATCGTCGCACGCGAGCTTGATATCCGCACGGTCGATACGATCAGCGTCAAGAGCTACGATCATCAGGACCAGACCCAGGCGTCGGTGCTCAAGGCGCCGGACGCCGAAATGATGGGCGACGGGACCGGCATTCTGGTAGTCGACGATCTGGTCGATACCGGCAAGACATTGGAATTGGTGCGCAATCTCTATCCCAACGCACATTTCGCCACCGTCTACGCCAAGCCCAAGGGCGAACCGATGGTCGATACGTTCATCACCGGTGTCAGTCAGGATACGTGGATTTTCTTCCCGTGGGACATGGCGCTGCAATACGTCGAGCCCTACCGTGGGACCGACTGAACGCGGCACGGTCGAGCGGCTTTTCTATCTGACGATCTTCCTCAAGGCGCTGCTTGGCGTCATCCAGATCATTTCGGGCGGCCTGAT
>JBBKWG010000032.1:0-2858 GCA_037968835.1 Paracoccaceae bacterium
GGCGTGTTCTCCGTCGGCAGCGACATCGACCACATCGGCACGCTGGTGCGGCCCGCGCTTCGTTATCGCCAGAACGGCGCGCTGAAACCGGGGTCGCGGATTTCGGCCAGCATCGGCCCGATATTCGCCTCGGAAGGCGTCCACGACTTCTTCTATGCGGTTCCCGGCACCTTTGACGCGCGCGGCGGTTACCTCGGCACCGAAATCAAGGTCTCTCTGCGCTATCCGCTGAACGATCGCGCCCGGTTCATCGCCGGGGCGGGCGTGACCGTCCTCGGCGGGGCCGCCAACCGCGACAGCCCGCTCTTTGATGACGAGGTGAACGCGTCGGCGTTTGTCGGCGTGACGTATTCGCTGTTCCAAAGCAAACGGCGCACGACCCGCGACCGCTGAGGCGCTCACATCAACTCTCTGACATCGGTCAGCCGGCCGGTGATCGCCGCCGCCGCCGCCATGCCCGGCGACATCAAATGGGTGCGACCCTTATACCCTTGCCGCCCCTCGAAATTCCGGTTCGAGGTCGAGGCGCAGCGTTCGCCCGGCGCAAGCTGATCGGGGTTCATCCCCAGGCACATCGAACAACCGGCCATGCGCCACTCAAAACCGGCGTCCTGCAATTTCTGGGCGATGCCCTCTTCCTCGGCCTGAAGCCGCACCAGACCCGATCCCGGCACGATCATCGCGCGAATGCCGTCCTTGACGCGACGGCCCTCCATGATCTTCGCCACCTCGCGCAAGTCTTCGATCCGCCCGTTGGTGCAGGACCCGATGAACACGGTGTCGATCTCGACGTCGCTCAATTTGGTGCCGGGCGTCAGGCCCATATAATCCAGCGACCGCCGCGCCGCATCCACCTTGCCACCTGTAAAATCCTCGGGCGCGGGCACGACGCCGGTGATCGGCAGCACGTCCTCGGGGCTGGTGCCCCAGGTCACGACCGGCGCGATCTCGGCGGCGTCCAGTCGCACCACCTTGTCGTAATGCGCGCCCTCGTCAGAGGTCAGCGTCTTCCAGTATTCGACCGCCATTTCCCACTGATCGTCCCTGGGCGCGTGCGGCCGTCCCTTCACATAGGCGATGGTCTTTTCGTCCGGCGCGATCAGCCCCGCGCGCGCGCCACCTTCGATTGCCATGTTGCAGACCGTCATGCGGCCTTCCACCGACAACGCGCGAATGGCCGAGCCGGTGTATTCGATGACGTGACCGGTGCCGCCCGCGGTGCCGGTCTTGCCGATGATCGAAAGCGTGATGTCCTTGGCGGTCACGCCGGGGGCCAGTTCGCCCTCGACCACGACCAGCATATTCTTGGCTTTCTTCTGGATCAGCGTCTGCGTCGCCAGCACATGCTCGACCTCGGACGTGCCGATCCCGTGCGCAAGCGCGCCAAAGGCACCATGCGTCGCGGTATGGCTGTCTCCGCACACGATGGTCATGCCGGGCTGGGTCCAGCCCTGCTCGGGGCCTATGATGTGGACGATGCCCTGACGGATATCGTCGACGTCGTACATCTCGATCCCGAAATCACGCGCGTTCTGGCGCAGCGCCTCGACCTGGATGCGCGACTGCTCGTCCTTGATGCCGTGAATGCGGGTCGGATCGGTCGGCACGTTGTGATCGGGCACGGCGACGGTCTTTTCCGGCGCGCGGACCTTGCGGCCGGTCATGCGCAGCCCCTCGAATGCCTGCGGACTGGTCACCTCGTGAACGAGGTGGCGGTCGATATAAAGGCGGCAGGTGCCATCTTCGGACTGGTGGGCGATATGATCGTCCCAGATCTTGTCGTAAAGCGTACGGGGTGCGGACATTTCAGAATTCCTATCGGTGACATGGGAAGGGGTGCGCGAACGGCGCAGGCGAACCGATCAGCGAAGTCGGGCCAGCACCGTCATGGTCGCACCGAAAAACCGCCAGGGCAGGCGCATCCGGTCATCCATGTCAAAAAATCGAGTCATGTCGGCGTCATACAACCGCAGCCATGGTGACGCAAGGACCGCGCCCATTCACCTTGGCGCAAATACTCCGGGGGAGATCCCGCGCATGCGGGACCGGGGGCAGCGCCCCTAATCGCGGGGGGCCGCCGCACGTCGCAAGCGGTCGTTGATGGCGCGGCCAAGACCGGTTTCCGGGATCGGCGCCACAGCAATCGGGCGCCCTGTCGCGTCGGCCTCGTGCAGCACGCGAAACAGGTTCGCCGCCGCCGCGACGAGGTCTCCGCCCGACAACATCAAATCGCCCCTGACGGAACCGAACCCGATCAGCGTTTCGCCCGCTTCGGCGCGTTTCGCGTTCAGGCGCACGCGGGCTTTGGGCGCATAATGCGAGGCCAATTGTCCCGGTGCACTCGGCCGGTCGGTTTGGCGCGGCGTGGCCAAAGGCGCGCCGATACACGCCTCGATGGCCTCGGCCGGCACGCCACCCGGGCGCAACAACACGACCCCGCCCTGATCGAAGCCAAGAATTGTCGACTCGACACCAACACCACAAGGACCGCCATCCAGCACCGCGTCGATCCGCCCCGACAGCCCCGCCAGCACATGGGCGGCGGCGGTCGGACTGATCCGTCCCGACGGGTTCGCCGACGGCGCGGCCACCGGACACCCGGCGGCCCGCAGCAATTGCGTCGCCAGCGGATGATCGGGCACCCGGACCGCCAGCAGCGCGCCGCCGGCGGTCACAAGCGGCGAAATCCCGGCGTCCGGCAACAGCGGCAGCACAAGCGTCAGCGCCCCGGGCCAGAACGCGTCCGCCAACCGCTCTGCCACATCGTCAAACGCCACCAGCGCCCGCGCCGTCGGCGAACCCGTCGGGGCGGATCAGTCCGACGGATGCCGCGCATGTTCTGGCGGGGCTGTCGGGGC
>JBBKWG010000033.1:0-25598 GCA_037968835.1 Paracoccaceae bacterium
CCCATTGTCTAAGATTCCCCACTGCTGCCTCCCGTAGGAGTCTGGGCCGTGTCTCAGTCCCAGTGTTGCTGATCATCCTCTCAAACCAGCTATGGATCGTCGGCTTGGTAGGCCATTACCCCACCAACTACCTAATCCAACGCGGGCCGATCCTTCTCCGATAAATCTTTCCCCCGAAGGGCGTATACGGTATTACTCTCAGTTTCCCGAGGCTATTCCGTAGAGAAGGGCACGTTCCCACGCGTTACTAACCCGTCCGCCGCTCACCCGAAGGTGCGCTCGACTTGCATGTGTTAAGCCTGCCGCCAGCGTTCGTTCTGAGCCAGGATCAAACTCTCAAGTTGAAAAGCTGTTTCCAGCTTGTCCTTGACGTTCGAACCTCTGCACATCGTCCCAATCGGCTAAGATTGGGACAGTCTCTGTTTGTTGTGCTTCAGGTTACCAAAGTAACGCAAAAGCCGTCCAAACAGTGAAGCTGACCTTCCATAATCGGACCCGAAAGCCCTAGGAAGTCGATATACAGACGTTGATCCATCGAATGAACCAAACCGCCCACATATCTCTTCAGTTACCAGCAATTTCAAAGAGCGACAGAGACAAAATTGACTGAGTGCGCCCTAACTTCGTCGGCGCGCCCCGCCTCATCTATCTCTGTTTTTTTTGCGTCTCGTTGCCTCGCGGCCCGTCTGGCGCCCCGGTGGTGCATCTCTGCGCCGCCGGTGAGGGGGTATTTACGGATTGGTGCCGGGACCCGCAAGGGGTTTTTTTCAGAAACATGACATTTTTTCCCCGCCCCTACGTCACCCAACAAAATATAGCGTTTCGCGCAATATCAGCACTATTGGCAGGGGTTCGCGGACAATATTAGTTCGCGGCCATGTCGAGTTCACCACTGCCAATTGCGATTCATTTCGACTCGATCTGCCGGCTCAGACGACTCTTTCGCGGATTTTGACCGATTCACTGTGTTTTGGGACCGGACGAAGCCAGCGAGTCAGCCAAAGTGCCAGTCCAAGTCCCGGCAGAAGGGCGGCGAGGCCCGCCGAAAGCGTAAAGGATTCGGCGATAAAGCCGATCACCGGTGGCCCAACTAGGAAGCCGCCCAAGGCGACCATCGCCATGATTGCGATGTTGGCAGATTCGTATTGGTCGTCCAGGGCCGCAATCGCGGAAACGCCGAGTGGATATGCGCTGGAGATTCCGAATCCTACGAACGCGAACGCTGGATAGGCGACGGCCAGGGGCAACGGCAGCACGAGAAGAAGTATCCCCGCCACCGCGAAGCCCGTTGTCAGCCGCGCAAGCGACACCGCGCCAAGGCGACGCTTCAGCCAATCGCCCGCAAACCGCCCCCCTGCCATGAAAGCTGAGAAGATTGTCACTGCGATCCCCGCCCTGCCCTCGACGTCGCCCAACCGCTCGGCAAGATATACAGCAGCCCAGTCGGCCATGGCGCCTTCCGTCATCGTTACGAAGAACATGAATACCGCGACGAGGACCAAAGCCTTGGGCAGCGTGCGAAACGCGCGACGGGGCGGGACTTTGGAATCGTCGACGTCTCCCAGTCGCGGCAGCGCATAGGCAGTCGCGACACCGAAACCGGCGGACACCATTGCCAGTGCCCCGAGCGTAAGCCACGGCGAGAGGCTGGCAAAAATGGCGATGAAAGCGGAACCGAGCATGATGCCAAGTGCCCAAAAGCCGTGACAGCGGTTCATGATCATCAGATGAGCGCGCTTTTCGAGGCGTCCCGCATAGACGTTTATGCCGACCTCAAGAAATCCGGTCGCGGCACCAAGCGCCGTCAGCGCAATGAAAAGGCTTGGGCCGCTGAAGGCGACGAGCGGAAGCATGACCGCTGCGGCCTGGATCGGGAGGACGACCATGAATATGCGGCGTGGTCCCGACCTTGCCAGGATACGCCCGGCGATCTGAAGACTTGGGATCAGCGCAATCGGCATCCCGAGCAATGCCAGCGCCAATTCACCCTTGGACAATTCGAGCGCCGCTTTGGTGTAAGGAATAAGCGCCAGCCACCCGCCAATCGCCAGCGGCTGAAGCAGGAAGATCGCCATAGTGAGAAATGTCGCCCGCCGGGCCGAATGTGGTTCCATCGTCGAGAACCTAGCAGTAATTCATTTGGCGAAAAGCAGATTGTCAGGCGCGGACCGCGCCGCGCAGACCTGACCAGTTCACCCGCATCGCGAGCAGAACCATAATCGTTGCAAGATAGATCAGCGGCTCAAGTTGAAAGCCTTTGACCAGCATGACGAAGTGAATCGAGCCAAGGATCGCGCAGGCATAAGTCAGTTGGTGCAGTCGCTTCCACTTTTTCGGTCCGAGCTTTCGGATCGAGAGATTGTTTGATGTGATCGCCACGGGGATCATCAGCACGAAGCCCGCCATGCCGATCGTGATATAAGGACGCTTGATGATGTCTGCCCAGATTTGCGAGACGATCTGGACGTCCAGCACCAACCACACCAGAAGGTGGCAGACTATATAATAGAATGTCAGAAGCCCGATCGCGCGGCGGAACTTCACCAGATTGATGCCCGTCAGATCACGCAACGGCGTCACCGCCAGCGTCGCTATCAGCATCTTTAGTCCCAATCCGCCAAGTTCACGTTCCAGCGCCTTGATCGGCTCGACCCCAAGCCCGCCAGTCAAACCCAGCCACAAAAACCAAAGAGGCGGCAGCGCACCTATTATATAGAGCGGCCACGCGGGCAGCTTGCGCAGGGCGCTGTTTATCCGCTGGGAAGGGGTCATCGGCTCAGTAGTTCTCGGACAGGTCCATACCGGCGTAAAGCGACGCGACCTGCGCCTCGTATCCGTTGAACATCAGTGTCTCTTTGCGCTTCGAGAAAAGTCCGCCACCGATGGGACGTTCGGTTGCCTGGCTCCAGCGGGGATGATCCACGGTCGGGTTCACGTTGCTATAAAAGCCGTACTCGCGCGCATTGGCCATGTTCCAACTTGTATCGGGCTGCTCTTCGGTCAGCGAAATCCGGACAATGGATTTGATCGACTTGAACCCGTACTTCCAGGGAACGATCAGCCGGATCGGCGCGCCGTTCTGTTTCGGCATGGGTTCGTCATAAAGACCTGTCGCCATGATCGTCAGCGGATTCATGGCTTCGTCCAGACGCAGACCCTCGCGATAGGGCCAGTTCAGGACCGGGAAGCGGACACCGGGCATTTCTTCGGGCCGCACCGCCGTTTCAAAGGAAACGTACTTCGCGGATGGCTGGACGCCGACACGGTTGAGCAGATCGGCAAGTTCGAAACCGACCCAAGGCACGATCATCGACCACGCCTCGACACAGCGGAAACGATAAATCCGTTCTTCCAGCGAGACGCTCGCCATGATGTCGTCGAACGAATAATCGCCGGGCTTGTCGACCAAGCCGTCGATTTTCACCGTCCAGGGATCAATCGTCAAAGTATGTGCATTCTGCGCCGGGTCGTCCTTGCCGGTGCCGAACTCATAATAATTGTTGTAGCTTGAGATTTCCTCGAACGAATTGGGCATAAGGCCCATTCCGTGAGGCGTCTTCTTGGCACCAAGGCTCGCCAGGGCAGGACCGGCTGCAACGCCCAACGCAAGCGCACCTGCTCCGGACATCAACTGCCTGCGATTCATGAACTCCGCCTTGGACGTGGTGTCCGACCAGTTGAGTTCGCTCTTGTATCGTCCTGCCATGGTTCACTCCCTTGTGGTCTGCTCTTAAAGATGAGGTTCTCTGTCGATCTGACAATTGCGTTCACGCGATAGTGCAACAGCAGCCACGTCTTGAAATATCGTTTCAAGTGCCAGTTTTCCCTCACAAATTTTCACGAAGCTGTGATTGGGTTTCGGGCAATGTGTGGCGCAGGCGCACGGGCGGCGCTGCTGGCGTTCAGCCAAAGCTCCCCTGACAGAACCAGCCTGCGGACATCGTCTGACCATGCGCATAATAGAGCCACAGCCGCTCTCCGCTCCGTGTTGTCACGCGCCAGTAATCGCGCACCCCTGAGCGCCAGTCGGGGTCGTCCAGCCACCATTCCGGAGCGATACGTTCGGGGCCGGACGCAGTGCGGGTTTCAAGCGTCCGACCGCGCCAGCGAAAAGTCGCGGGCACGTCCGTGCTTTCCTCGGCAGCGACGATTTCGGGCCGCCAGATTTCAAGCGGGCGCGGACCGGGGGGCCGTGGCCACTCGGGGGCGGGTTCCGACCAGACCGCCGCAACCACCTTCGCGGCTTTGTCGGGGATATGGCTGTCGGCAGGATGAAGTCGCGTGATCGCTTCCAGCCCGACCCGCGCACCGATCCGTCCCAGCAGATCGTCAAGGCCGGCACTTTTGCCAAGGCGGATCGCACCATCTGCCGCAGCCTCTGCATGACCGCTGTGCTGATGCGTGTGAATCGGTTCGGTCGCGACCGCCACAATGCGAATGCGGTCGATCCCGAAGCCCGCGTCGATCTCGTTGATCTTCATCGCCAGAAGCGGGCGCATGCGTTCGGGATCGGCCGAGGGACGGGCAAGGCCGACCTCGATCCATTGCATCGTGTGATCGGTGCGAAAGCACTCCATCCGGACACGCCGCGCGCCCCGGCCCACCGCCCGCAGCTTGTCGCCAAGAGGTGGCAGCAACCGATCAAGCGCGGCGGCGATATCGCTTGCCAGTCCTATCGGTTCCGGCATCGTCAGCCGGGTGACGAAGTGGGCAGGCGGACGGGCCGGACTGACGGGTTCTGGCGCAATTCCCGTCGCCTGATCCAGACGATGGACCAGATGCTGACCAAAGCGGCGGGCCAGCGCGGCGCGGGGCTGACCCGCCAGATCGCCGATGTGGCGCAAGCCAAGCCGCGTGAGCATTGCCAGAACGTCCGGTGGCAGGCGCAGCGCCGCCACCGGAAGCGGGGCCAGAGTGGTGCGCATCTGACCCGTCGGCGCGATCCGTCCTGTCTGGTTTCGGGTCGCGGTGGTGGCCGGAGACGCTCCGCCCTTGACCCAATGCCGCTTGGCGGCACGCGACCGGGTCGCGCGGGCTTCTTGCATGATGTCGTCGCCGGTGCGGGTGCCCCCGCCCGGACCCTGCCCTGCAAACCGCGCAATCGCCCAGGCCGCGCCGACCGTATCGGCAATGCCCGCCGAAACCGTCAAGCCCAGATCGGCGCAGTCGTCTTCGGCCACCTGCATCAGCGCGGGCTCGCCCCCGAAAAGATGCGCGCACCCGGTCAGGTCGATCACGAGGGAATCCGGAGGCTCTTCCGACACCCAAGGACTGAACTTGCCGGCCCAACGGCGCAGCACGGTCAGGAACGCGGCATCGAGTTGCGGGTTGGTCAGCTTGGTCACCAATTCGGGACACATCGCGCGCGCGTCGCGCAAAGGCTGGCCGCGACGCAAACCTGTCGCTTCGGCCTCGCTCGATACCGAGACCAGCATCTGTGCATTGCCGACTTCGCCCACGACCGCGAACGGCCCGGCTGGCAGACGCCGGTCCAGTCTCAGAAAACGCTCGGCCGCAAGACGCGGAAACCAGAGCGAAAGGATGCGTCGTTGATGCATGATCCGGGCAGCAATCATGTTCTTGATTTGTTCTACCCTATCACGTCCCCCATCCGAGTCGAGGCACAACGATCACAAACTTATGAATGGCGACGTCGCAGCGTGGGCAAAAATTGGCGCAACAAAAGGCTTCCCGCGGCCAGAATCCGCGCCTCACCGAAATGTCACAAAAAACCACTGAACCAGAATCGCGGTTCCACGTTTTCCTTTTAGCACCCGAACTCTCGGATTGGGGACGTTGTCGCCTGCAATTGACGCAGGTTCTTACGAATTGAGAAGGAGCAGAAAATGCTACGCTATTTAACCCCGATCGCCTTTGTCGTCACAGGTGCGACAGGCGCATTCGCCGCCGGCCCCACGCCGCTTATCGAAGACACCGTCGTCGCAACACCGGCACCCGAACCGATCCCCGCCAGTGGCGACTGGCAAGGCGGATACGCGGGCCTCCAGCTTGGCTATGGATTCGGCGATTTCAGCTTCAACGTGGATGACTTCGACACCGACGGCGTCATCGGCGGCATCCATGCCGGTTACCTCTGGGACATGGGCACCTGGGTAATCGGGCCAGAGTTCCAGTACGACGCAGCAGACCTTTCGTTCGATACGTCCACAGGCTCGGGTTCATTCGATGAAATCGCGCGCCTCAAACTGCGAGTCGGTCGCGATATGGAGCAAGGTCTGTTCTATGGCTCGGCGGGTGTCGCCTATGCCAACTTCGACGGAGTAAGCGGAATAACAGATATTGACTTCGATGACCCGGGCTATGTCGTGGGCGTCGGGTACGACTATCGCATGAATTCAAACTGGGTCCTCGGCGGCGAGTACCAGTTCCACAAATTCAACGATTTTGGAGCCGACGGAAACGACGTCGACTTCAGCACGGTGCACCTGCGCGCGTCTTATCAGTTCTGAGACGCTGACCCATTCCCTTGTGTTGGTGCGATTGGGCCGTCCGGTACTCCGGGCGGTCCTTTTCGGTATTTGACTATCCGCAATAGACCCGCCGGATCTTGCCGCCGGTGTCATAGACGATGTTTGTTCTCTCGGGCCGGTAATCCTGTGTGACGATATCATTTTCGCCAAACACGCGGATGTCCCTTCCGCTTGGAAGCGTGACGGCAGCGACATTGCTTCCGACCAGATCACGGTAGTCGGCGGCGTCGCACTGCTCGTCGTCTTCGTCGAACCGGTCGGGGAACCCGGTGTTCGCGCATCCGGCGAGCGCGAGGGCGAGTAAGATTGGCAGATAGTTCATGAACAGGCCTCCAGCCTTTTGATCAGGCAGTTTACCCGTTGATTTCGCTGTGTCACTGGCTCAGGGTCAAGCCGGAAATAACGATAGGAGAGCGAGTTCATGCGCACCCGTGCCGCCGTTGCGATCGAAGCCGGAAAGCCTCTTGAGGTGATGGACGTGAACCTTGACGGACCGAGGTCAGGCGAAGTTCTGGTCGAGATCAAGGCCACCGGCATCTGCCATACCGACGAATTCACGCTTTCCGGCGCTGATCCCGAAGGACTCTTCCCGGCGATTCTGGGCCACGAAGGCGCTGGCGTCGTGCTGGAGGTCGGCGACGGTGTCACCACTTTGAAACCCGGCGATCACGTGATTCCGCTTTACACACCCGAGTGCCGCGAATGCGAGTATTGCCTCAATCCGAAGACGAACCTGTGTCAGTCGATCCGCACCACCCAAGGTCAAGGCGTAATGCCGGATGGCACATCGCGGTTCACGACGCTCGATGGCGACCCGATCCTGCATTACATGGGGTGTTCGACGTTTTCCAATCATACCGTCTTGCCTGAAATCGCCTTGGCGAAAGTCCGCAAGGACGCGCCGTTCGACAAGATCTGCTATATCGGTTGCGGCGTCACGACCGGCATCGGGGCGGTCATCAACACCGCCAAGGTCGAGATCGGCAGCCGCGCGATCGTGTTCGGGTTGGGGGGCATCGGCCTCAATGTCATTCAGGGACTGAGGCTTGCGGGTGCGGATCAGATCGTGGGTGTCGATCTGAACCCGGACAAGATCGAAATGGCCACCCGTTTCGGCATGACAGATTTCGTCAATCCATCCGAGGTCGAGGGCGATCTGGTGCCGTTCCTGGTCAATCTGACCAAGGGCGGGGCGGATTACACGTTCGACGCGACGGGCAATGTTCAGGTCATGCGCGCCGCGCTTGAATCTGCGCATAAAGGTTGGGGCGAAAGCATAATCATTGGCGTTGCTCCGGCAGGGGCCGAAATTTCCACCCGTCCTTTCCAGCTTGTCACCGGGCGGTCGTGGCGTGGAACCGCATTCGGCGGTGCCCGGGGGCGTACGGACGTGCCGAAAATCGTCGACTGGTACATGGACGGCAAGATCGAGATTGACCCGATGATCACCCACCAGTTGACGCTCGATAATATCAACGAGGGCTTTGATCTCATGCACGCAGGAAAGTCGATCCGGTCCGTTGTGGTATATTAGGATCATCGCAATTGGCGCACTGACTGCGAGCGCGGCATCCGCGGCGGAGTTGGTTTTTGACGGCGCCGGTGCCTCCGAGCGACCCGAGATCGTCTTTGAAACGGGGCGCATGCGCCTTGGCGTGAGTGGCGCTGACCTTGAGGCCATTTCAGTGACGCAGGACGCGAATGGCGAACCCGTATTGCAGTTTCTGATGAACGAGGCCGACGCGCTGTCTTTCGCCGCACTTACAGGCGGTCACATCGGCGAAACCATGTCGGTGTCGATCTTTGGCCAAGAGTTGGTCGCGCCAGTAATTCGCGAGCGCATCGCCGGCGGTGCGGGCACGATCCGCATTTCCACCATGACACAAGCTGAAGAGCTGGCCCTGGCTCTTGCTGGTGACGCACCCTGCCCCGGCGATTAACGACACTTGTCTTTCCCGGTGTCAGGCCCGACATTCTGTCGAAACGAGAAACATTGAGGTGAGCCATGGCCGACGACAAGAAAAAAAATGATGACAAGAAAGAACTTGGCGGCAAGGCGGCCGAGCTTTTCTTCAAATCCCGGAACGTGATCATCACCGGCGAGATCAATGACAAGCTGGCCAACCGGGTCACGACGCAGTTGATCGCACTGGCGGAAGACAACGAGGATCCAATCAACGTGTTTATCTCATCGCCCGGCGGCCACGTCGAATCCGGCGATATGGTCCACGATATAATCAAGTTCATTCGCCCGACGGTGCGCACTATCGGTTCTGGATGGGTGGCCAGCGCTGGCGCTTTGATTTTCGTGGGCGCGCAGTTGGAAAACCGCTTCTGCCTGCCGAACACTCGTTTTCTGCTGCACGAGCCATCGGGCGGAATTGGCGGTTCTGCGTCGGATATGTGGATACAAGCCGAGCAGATCCGCAAGATGCGCGAAAGGTTCTACCAATTGTTCGCTGAAGCGACCGGTCAGACCGAGGAGAAGATTGCCGAGGATACCCGCCGTGACTTCTGGCTCGATACAAAAGAGGCAAAGGCATACGGTTTGCTGGGCAAAGTCATCAACTCGGCGAGTGACCTGCCGTAAGTCCAGCCGGATCGGAAACCATGTCACAGAGCGACACAAGCAGTCAGGGGCAGACAGTTCCCGCCCCGGCTGTTAGAGGAACCGGAATGAGCAACGGAACACGCCCCCTCTATGCTGTCCTGATCGACGCGGACAATATTCCCGCCAAATATGCGGGTGCCATCCTGAAAGAGATAACCTCCTTCGGCGAACCGGCGCTGCGGCGGGTTTATGGTGACTGGTCATCGGGCCGACTGAATACCTGGACGAAGGCGGTGCGCGATCTGGGGTTGGTGGCGCATCAGGAAACCGCCAATACGATCGGCAAGAACGCCAGCGACATCGGCCTTGTGATCGACGCGATGGATATTCTGCACACCGGACGGTTCGACGGCTTCGTGCTTGTTTCATCGGACAGCGATTTCACAGCGCTTGCCAATCGTGTGCGCGAGCAGGGAATTGACGTTATCGGCATCGGTGAGGCGAAGGCTCCGGAGAGCCTGCGCAATGTCTGCAACCGGTTTATCCTTCTGGAGAACATCGTCGAAGATCAAGCGCCGGCGGAGCGTGGAGTGGCAACGGGAAAGCAGAACCCGACCGAAGCAATCCCGCTGATTACCCGCGCCATGGACAAGATCAATTCCGACGACGACTGGTATGCCTTGGGGCAGCTTGGCCAATACATCACGCGCGACACTCCGGATTTCGATCCGCGCACCTACGGCAAGAAGAAGTTGAGCGATCTTGTCGAGGGTCTCAAGAGATTCGAGACGAAGAAGATCGGCAATCAGCTTCACGTGCGTCGTGTGGACTGACCCCGTCGATCAGTCAGCGACCGCGTATTTGCAAAGAAACAAATCCACTGCACCGACAATCACCCTGTCGATTTCGTCGTCCGTGAAACTTTTGCGCAGGCCAAGCGCCATCGGAAGGTGCAGCCCTGCCTTGCACAACTCCGGAAACTGGTCGGCGGCGAGGGCAACATCGTCGATCTTCAGCTTTCCCTCATCGACGCCCTTCTGAAGAAAGCGCATCAGGATATCGCGCACTTTTGCCGGGCCGGAATTATAGAATTCACGCCCAATCTCGGGAAAACGCTGACTTTCGCCGACGACGATCCGGTACACCTGCATTCCGACGTCCGACATGAAGAACCGGACCATCCGACCCGCCGCTTCGGTCATCGCCTCGCGCAAGTTCCCAGATGCCTCGATCCGTGCGACGGCAGCTTCGGATTGCGCCTGGCATTCGGTCTTCGCAACCTCGAGGAACAAAAGCCGCTTGTCGGGGAAATAGCTGTAGAGGGTGGCCTTTGACACGCCGGCTTCGCGGACGATGTCATCGACACTTGCGCCTTCAAAACCGTCGCGCATGAACACGGTTCGCGCGCCTTCCAGCACCTGGTCCCACTTGCGGCCCTGCTTCACGATTTGTCCTGGCGCATTCATTTCAGCCTCATATCTTGCCCTCATGATATAAACTGTCCAGTTCAGTTTTTTCAAGGTGCGTGACGCGGTGTCGATGTAAACAATGCCTCGCGCGGCGATTTGGGACACACTTCACTTTCCCCTTGTCGCGCGCTTCACGGCGGCTAGCTTGGAATTGTTCTAAAACCACGGTGTGATCATGATCCCAGGCGTTACCTCCCGCAGAAGATTTTCGGACCTGAGTGAGCAGGAAGTCCTCGCCCTCGCGATCTCGTCCGAGGAAGACGACGCGAGGATCTATCGCACCTATGCCGAGCGGCTGCGGGCTGATTATCCTGGTTCGGCGGCGTTGTTCGATGGAATGGCGGCGGAAGAGGACACGCACCGGCAGCGACTGATCGAATTGCATCGCAACCGCTTTGGCGAGGTCATACCGCTGATCCGTCGCGAACACGTGTCGGGATATTACGCGCGACGCCCGGTGTGGCTGGTCGAGAACCTCGGGATCGAGCGCATCCGGGACGAAGCCGAGATGATGGAACGGGACGCTCGGCGGTTTTACGAGGCGGCGGCGGCACGGACAAGCGATGCGGCAACGCGCAAGCTTCTGGGTGACCTGGCTGCGGCGGAAGCGGGACACGCCGAGGCAGCAGGTTCGCTGACGGCCGAACATCTGGACGGCGACACCATCAGTCAGGAAGAACGGACGGCGCATCGTCAGTTCATTCTGACCTGGGTGCAGCCGGGGCTTGCAGGGTTGATGGACGGGTCAGTCAGCACCCTGGCCCCGATCTTTGCGGCGGCATTTGCCACCGGCGATACCTGGAACACATTCCTGATCGGGCTGGCGGCGTCGGTCGGCGCGGGCATTTCGATGGGCTTCACCGAGGCGGCGTCGGACGACGGCGCGATCTCGGGTCGCGGATCACCGATCAAGCGCGGTTTCGCGTCGGGCATCATGACGACCCTTGGCGGGTTGGGACATGCCCTGCCCTATCTGATCTCGGATTTCTGGACCGCGACGACCATCGCCATGGTCGTGGTTTTCATTGAATTATGGGCGATTGCCTGGATTCAGAACAGGTATATGGAGACGCCGTTCTTCAGGGCCGCGATGCAGGTGGTTCTGGGTGGGGCGCTGGTACTGGCGGCGGGAATTCTGATCGGTTCCGGCTAATCGGCCAAGCGCGGATCAGGGCGCGCGGCGATCAGCCCGGCGGGGTTTCTTTCTCGTACGCTTCGATGATCCTGGCCACCAGCGGGTGGCGCACGACGTCTTTGGATGTGAAATAGTTGAAGGCAATCCGCTCGATACCGCCCAGCAACCGTTCGGCATCGGACAGGCCCGACGTGACGCCGCGCGGCAGATCGACCTGCGTGCGGTCGCCGGTGATGACCATACGACTGCCCTCGCCCATACGGGTCAGGATCATTTTCATCTGCATCGAAGTCGCATTCTGTGCCTCGTCCAGAACCACGAACGCGTTCGATAGCGTGCGACCGCGCATGAACGCCAGCGGTGCGATCTCGATGCGCTTCTCCTCGATCAGTTTTGCCACCTGTTTGCCGGGCAAAAAGTCGTTCAGCGCGTCATAGAGCGGCTGCATGTAGGGATCGATCTTGTCTTTCATGTCGCCCGGCAGAAAGCCCAGACGCTCGCCCGCTTCGACCGCTGGACGGCTGAGGATGATCCGATCGACATGGCCGCCGATGAACATGTTGACGCCGACGGCGACCGCCAGATAGGTCTTGCCGGTGCCTGCGGGGCCGATACCGAACGCGAGTTCGTTGGCATAAAGCGAGCGGACATAGTTCTTTTGCGCTTCGGTCCGCGGTTCGACAAGTTTCTTGCGGGTCTTGATCTCGACGCGCCCGCCCTGAAACATTTCCATCTGACCGCCCTCACGAGCGCGCGTTTCAGGTTCGGATGCGCCCATGCGAATTTCTCCGTCGATCTCGCCTTTGTCGATGGGCCGGCCCGCTTCGAGTTTCTGATAAAGGCTTTCCATAACGTCAGCCGCGCGCGTCCTCGCTTCAGGTTCGCCCATGATTACCAGATGATTGCCGCGCCGCAGGATCTGAACTTCGAGCGACTGTTCGATCTGTGCGAGGTTCCGGTCGAACTCGCCACACAGGTCGATAAGGAGTCGGTTATCAGGGAATTCAAGAAGCGTCTCGAGGGCGTCTTGGGGCGATGTCGGCGGTGTCAACACGCTGATGGCCAAATAGATGAACTCCGGGATTCGAGGGCGACTGTGGTTTGATGCTGCCAAGGCTTGACCGTCCGCGCAAGCATATCTCGTAAAATTTCACACGACTGTCACGAAATCTTGGGCAATCGGCTCGTTTCCCGGTTTATTGCTGACGTGATGCGCGATCATTCATCTTTTCGGTTGACTGATACGGCGCGTCAATATAGTTCATCCACATGGTTGAACGAGAATCAGAAACCGATCTGACGGCGATCCTCAAAGCCGCATCTGATCCCACGCGCCGGTCGATCCTGACGCTTCTGGCGCAGCACGGACCGACACGTGTGACCGATCTTTCGCGGCAATTCGAGATCAGTCTGAATGCGGTTTCCAAACATATAAAGGCGCTGGAAAGCGCCGGACTTGTCAGCCGAAAGACCGAGTGGCGGGAACACCTGATCGAGCTTGAACCCGAGCGGATGGCCTTGATTGACACGTGGTTTGAGAGCCTCCGTTCAATCTGGGCGATGCGGCTGGAGACACTGGAAAACCTGATAGCAGAGGAAGATGAAATGACCGACCAAGCCACTGAACTTAAACTGGAAACGTCCCGCGTCATCAAAGCTCCGCGCGAGCGTGTATTCGATGCCTGGCTCGACCCGGAAATGCTGGCAAAATTCATGCGTCCCGGACCGGACATGAGCGTGCCCGAAGCCAAGACCGATCCACGCGAAGGCGGGCGGTTTGTGATTGTCATGCGCGTCGGTGACAAAGACCTGCCTCATGCCGGAACCTACAAGACCATTGATCGGCCGAACCGCCTGGCGTTCACTTGGGAATCACCGCATTCGACGCTTGAGAACAGCACGGTCACGCTGGATTTTGCGGAAGTCGACGGCGGCACCGATGTGAAACTGACCCACGTGCGATTTCCGTCCGAGGAAAGCCGGGACAATCACAAGTCAGGGTGGGGGCGGATACTTCAATCGCTGGCAGCTGAAATCTGAGGCATTCAACGCAGTTTCGCTGCTTGCGGGCGCTATTTGATGAATTCCGGGGCCGCGTTCGAGATCTACGGGGCGGCCCTGGTCCGGAAAATCAGTGCTGGGACATTTCCCTTGTCTCCAATTCCGTTCCGACATTCTCGGCAAGCGTCTGGCTGCCATCGCTGATCGACGCCATCACCGCGATCGAGACCGCGACCAGGCCAGCCGTGAGAACGACCCAATCAACTACAGCAGCACCCGACTGATCGTGACGAAACCATCTGACTCGCGCAGCTAGCCTGTTCGTAAGTGACTGGAAATCACTCATATGTTTCCTTCCGCGGGCAAGTACCCCAAACGCCCTCGACACGAAATTATGATATGGACGGCACCGTAATTGGACGCGTTTCAGTCATCTTTGCGGCGCCCGTAGCCTATGTGTCGACAACGGCACCCGAAAGGGAGTTACTGTTGGAATTCACGATGTTAATGGGGAGAATTTCGCCAATCTCCACATCCGGCGAGGTCACGTGGACGGCGTGAAGATGCTCTGACTTGCCGACCATCTGCCCCGCCTCACGCCCGGGCTTTTCGAACAGAACCTTGACCGATCGCCCGACCATCGCGTCCTGCGCAGCGCGTTGCTGTCGTGTGAGCAGAGCCTGAAGCCGTTGCAGGCGATCGTGCTTTTCAGCCTCGTCGACCTGTGCACGTTCCGCCGCCGGAGTTCCGGGACGGGTCGAATACTTGAAGCTGTAGGCCTGCCCATAACCAACGGTTTCGATCAGCGACATGGTGTCGGCAAAGTCGGCCTCGGTCTCTTCGGGGAAACCGACGATGAAGTCACCTGACAGCAAGAGATCGGGACGAGCGGCGCGAATGCGTTCAATGAGACGGATGTAGTGTTCAGAGGTATGCTTGCGGTTCATCGCTTTCAGGATGCGGTCCGACCCCGATTGGACCGGCAGATGCAGGTAGGGCATCAGCTTTTCAACCTCGCCGTGGGCGGCGATCAGCGCGTCGTCCATGTCGTTGGGGTGGCTCGTGGTGAAGCGGATGCGCTTCAGGTCCTCAATCTCGGCAAGCTCGCGGATTAGTCCGGCAAGTCCACCGTCGTGACCGTGGTAGGCGTTGACGTTCTGGCCAAGCAGCGTGATTTCCCGCACCCCGCGCTCGACGAGATCACGCGCCTCGGCAAGAACGCGGGACGCGGGACGGCTGACTTCGGTGCCACGGGTATAGGGCACGACGCAGAAGGCGCAAAACTTGTCACAGCCTTCCTGAACGGTCAGGAACGCAGTCGGTCCGCGACGGGCCTTGGGGCGCGCTGCGAGGTGCTCGAACTTGTCCTCTTCGGGGAAATCGGTATCGAGCGCCTTCTCCCCGGCCCTCACCCGCGCTTCGAGTTCGGGCAGGCGGTGATAGCTTTGCGGTCCGACGACGAGGTCGACGAGCGGTTGGCGGGCGAGGATTTCGGCACCCTCGGCCTGTGCCACGCAACCGGCGACCCCGATCTTGAGGTTCGGGTTCTCGGCTTTCAATGTCCGGAAGCGGCCAAGTTCGGAATACACCTTTTCGGCCGCCTTCTCGCGGATGTGGCAGGTATTCAGCAGGATCAGATCGGCGTCGTCGGCGCGGTCGGTCGCGACATAGCCCTGAGGTTCAAGCGCCTCGGCCATGCGTTCGCTGTCATAGACATTCATCTGACAGCCGTAGGTCTTGATGAAAAGTTTCTTGGGCGCGGACATGAGACCAACTTTCAGTCTGGATCAGCGCCCGGTCCTACACGCAGGTCGGCTTCTTGCCAAGGGTCGGGGCATCGGGGCATAGTCCGCGACCAAGGGGCAGACGTCGGCGGAGACATGCGATTTACGAGCTTGAAAGAACTGGTGTCGGGCGCGGCGCTCGCGACCGCGACGGGGCCGGTCGCGATTATCATCGCGGAGGATGATGTCGAGGTCGACACCACGATACGCCATCACGCCCACGCCGGCTTCGCGACGATCGTCCTATTTGCGCCGTCGGATCTGGAACTGCCGGATGCGATGGAAGAGACCGTTCTGCGGGTCGATTGTCCGACGCGCGATACCGGCATAACGGAAACGGTGGTGACCGCCGTTTCGGGCGCCTTGCCCACAAAAACGTGGCTTTTCTACTGTTACAACGCGGAATACCTGTTTTACCCGTTCTCCGAGCACCGGACGGTCGGTGAAATGCTTGCGTTTCACACCGAAGAGCGGCGATTTTCGATGTTGACCTATGTGGTCGATCTCTATGCGGGCGACCTGCGCGGCGCGGACAATGCGGTGTCGCTGGAAGACGCGCATCTGGACAAGTCCGGCTACTACGCGCTGGCCCGGCACGCCGCTGACGGTGTCGCGACGGAACGGCAGCTTGATTTCTACGGCGGGCTCAGGTGGCGGTTCGAGGAGCATATCGACACGATGCGGCGGCGCATCGACCGAATTTCACTGGTGCGCACGCGACCCGGAATGCGGCTGAGACCGGATCACACCTGGGTGGACGAGGAAATGAACACCTATTCCTGTCCCTGGCACCACAATCTGACCGCCGCGGTGGTGTCGTTTCGAACCGCCAAGGCTTTGCGCACGAACCCGGCAAGTCGCTATGAGATCCCGACGTTTCGCTGGCACAATTCGACGGAATTCGAGTGGCATTCACAGCAACTTCTCGATCTGGGATTGATGGAGCCGGGACAATGGTTCTAGGGCGCAAGACGGGGCTCTGCCCCCGGCCCCGCTGACGCGGCACCTCCCCCGGGATTTTGCTGCTCAAAGATTTCGGCGCTCAAGGCTGATGCGACTGCGGTCGGTCGAGCGCGATGTGTCGGGCGGTGACGGCCAATGCGATCAGTGCGACGACGCCAACGACAGCATAGACGCCGAGAATCGCGCGAATGTCGTCGTGGATCAGTGTGCCGGTGGCGCTGGTCGTCCCTGCGGCAAGCGCCAGCGAAGCGGCGAAGGTCAGGCGCGCGGCAAGGCTTCGGAGCGACAGGTATGTGGCGCGGCTTTCGCGGCTGAGTTCGGGCTGGATTCGCGCCAGCACGAACGGGCGTGACAGCGAATCCGGCACCATCCGCAAGAACAGGATCGCGATAGCAGCGGCGCTGCTGGTCAAGGCCAGAACGGCGATCAGACCGATCTGAATTGCGAATGCCACCAGCAGAATGCCGACAAGTCCAAGGCGGCGGCGCAGGCGCGGCGCGGCAAGCGACGTTGCCACCGATATAAGCATCATCGCCGTCGTGACCGCACCGCTGACAAGGGGCGCATCGCCAGCCAGTCCGATGCCGTCGAGGGCTTCGAGGATAAAGGGCTGACCAAAGACGAAGGGCAGATGGCTGAACCCGTACATCAGAACGCCAAGCACCATCAGCCAGATGAGAACGGGTTCGCTGAGGGCACCTTTCAGCGACGCGAGCCGCGCCCATTCGCCACCCTGGGGCATGTCCGCGAACGTGCGCTTCGGCTCCGTCAGGGCGAGAGCGACGAGCGTGGCTGCGCCAAAAGCAAGCGCGGTGCCGAGGAAGGGCAGCGTAAAGCTGATCTGGGCAAGCGCGCCGCCGGTGACCGCCGAGGCCGCGAGTGCCGCGAACGAGAACCGCCATGCCCGCAATTCCTGCGCCTCGACCTCGTCAGCGCGACCGGCGTCCGCGAGCGATTCATAAAGGATTGCACTGTCGGTGCCCGAAGCGAAAGCCGCGCTTGCGCCCAGGCAAATCTGGGCCAGCGCGAAGACCGCGAACCCGGCGCCGAACGTCAGCAACGCACCCGCGACAACACCCGCAACACCCGCCGCGACAAGGGTGATCCGGCGGCCCCAGCGGTCCGACATATAGCCCGACGGGACTTCGAGGATGGTCGAGGAAAGGTCGTAGACCGCGTAGAGCAGGATCGCCTCAGCCGGTGTCAATTCCTGCTGGAAGAACAGGAACCAGACCGCCTGATAGAAGATCAGGTTCTGAAAAAACTTGAACCAGGGATAAAGCGCGATGGTGCGGTTGGCGTCCGTGGCAGCCATTCAATTGGCGATCGACGCTTCGAACTGGTCAACCGGCAACACCGGCGCGAGGATCGTGCGAAGTTCGCCCCGGCGCGGGTGGCCGGGGTTGGCGATGGTGAAACAGACGAAATCCTCGACCATGGCCGCCTGTTGTTCGTAACCGAACTCGGCGAATCGTTCGACCAGACCGGGTTGCGCGAAGTAGGGGTCTGCGATGCGCAGGCTTTCTGTCACGGCGCGTCCCGGTGTGTAGCCCGTCAACTCGCGATTCTGCCATTGCCAGACGTGGGCGAGTTCGTGGGCAAGGATAAGCGCCTGCGGGAAGCGAAGGGTATGCGGCCAAGAGAGCGCCATGTCGCTGGAATAGATGTCGGACGTGAAATGGATGCGCTCGCCAAGTGCGAAGGCCTGTGGCGGCTGCGTGCCTCGTGGTTGGGGAACGCGGACACAGGCTTTTTCGGTGCCGCTCACCCGGGTGAGCGACGCGGGAACGGTGCGCATCGGCGGGATGACGCCAAGGCCCTGAGCGATGCGCACGTTGGTCGTGTCCAGCGAGGGACCAAAGAGATCGGAGGCGAATGTGCGTTCGGCTGGCGTCAACGGGCGGGTGCAGGCGGCAAGCGCCAGAACGAGAAGGACTGCGAGTTTCAAATCGCGCCCTCCCCATTTATCCGCGCGACCCACGCCGACCCGAAGACCTGCACCACGCGCGCTCTGATGTGTGGGTATACCATTGGCGGACTAGATCATCGACGGGACAACCAGGTCGGGCGGCCGGTGTCCATCGGCGAAGGTCTTGATATTGATGATGACTTTCTCGCCCATCTCGATGCGCCCCTCGCGCGTCGCGGAACCCATATGGGGCAACAGGACGACGTTTTCCAGCGCCCGCAGACGCGGATTGATCTCGGCGCCTTTCTCGAACACGTCCAGTCCGGCGCCAGCAATCTCGCCTGTGCGCAACATCCGGGTCAGGGCATTCTCGTCGATGACCTCGCCGCGCGAGGTGTTCACGATGACGGCGGTCGGCTTCATCAACTTCAGGCGGCGGGCGTTCATTAGATGAAAGGTCGACGGCGTGTGCGGGCAGTTGATCGACAGGATATCGACGCGCGACACCATCTGGTCGAGGCTTTCCCAGTAGGTCGCACCAAGCTCCTCTTCGATTTCGGGGCGCAGACGCTTGCGGTTGTGGTAGTGGATCTGCATCCCGAACGCGGCGGCGCGACGCGCGACCGCCTGTCCGATGCGCCCCATCCCGAGGATTCCCAGCCGCCGTCCGCCGACGCGGCCGCCAAGAAACGCGGTCGGCGACCAGCCGCTCCAGTCGCCGCGCTGCATCACGGCAAGGCCCTCGGGGATGCGCCGGGTAACCGCGAGGATCAGCGCCAGCGTCATGTCCGCGGTATCCTCGGTCAGCACGCCGGGTGTGTTGGTGACAAGGATGCCGCGCTGGCGGGCCGTGGCAATGTCGATATTGTCGACCCCTGCCCCGAAGTTCGCGATCAGTTTCAGGCGGTCGCCGGCCTGCCCCAGAAGGGCTGCGTCGATCTGGTCGGTAATCGTCGGGACGATCACGTCAGCCCCCCGCATCGCGGCGCCCAACGCCTCGCGCGACATCTGAGTATCGTCCTCTCTGAGCGTCACGTCGAACAGTTCCGCCATCCGGGTCTGAACCGGTTCGGGCAACCGTCGCGTGACGACAACACTCAGACGCGGCTCTGACATGGGGGCTCCTCGGGGTCTTTTATATGGTAGCGGTTGTTGGCAAAGTGGCAATTAACCGGACGCGGCACAAGAGAAGCCTTGGCAAGAGGCTTGAACGCGAAAAGAGAACGGGCAGAATGCGAATTGCGGGGCGGATAATCGGCATGGTTCTGGCGGCCTGTCTGGCGACAGGTGCGGCCACCGACGCGGGCGCTGTCGAGCGTGGCGCGGTCACCAATCTGCCGTTGCCACGGTTCGTATCTCTGAAGGCCGACGAGACAAACGTGCGTCGCGGACCATCCCTCAGCCACCGCATCGACTGGGTATTCAAGCGCCGCAATATGCCGCTGGAAGTCACCGCCGAATATGGACACTGGCGCCGTGTGCAGGATCGCGACGGTCAGGGCGGGTGGGTGCATTATTCGCTGTTGTCCGGCGTGCGCCACGTGATCGTCGAGGCGGACCTGACGCCGCTCAGGGTAAAACCCGATCCGAATGCGCCGGTAAACGCCTATGCCGAGGCCGGTGTCATAGCGCGGCTTGGAAGCTGCGGGCTGGACTGGTGCCGGATCGTGGCGGACGGCAACAAGGGCTGGGTCGTCAAGAAGGGCCTGTGGGGCGTCGCACCGGAGGAAGTGCGGGAATAAAGTGCTGTAGCACGCGCATTCCGGCACAAATTCAAACTTGAATTACCGTTCGGATCTGGCGACCAGAGCGGGCGGGGCGAGTTCGCGCAGAAGTTTTTCTTTGATTGCCTGTGCGTAGTCGTCAAAACTTTCTGTCGCCATCGAAAAGGCATCGGGCCCAAAGATGATATCCGAACTGAAGTAGTCCCAGAGAAACGGACGCATCTTGCCGCCCACAACCAAGGCATTGACCGTTACGGAATCGAAGCGACGCGAGGCATAGACGTCCGGCGGCGCTATGCCGTCGTTGCTGTAACCATCGCTCGATACGTCGATGATCGAGCGGTCGCAGTCCGGGCCCTGGTCGAGCAGTGCGTAGGCAAACTCAAGCGCGGAACCGGTCCCGGTGCGTTGGCCATGTCCAATGCGATCGTGCTGAACGAGCGTGTCCGCGAAGACCTCAACATCCTCGGGAGTGCGAAGCAGCGTCCAGTCCTTTACCTTGGCCTGATGTGTCTTGCCGCTCCATTCAAAAGCAGTCATGGCCACCAGACCTCGCCGCGCAAGTATCGCCGATTGGACTTCGGGATCGCGCAACGCTTCGGCTGTTCCGCCGAACTGGAGGCTGAATTCTCGGGGATCCATACTTTTGGACACATCCAGGGCCAGAACCAATGCAATCTCGCAGCTATCTGCTGCTGCCGTGGCGTTTTGACCAAGTATGAGGATGACGCTGGAAAGTGCGACAGATGCAATTCGAGAAATCATTCAAACTTCCCTCACTGAAATGCAGAGATCTAAAGTACCGGAAGACATTCAGAGAGACCGCTACAGAAATGCAAATGCGATTCTCAGCTTTGCTCGTCCGGTAGGAAAAGCACGTTCCCGATCATATCACATTTCCCGACTGATTCCACTGGTCTGCTGTCGAATATGAAGAGCGACCAGTTGCGGACCACGGCCGAGTTATCTCCTTGACCTCAACCTGCCTTGAGGAATTACACCCGACCGACATTCAACCCGAACGGAGACCCCGAACATGCTAACCGCGCGACTGGAACACGTAAACATGACCGTATCCGACCCCAAGGCCACCGCGGCGTGGATCGAACGGGTTTTCGGCTGGAAAATCCGCTGGGAGGGGCCGGGAATGCAGACCGGCTATACCGTCCATATCGGCGAAACCGACACCTATGTCGCGCTGTTCACTTATCCCGAAACGCCCGATCCGAAGAACGAAAGCTACAAGACCAAGGGCGGTCTGAATCATTGGGCAGTCGTGGTCGATGATCTGGATGCGGTCGAAGAACGCGTGAAGGCCGAGGGGTTCACGCCTGAGAAGCACGCGAGCTACGAGCCAGGGCGGCGGTTCTACTTCGATGACGCCGACGGGATCGAGGTGGAAGTGGTGCAATACGACTGAGCGGATGTCAGTTCACCCTGTTCTAAATACCTGCGCCCTCACGCCGCGCGCCGTTGTATGATCGGTGTGCAGCCTGAAGGCGTGGCACCTACCATCAGGACAGGCGTTTTCGCACCTGGGTGAAGAGAAAGAGCCCCACAGCGATTGCGATGGTTGCAGCCGAGATAAATCCAGCCCAATTGCCGACAACATCGGTGAGTGCTTCAAGGTTCGTGCCGAACGCAAACCCGAGCGACACATAGATCGTGACCCAGATCGCTTCGCCCGCGGCGTCCCATATCGCAAAGCGCCACCACGCCAGACCGGTGGCGCCCGCGATCAGGTTGACCCACGGCCCAAGCGGCGCAACCAGCCATGTCGAGAAAAAGACGCCAAGCGGACCCCAGCGTTGAAGCGTCGTCCGGGCGCGCTCGATGATGGCGGCGCGGCCGGGATGCTGATTTAACGCCGCGATCATTGCCGGACCGCCCATCCGACCGATCATGAAACCGGTTTGGTCACCACTGACGGCGGCGGCGAACGCGACCACCAGAACCTGCCACAGCACCAGATCTCCCGAACCGGCGAACGCGCCGCCCGCCAGCATGACGGCAAAGGTCGGGATCGGAAACATCAGACACGACAGAAACGCCGAGGCTGCGATGACCGTCAGGCCATAGGTCGAAACGAGGCCGAACAGCAGGTCGCTCACTCAAACGACTTTCGGTACTCGGCAATTGCGGCTGTCAGTTTCACAGCCAGTTCGTCAACGCTTTGGTTGGTGGATTTTGCGATCATATTCAACGTGATGCGGCGACCGGCCCCGTCGCGATCTACGGCAAGCGCCTCGGCCACGATATCCGGCGGCACCTGCCACGAGTGCGCGATATAACGCGGGGTCATCCAGCCTTCGGGTTGCTGATCGGCAATGGGCGGATGCGACCAAACCAGCGTCGCCACGGCAAGCCGGATGGCAAAGAACAGCGCCAGCGCGACTGCCAGGGCAAACGCGCTCGACAGGATGGGGTGTCGCCTGAAAAGCCATCGCAGACTGCTCATCGAAATTGTCCTTGCGCGGAACCGGTGAAATGCGGTCGAGAGGCAGGAAAACAGCGAACGTCGGCGTCAGCAATCAGGCCTTTGGTCGCAATGCCTCGCGGTTCGTCAAAGGTTCTCGGACTGCATCATCCCAAGGATATGGTAGCCGCCGTCGACGGCAATGATCTCGCCCGTCGTGCATTTGCCGTGATCCGAGCAGAGGTAAACCGCCGTCCCGCCAAGCGCCTCAAGCGTCGCGTTATGGCGCAACGGCGCGTTCATCTCGGTCGTCTTGAAGGTCTTGCGGGCACCGCCGATGGCAGCCCCGGCAAGCGTCTTCATCGGTCCGGGCGAGATCGCGTTGACGCGGATGCCCTCGGGTCCGAGGTCGTTTGCCAAGTAGCGAACCGCCGATTCCAGCGCCGCTTTCGCAACGCCCATGACGTTGTAATTCGGCTGGACCCGGTTCGAACCCATGTAGGTCAGCGTGACGATGGATCCGCCGTCGCTCATCAGTGGCCGGGCGCGGCGGGCGACGTCGATCAGCGAATAGCAAGAGATCGTCAGCGAGTTCTTGAAGTTGTCGCGGCTGGTGTTGATGAACCGACCGGTCAGCTCGGATTTGTCCGAAAATGCGATCGAGTGGATCAGGAAATCGAGCTTGCCCCATTTGTCGGAGAGCATCGCAAAGGCCGCATCCATCGAGTCGTCGTCGGTCACGTCGACGTCGATCATGATGTCGCTGCCGATGCTGGCCGCCAGCGGCTCGAGCCGCTTGCCGAACGCCTCGCCCTGATAGGTGAAAGCCTGTTCAGCGCCCTCGTCCGCCAGCCCCTTGGCAATACCCCAGGCGATGGAGTGGTCGTTCGCGACCCCCATGACCAGACCGCGTTTTCCGTCCATCAGTCCCGGCATGGTTTCATCCGTGATATTTGCTGAGCGCCAGCGTTGCGTTGGTGCCGCCAAATCCGAAGCTGTTGGAGATTACGGTGTCGAGGTCGGCGTCGCGGGTTTCGGTAACCACTTCTTCCGGGCGCAATGCCGGATCGAGCGTGGTCACGTTGATCGAAGGCGCGATAAAACCACCCTGCATCATCAGCATCGAATAGATCGCTTCCTGCACCCCGGTCGCGCCAAGGCTGTGGCCCGTCATCGACTTCGTGGCACTGACCGGCGGGTGGTCGTCACCAAAGACCCGGCGGATTGCTTCCATTTCGGTCACATCGCCAACCGGTGTCGAAGTGCCGTGCGCGTTGATGTAGTCCACCGTCCGGTCGCCCAGCGTCTCGATTGCCAACCGCATCGAGCGTTCGCCGCCCTCGCCCGACGGTGCCACCATGTCGTAACCGTCCGAGGTCGCGCCGTAGCCGGTAACCTCGGCATAGATCTTGGCGCCGCGTGCCTTGGCGTGTTCCAGTTCCTCAAGCACCACCATGCCGCCGCCACCGGCGATCACGAATCCGTCGCGCGTCGCGTCATAGGCGCGGGCGGCGGTCTCGGGCGCGTCGTTGTACTTGCTGCTCATCGCGCCCATCGCGTCGAACAGACACGAAAGCGTCCAGTCCACTTCCTCGCCGCCTCCGGCGAAAACGATGTCCTGCTTGCCCATCTGGATCAGTTCGGTGCCGTTGCCGATGCAATGCGCCGACGTCGAGCAGGCCGAGGTGATCGAATAGTTCACGCCCTTGATCTTGAACGGCGTCGCAAGGCACGCCGAAACCGTCGACGACATGCAGCGCGTCACCATGAACGGCCCCATGCGCTTGGGTGCGCCCTTGTTGATGACGGTGTCGAAGGCGGTGAAGAAGTTCGAAGTCGAAGGCCCGCCCGATCCGGCGATAAGGCCAGCGCGCGGGGTCGACATCTCGGCCTCGGTCAGACCGCTGTCGGCAACCGCCTGCTCCATTGCCAGATAGGCATAGGCCGCCGTCGGACCCATGAAGCGCAACTGGCGCTTGTCGATGTGATCCTCCAGCACGATGTCGGGCTTGCCGTGCACCTGGCTGCGAAACCCGTGCTTGGCGTATTCCGGCGCGAATGTAATTCCGGACTTCCCGGCGCGCAGGCTGGTTTCGACTTCGGCAACGGAATTGCCGATCGGTGAGATAATGCCCATTCCGGTGATGACGACGCGGCGCATAAGCGGCCCCCTTCTTGTTCCGATCAGCTCTCGGAGAGAGCGACTTTCATGTCCTTGACCAGATAGATGGTCTCGCCGTCGGCCTCTACCCGTCCGTCCGCCACGCCCATCGTCAGGCGGCGCGTCTGGATCGCCTTGGTGAAATCGACGTAATAAGTCAGCATCTTGCGGTCCGGTCGGACCATGCCGGTGAGCTTCACCTCGCCAACGCCCAGCGCATAGCCGCGCCCTTGCCAGCCGCGCCATCCGAGATTGAAGCCGGTCAACTGCCACAGACCGTCAAGGCCAAGGCAGCCGGGCATGATCGGGTTGCCGGGGAAGTGGCAATCGAAAAACCAGAGGTCCGGCGTGATGTCGAATTCGGCAACCACATGGCCCTTGCCGTGCTCGCCGCCGTCTTCAGAGATGTCAGTAATCCGGTCCATCATAAGCATCGGCGGTTCGGGAAGCTGGGCGTTGCCGGGACCGAACAATTCGCCGCGCGCACACGCCAGAAGCGCATCGCGATCAAATGATTTTGGATATTCACCCATGCAGCGCTGCCCCCTACGGTCTCTTTTGAACTCCGGCCCTTGTCCTTTGCATACCAAAGCCGCCGAGACGGACGCAAGGGCAACAGCCATTTGTGACAATACCCGGAAGGATTGGATTTCCAATTGAAACTACGGGGCTACGCGCCCTATATTCCAATCAATGAAAGTATTGGCGGACATGAACGACACGTTGCACGAGAATGGCGCAGAGTGGCTTGCGGGTGCAGGTCTCAGGCCGACGCGGCAGCGTGTGGCGCTGGCGGCTTTGTTGGTCGGGGACGGAAATCACCGTCATGTGACGGCGGAAAGCCTGCACGCGGCAAGCCAGGATGCGGGCGAACAGGTGTCGCTGGCGACCGTCTACAACACGTTGCGCGCGTTCTGCGAAGCCGGAATTCTTCAGGAAGTCATGGTCGATGGATCGAAAAGCTATTTCGACACCCGCACCGATGATCATCCGC
>JBBKWG010000034.1:0-45088 GCA_037968835.1 Paracoccaceae bacterium
CCGGCGAGGGGCCACGACTTTCGACCGTGACTTCGGCTCGCGATTTTGATGCGTTGAAGCCAGCCGATGCAATCCACGACCATCTGGCTCCTATCTACGAAACCTTGCGGATTCTCACCAGTGTTCTTCCCGAACAGACGACACTCATTGGATTTGCCGGGGCTCCGTGGACGGTCGCGACCTACATGATCGCGGGTCGCGGGACACCCGACCAAACACCGGCGCACAAGCTGAAGAACGAGAACAGGCCGGTTTTCGATGCCCTGATGGAGCGGATAACCGAAGCGACGATTCACTATCTTTCCGCCCAGATCGAAGCGGGTGCCGAGGTCGTGAAGTTGTTCGACAGTTGGGCCGGGGCCCTTAAAGGACAGGATTTTGACGATTATGCGGTCGCTCCGACCAAGCGGATCATTTCTGCGTTGAAATTACGCCATCCTGAAACGCCGATCATCGCCTTCCCGCGCGAGGCGGGCGAACGTTATGAAGGATTTGCAGGCGCGACCGGCGCGGACTGCGTCGCGCTCGACAATTCCGTCGATGCCGATTGGGCGGCGAAACACGTTCAAATCGACGGGTGCGTTCAGGGCAATCTGGCTTCGTCACACATGGTCACGGGCGGTGACGCGCTGGTCAGTGAGACGCGTAAGATCCTCAAGGCATTCAGCGGCGGGCCACACATCTTCAACCTGGGTCACGGGATCACTCCGGACGCGGACCCCGCCAACGTGCAGTTGATGATCGACACCGTTCGCGAATACTAGGATGGACGCGGCTTCGTTGCGTGTCATATTGAATGCCATGCGCTGCGCCATCTTCATTTCCATCGCCTTATTAGCGTATGCTCTGGCCACTCCAATCGTGGCGCAGGATGCTAGCGGAACAGAAGATACAACGGCGCCAGTCCGTGACGTGGCGATCGCACCGATTGCACGCGACGAACAAATCGCGACGCGCATTTCCAATATCCTGACGTCGACAGGCTGGTATCAGGACATTTCCGTTACGGTTTCCGACGGAATCGTTTTCCTCGACGGTGAGACCGACAGTGACGAGCATCGCACTTGGGCGCGTGACTTGTCGGCCAAGACACAGGATGTCGTTGCGGTGGTAAACCGGCTGGATGTCGAATCCGGGATTAACTGGTCGATTGCTCCCGCGCTTAACGCGCTTGGGGACGTGTCCGAACGGCTGATCAGGATGCTTCCCCTGTTCCTGCTGGCGCTGATCGTTCTTCCGGCAACGTGGTGGTTTTCGTCGATGGCTGCGCGCGGCCTGCGTCGCGTCCTTCTTGGCAGCGTGTCATCGCCGTTCTTGCGATCCGTAACCGCGCGATTGATGGCTTTGCCGATTTTTCTGGTCGGCATTTATGTCGTCCTACAGGTCGCGGGTCTCACACAGCTAGCTTTCTCGGTAGTAGGTGGAGCCGGCGTGATCGGAATAATCGTCGGATTTGCGTTTCGAGACATCGCCGAGAACTTCCTCGCATCGCTATTATTGTCATTGCGTCAGCCATTTCGCACCGGAGACCTGATCGAAGTGCAGGGAATGCTTGGGTCCGTGCATTCGATGAACACCCGTTCAACCGTTCTGATTTCTCCCGAGGGCAATCACATCCAGATACCGAATTCCGTTGTCTTCAAGAATGTCATCACCAACTTCACGGCGTCGCCCGAAGGCCGTGAGCAGATCTCGGTCGGTATCGGATACGATGCTTCCATCACCAAAGCGCAGGACATCATCGCGCAGGTTCTGTCAGAACACGAAGCCGTCCTCGACGAACCGCAACCAATGATCCTTGTCGATGCTCTGGGATCTTCGACGGTAAATCTTGTGGCTTATTACTGGGTCAACGTGCGCGCGTATTCGATCCTCAAGGTTAAATCCTCTGTCCTGCGACTGGTGAAGAAAGCACTGACGGATGCCGGCATTTCGATGCCAGACGACGCGAGAGAGATCATTTTTCCGCAAGGCGTTCCGATTCTCACCGATCATGCAATTGAACAACCCGCGCCGGTCCCCGAAAGCTCGCGAGCAAGAACCAACGCAGAGGCGGCTCTAAAGAATGATCAGGACGAAATCACCGAGCGTGCCGCCAAAGCCGACATCGCCGAAGACGACGGCAATCTGTTGTTGTAGCGTGCGTGACTGAAAGCTGCCTCAAGATTTGGGCAGGCAAAGGAGAATAACGATGCGAAATCTGCCGGTAATACTGTCGATCTTCTGCCTCAGCGCTACCCACGCCATTTCGCAGCAAGCGGCAGATACCGTCGCACCTGAGGCAGGAATGTCGGCGACAGCAATCGAGACTACCGCCGATGTGGCCGCCGCGATGGATGCAAAGCTGGCCGGTCTGCCGACCGAAGCTCAGGACTGGATGGTCGCCGCCGCAAATCCGCTGGCAGTCGCCGCCGGCGCACGGGTTTTGCGCGATGGCGGGACTGCGGCTGACGCCATGATTGCGGTACAGGCCGTTCTCGGTCTGGTCGAGCCGCAATCGTCAGGCCTGGGAGGCGGCGCATTCCTTGTCTGGTATGACGGTTCCACCGGCGAGGTCACAACGCTTGACGGTCGCGAAACCGCACCGCTCGATGCAACGCCAACGCTGTTTCTCGATGAGAACGGCGAGCCGCTGGACTTCTTCGATGCCGTTGTCGGCGGACGTTCAGTCGGGGTTCCCGGCACACCGGCCCTGATGCAAAAAGCGCACGACAAATGGGGTGGATCCGATTGGGCCAGTCTGTTCGCCGAAGCCATCATTCTGGCTGACGAGGGCTTTACCGTTTCGCCGCGTCTTGGCGAGCTGATTGCCGAAGACGCCGACCGTCTGTCCCGCTTCGGTCCAACGCGAGATTACTTCCTCCCCGGTGGCGCTCCTCTGGTCGCCGGTGACACACTCAGAAACCGCGCATATGCCGATACCTTGCGGATGGTCGCCGCGCATGGATCGAGGGTGTTCTACTCTGGTCCGATCGCCGACGGAATCGTCGCGACAGTGCGCACCGCTGCTGGCAATCCCGGCGTCATGACAGCGGCTGACCTTGCGCTTTATTCGGTGAAAGAGCGCCCGCCGGTTTGCGTTACCTACCGCGCACATGACGTTTGCGGCATGGGTCCGCCGTCTTCCGGCGCACTGACGGTTGGACAGATCCTTGGGATGCTCGACTCCTATGATCTCGCGACTATGGGTTCCAGTTCGACTGAGGCGTGGCGTCTCATCGGTGATGCCTCGCGCTTGGCGTTCGCCGATCGCGGTCGCTACATGGCCGACAGCGATTTCGTTCCGATGCCCACCGAGGGCCTTGTCGCGTCAGATTACCTCGACGAACGCGCAACCCTTCTAGCCGGTGATGACGCCTTGCCCGAGGTGGCGCCCGGTTCGCCGGAGTGGGATCACGCGGCTCTCTGGGGAGACGACGCGTCGATCGAGCTTCCTTCGACCTCGCACATCTCGATTGTCGATGCCTATGGCAATGCACTTTCGATGACGACGACCATCGAGAACGGCTTTGGGTCGCGGTTGATGGCGCCAGGTGGCTTTCTTCTCAATAACGAACTGACCGACTTCAGCTTCAACACGCATGACGACGGAGCGCCGATAGCCAACCGGGTCGAACCGGGCAAACGACCGCGTTCTTCGATGGCGCCGACCATCGTGCTGAAAGATGGCGAACCGGTGCTAATCGTTGGTTCGCCGGGAGGAAGTCGGATTATCGGATACGTCGCCAAAACCATCATCGCACATCTTGATTGGGACATGGACGTTCAGGCCGCGGTTGCATTGCCGCATCTGGTGAACCGTTTCGGCACGTTCGATCTGGAGGAGGGCACCAACGCCGCCGATCTCGAAGCCGGCCTTCAGTTACTCGGCTACGAGACAAGCGTGGGCGAGCTGAATTCTGGCTTGCACGCAATCGCGATTGACGACACGGGACTGACGGGCGGCGCGGATCCACGGCGGGAAGGCATCGCATTGGGTGAATAGTAGCCAGCATCGCAGAGAGTGGGTTTATTGCGTAGCTGCGGTATTTGCTGAATAGGCCAAACTTGAATTGGCAGGTCATCTCGTTGCCGACCCCAGCAAAGTTAAACGTGCGCCTTGTCGCGAAAGAGACGCATCGACACGCGTGGCATAGATGCTGCGCTAGATCGCTGACGCGAAAGCCATTGCGCCGATCAAGCGCTCTGTCAGGATTGCGACCATGCGCCTGATCCTGATGATCATTCTGACGCTAATCGCTTTTGCTGCCAACTCGGTGCTGAACCGAATGGCACTTGCCTCGGGTGATGCTGGGCCTGCGGCGTTTGCGGCGCTTCGGATGTTTTCGGGTGCTGTCTTTCTGGCGCTCCTTGTCTTCGTGCGGGGTAGGCTACTGCGCCTGCGCAGCCCCAAACGCTGGATCGGCACCGCGTCGCTGGCGCTGTACATGCTTGGCTTTTCTTTCGCCTATGTCGCGCTGCAAGCCGGGGTTGGCGCGCTGATATTGTTCGGCGGAGTGCAGATCACGATGTTTGCGGGCGCCATCGCTCAGGGCGAGCGACCGCCGCTGTCGCGCTGGATAGGGTCCGCCGTTGCATTCGGAGGTTTGGTTTGGCTGCTTTGGCCTGGAGCCGCTGCCGCCCCCAATTTCGCTGGTGCGGGTCTCATGGCATTTGCGGCTCTTGGCTGGGGTATCTATTCGCTTGTCGGGCGCGGTGTCGCCGATCCGTTGTCGGAAACGGCGTCAAACTTCATTTGTGCAGCCCCGATCGCGCTTATCGTCTGGCTCATTGTCCCCGATGGGATGAACGGTCGCGGCGCACTACTGGCGGTAACCTCGGGCGCAATAACCTCGGGAATGGGCTACGCATTGTGGTATTCGGTCTTGCCGAAACTGCCGTCGTCGGTCGCGGCACTGGCGCAATTGACGGTTCCCGTCATAGCACTCGCCGGTGGCCTTGTCTTTCTGGGTGAGGCTCCGACACTCAGGTTCCTCATCGCCAGCGCAATCGTGCTGGGCGGCGTTGCCTTTGGCGTTGTCGTGGGACGTCAGCGAACGAGCGGTTCCAGAGCATCATAATAGCAGGCCGCGTCATTGCTCCAAGCAACGTCGGCAAGACTGTCGGGTTTGACGCGGCAAGATGCCAATTCGTCTCTTGTGACCCATCGACGCTCGGTGACTATCCCCTCGGGGTCTTCCCAGACGGCGGGGATGTCATCGCTCAGAAGCTTGCAGCGGAAGTAGATGTCAACTTGATGGAACGCGCGTTCGGGGTCGTGAAACTCATTCACAAGAACCACGTCCTCGACAGCCACGTCCAATCCGGTTTCCTCGTGAACTTCGCGCTTCAGATTGTCGGGCAGCGATTGGTGCGGTTCAACGCCGCCACCCGGTGCGCAAAGCAGATCATTTTGTCCGCCGGGCCATGCGTTGACCAGCAAAAGCCGTCCATTGCGCAGAATGATCGCGCGCACGGCAAGTCTGGGAACATATCGCACTGCCTATCGACGGTCGGTGGCAGGGCCGAGAATGCGCGTCACATGCCCCATCTTGCGACCGTCTCGCGTTTCGTCTTTGCCGTAAAGATGAAGCCGTGCTCCCATTTCGGCTGCAATGTCGTGCACCGCATCGACGTCGTGGCCGATCAGATTGGTCATGACGACGTCGGAATGACGAACCGGATCGACCAGCGGCCATCCTGCAACCGCCCGGATGTGTTGCTCGAATTGATCAATCAACGCACCCGCTTCGGTCCAGTGACCCGAGTTGTGGACGCGGGGGGCGATTTCATTGACGATCAGATCACCGTCCTTTTCAAACAGCTCGACGCCCAGAACGCCGACGTAGTCGAGCGCGGTCAAGATTGTTCCGGCAATTCCTAAAGCGCGATCACGAACCTCGGTCGATATAGTCGCAGGAACGTGGGTTGTTCGCAGTATCCCGTCCTTGTGAACATTCTCTCCCGGCTCAAAACATGCGATGCGATCATCGATTCCCCGCGCTGCTATCACACTGATCTCGCGGTCGAAGTCCACGAACCCCTCAAGTATCGCATCGGCACCGCTCATTGCCTCAAGCGCTGCTGCCGCCGCATGGTTGTCCCGGATCAAGGCTTGGCCCTTGCCATCGTAACCAAGGCGCCGCGTTTTCAGAATTGCGGGCAAGCCGACATTCGCAATTGCCTGTGCGAGGACCGCGGCGTCGGTCGAAACCGTGGCGAAGGGTGCCGTAGTCAAACCAATCTCGCGCAAGAATTTCTTTTCCTCAAACCTGTCCTGACTAACCGCAAGCGCGCGCCGGTCCGGCCTTATTGCCACCAGCGCCTCAATCTGGTCGAGCGCCGACGCTGGAACGTTCTCGAACTCGTAGGTCACGACATCGACGCTTCTGGCGAATGCGTCCAATGCCTCCGCATTTTCGTAGCTGGCTGTCGTCAGAGCACCCGCCGTTTCTGCAGCGGGCGGATTGGAGGATGGCTCATAGATATGCACGCGAAACCCAAGCCGCGAGGCCGCCATAGAAAGCATCCGACCAAGCTGACCGCCTCCAAGAATTCCAATTGTCGCACCCGGGGCCAAAGCGTCACTCATCGCGGGGTTCCTCGGGTATGGACGCCGTCTTCGCCGAGCGCCAATCGTCCAAGCGTTGCGCCAGATTCGGATCGTTCAAAGCCAGGATCTGTGCCGCCATCAAACCCGCATTCATCGCCCCGCCCGCGCCGATTGCCATCGTTGCAACCGGGTATCCGCGCGGCATCTGAAGGATCGAATATAGGCTGTCCACACCCCTGAGTGCCTGCGTTTCGACAGGCACGCCAATCACCGGAACACGCGTTTTGGACGCCATCATACCGGGCAGATGGGCAGCACCACCCGCCCCGGCGATTATGACTTTCAATCCACGCTCAACCGCAGATTTTCCGTATTCCCACAGGCGATCCGGTGTTCGATGCGCTGAAACAATCTTCGTTTCAAAGGAAACACCTAACTCGCTGAGAATTTCGGTTGCGGGCTTCAATGTGGACCAGTCGGACTGGCTTCCCATGATAATCCCGACATCTGCGCTCATAGAAGCCTCCGCTGCTGACGCGGCGACTATACTTGCAGGGGCCGGGGCCGCAATCGCCTAGGCGATAATGTCGGGGGTCAACTGGTCCTCAAGCGCCGAGATGCGATCTTTCAGGCCCAGTTTCTGCTTCTTGAGCCGACGGACCATCAACGCGTCAACCGTGCCTTTTTCCTCAAGCGCACGGATCGCTTCGTCCAGATCGCGGTGTTCGCGGCGCAGCATTTCAAGTTTCACACGCAGCACTTCGTCTGCATGCATCTTGCGGGGCGGTGTGTGGGACATAGGTGGTCTTTTCTGACCCTTATCTTGCGATCTGTCAGTAAATTAGCCCCTTCGACGAACTACGCATAGCTAATTCGGCCTTGCAGAGGCCGACATGCGTCCCCATATTTTTTCCAACGGTCGCCTTCGGGGGCCGGGTCTGACGTCGCTTCATCGAGGACGCCGAATGAGCAAACTGACCTTGGGGACCCACCCCTTTCTTCTTGGCTTCGACCAGCTTGAACGCATGGTCGAACGTACTGCCAAATCTGAAAACGGTTATCCCCCGTACAATATCGAACAGACCAGCGAGAACGTCTTTCGCATCACGCTTGCCGTAGCGGGGTTTGGCGAAGACGATCTTTCGGTTACACTCGAGGACCGCCAGCTTGTCGTCAGGGGTCGTCAAACCGACGAAACCGACGGGCAGGTTTTTTTGCACCGCGGCATCGCCGCGCGCCAGTTTCAGCGGACCTTTCTGCTGGCGGAAGGCGTTGAAGTTTCAGGTGCGGCACTGAAGAACGGTTTGCTTCACATTGATCTGGCCCGCGCGGTGCCCGAGTCCGTGGTGCAGACGATCAAGATCGGCAAGGGGTAAAGGGCTATCGCTATGCACACGCCATATAAATTCAAGGACCTGACCGATGACCGGCTCGTCTACATTCGTCCTGTCGCGGTTGCGGATTTGCCGGACGAAGTTCAGGATCAGGCTGGCGGCTCGCACCAGATCTATGCGGTTCATAATTCGGACGGCGAACGTCTGGCTCTTGTGAAGGACCGCAAGATGGCATTCATCCTCGCTCGCCAGAACGATTTCGCGCCCGTCAACGTCCACTGACATATCCCCTTCGGCGCTGAATGACATTGAGCCGGGTCCGACTTAACGGGTCCGGCTTTGTCATGTCACTTGCACGGAAAATGCTTGCGTTGCGGCACCTTGGCGATAACGTTCCGGCTAAGTGAAAAGGTATTGCCATGGCTGCGCACCCGACTGACCGACTCCGCTTAGGGGTTAATATAGACCATGTGGCAACCGTGCGTAACGCACGCGGCGGTGCCTATCCCGACCCATTGCGCGCGGCGCGGATGGCCGAGGAGGCTGGCGCAGATGGCATCACGGCACACCTTCGCGAGGATCGTCGTCACATTTCGGACGCCGATATCGAAGGACTGATGGATGTTCTGAGCATCCCGCTTAATTTTGAAATGGCAGCGACGGTCGAAATGCAGACCATCGCCCTTCGCCACCGACCCGACGCCGTCTGCCTTGTACCTGAGCGGCGCGAAGAGCGCACAACCGAGGGTGGGCTAGAAGTGGCGCGGGAAGAGAACCGACTTGCTCATTTCATAGCGCCGCTTCGGGATGTCGGTTGTCGGGTCTCGATATTTGTCGCGGCGGATCGGCGTCAGGTCGAAGCGGCGCACAGGATCGGGGCTGCCGTCATCGAACTTCATACGGGCGCGTATTGCGATGCCCATGCCGAGGGACGCTTTGATGCGCGCGATATCGAACTCGAACGGTTGCGCGATATGTCAGTTTTTGCGCATGACCTTGGGCTTGAGGTGCACGCCGGTCATGGATTGACCTACGACACGGTGACACCCGTTGCCGCATTTCCAGAAGTGCGAGAGCTGAACATTGGGCATTTTCTGATCGGCGAGGCGATCTTTCGTGGCCTGACGCCTGCGATCGAAGAAATGCGAGTGCTGATGGATGCGGCTCGCGCTTGAGCGCATTAATCGCGAGTTAACGATATTTGCCCTGCTGCGCCCCATAGCTGTCGGACGTGACGTCGGGTCGCTGCACAGCCAGCGTTCCGCCGGTGCCACCATCAAATCGAGTTCCGCAATTTACTGGCTTCACCGTAGATGGATTGTCGAAACCCGGTCCGGGTGGGCGAGGCGGAAACGTTGACCGGCAGCCTTCGATTTCGGGGGTGCGGACTTCAGTTGCGATTCCGTACTGAAATTCGATCAGAACGTAAGCTGTGCTGTCGCCGAATTGCAGAGCATATGGCCCCGGCGGATTGCTCATGTTGCGATAAACGTAAGTGACTTGCGCCCCTTCGCGGATCTTCTGGGTCGGATTGCCCCAACGGGCCTTGACGTCCCCTTCGGTGGTGCGCCCGGGCACGACGCTTGCCAGCATCGCGGAGCGCACACCCGCGTCGTCGGCAAGTGTGGTATTCCACGCCAAGCCACCGCAACCGGATAGCCATAGACAGACGATCGCTCCGCGTATCATTCCCCAAGTCTAGGGATCGAAAGTTGCCAAATCCTTGATGCGTCTTGTCAAATGAGCTTGTGCGCGGCCATATGACGGCAAAGGAAGAGGCCAGCGTGATCCTCGGTATCGGTACAGATCTCTGCAACATCGAACGGATCGAAAGCACTCTCGACCGCTTTGGCGACCGGTTTCGCAACCGTGTTTTCACCGATGTGGAACAGCGAAAAGCTGAACGCCGCCGCGATTCTGCCGGAACTTACGCCAAAAGATGGGCCGCGAAAGAGGCATGCTCGAAAGCCCTTGGAACCGGGTTGCGCATGGGTATCGCCTGGAAAGACATGGCGGTATCGAATTTGCGCTCGGGACAACCTGTGATGCATGTAACCGGTTGGGCGGCCGAGCGACTTGCCGAAATGACCCCCGAAGGCCACGAGGCGATCATTCATGTGACGCTGACCGATGATCACCCCTGGGCCCAAGCGTTCGTCGTGATCGAGGCGCTGCCGGTCGGTGAACGCTTGCCCGCTTGATTGTCAGCCCTACGCAAGCGTGGGTTGACTTGCCGTGTCCGGCCTTTCAAGAAGCCCCGAGGCGAAGTGGCAGGATAGATCATGACCGAAAAGACCGGCACTCTGATTGACGGTATTGTTGAAACGATCAAGACGATTGTGTGGGCGCTGGTAATCGCGGGTATCTTTCGCACGCTTTTCTTCCAACCGTTCTGGATTCCCTCCGGGTCGATGAAGGACACTTTGCTGATCGGCGATTTCCTGTTCGTCAACAAAATGGCGTACGGATACTCTCGATACTCATGTCCGTTTAGTATGTGCCCTTTCGATGGACGGATCTGGAGTGAAGTGCCCGAGCGTGGCGATGTGGTTGTCTTTCGCCATCCGGTGAACGGCCAGGACTTTATTAAGCGTGTCGTCGGATTACCCGGCGATACCGTTCAGATGCGTTCGGGGGTGTTGCACATCAATGGATCGCCCGCGCCGCTGGTGCCAGACGGCGAGTTCATCGAGGCGTATGAGCGGCAGGGTCCGGTTGGTACGACACCGATCTGTATTGAGACTCGGCTTTCTCGCGGCGACGTTTGCACGAAAGAGAAGTTCATCGAAACGCTGCCGAACGGAGTTCAGCACTCGGTCCTCGACGCCGGGCAGTCGCGTCTCGACAACACAGGCGTCGCCCGAGTTCCCGAAGGCATGTTCTTCTTCGTGGGAGACAACCGCGACAATTCCACAGACAGCCGCGTCGCGCAGCCGATGGGAGTTGGATTCGTTCCATTTGAAAATCTAATCGGTCGAGCGGATCGGGTCATGTTCTCGTCCGCTGGCAGGTCGCTGTTCTTCGTCTGGACGTGGAGGCCGGACCGGCTCTTCAAGGCAATCAATTAATGCGCCTCGGCGCGGATCTTCAGTCATTCTCTGAACGGCTTGGCCACACCTTCACCGAGCCGGTATATCTGATCCGCGCGGTCACGCATTCGTCCATTTCCTCGGAAACACGCCTCGACAACCAACGTCTGGAATTCCTCGGCGACCGAGTGCTTGGGCTCGTGATGGCCGAGGCCCTGCTTGCGGTGGATACGGACGCCAGCGAAGGCCAGCTTGCGCCGCGTTTCAACGCACTCGTGCGCAAGGAAACCTGCGCCGCCGTTGCGCGAGATCTCGACCTCGGCTCGGTACTCAAGCTTGGCCGGTCGGAAACGATGTCCGGCGGCCGTCGTAAGGAAGCTCTGTTGGCCGATGCGATGGAAGCTGTGATTGCAGCCGTCCATCAGGATGCGGGATATGTGGCGGCCCGCGATGTGATCCTGCGCCATTGGGGTTCACGTATCGAAACGGTCAAGTCCGATGCCCGCGACGCAAAGACCGCGCTGCAGGAATGGGCACAGGCGCGCGGCCAGACGCCGCCCGATTACATACAGATCGCCAGAACCGGACCCGATCACGCGCCGGTATTCACCGTCGAAGCACGCCTGACCAGCGGTGACGCCGAAAGCGCAAGCGCTACGTCTAAACGCGCGGCGGAACAGGCTGCGGCCAAGGCGCTGTTGAAACGTCTACCTGAATGACGTCCACCTAGGATGCGGCGCAAGGAATGCCCAACCATCAAGCATCTTTCTGGTCACATCTGCCCGAATCACTTACTGGCAGGCGTATGAGCGAAACACCCACGAAACCACGCGCAGGCTTTGTCGCCTTGATCGGCGAGCCCAACGCGGGCAAGTCCACACTTTTGAACCGCATGGTCGGCGCAAAGGTCTCCATCGTGACGCACAAGGTTCAGACCACGCGCGCCCGCATCCGCGGCGTCGCGATCGAGGGCGACACGCAGATCGTTTTTGTTGACACGCCGGGTCTATTTCAGCCTCGCCGTCGGTTGGACCGCGCCATGGTCGCGGCCGCATGGGGTGGGGCGGCGGACGCCGATGTCGTCGTCCTGCTGGTCGAGGCGCATCGTGGAATCACCAAGGGCGTTCAAACGATTCTCGATGCTCTGGGGGACAAGGTGAAAGGGCGCAAAGTCGCGCTGGCGATCAACAAGATCGACAGAGTCGAACGCTCTGTTCTGCTGGGACTGACTGCCGAACTGAACGACAAGTTCGATTTTGCGGAAACATTCATGATTTCCGCCGAGAAGGGCTATGGCGTCGATGACCTGAAAGCTTGGCTGGCTGCCGAACTTCCTGAGGGGCATTGGCTATATCCCGAAGATCAGATCGCAGATCTACCCATGCGCATGATCGCCGCCGAAATGACCCGTGAAAAACTGACGCTTCGACTGCACCAGGAATTGCCATACCAACTGACTGTCGAAACCGAAGGTTGGGAAGAACGCGGCGACGGATCGGTCAAAATCGACCAAATCATCTATGTCGCACGCGATGGCCACAAGGGCATTCTGCTCGGCAAAAAAGGCGAAACGATCAAAGCCGTTGGCCAACTTGCACGCGAGGAGATCGCCGAATTCCTCGGACGCAAGGTGCATCTGTTCCTGCAAGTCAAAGTTCGCCCCAACTGGCTCGACGAAGCTGAACGTTATTCTGAAATGGGGCTAAATTTCTCTGACGGTGCCTGACATGTGCAGGGATTGGCACCACCGATGACTCGTATCACTTCGGAGATCTGGATCGCGGCCTATTTGACCCGTTGTCGCCTCGCCACGATCCCGGCGTTTGTGGTTGCGCGCGGCGATGGAACAGCCGGCGCCGTGCTTGTCAAACTCAACACACTTGACGGTCAGGCCGCATGTTTCCAGCGCTCGTTTGACATCCTGACCGGCGACCGTCGCTGGATCGTCCTTGCCGAGGGCGATGAAGCTGAAGTCAATGCGAGTATTTTCCGCCAGCGCGGATTTGATCCCGATCTTTGGGTTATCGAGGTCGAGGACCGCAATGCGCGACACCTGCTCGATGAACCGGGCTTGGAATGATGCGGTTCAAGCCTGATGAAAAGCAACGGCAGGGGCGATAGGTTCGAGATGGACTGGCGCGAAGAAGGTGTACTCCTCAGCCTACGTCGGCACGGCGAGAGCGCTGCGATCATCGAGGTGTTTACCGAAACCCACGGACGACATGCTGGCATCGTGCGCGGCGGCGCCAGTCGCAAGATCGCGCCCATCCTACAGCCAGGCGCGCAACTTGACCTGACATGGCGCGCGCGGCTGGAAGAGCATCTCGGCGCTTTCACCGTCGAGCCGATCAAAAGCCGCGCGGCCCAATTGATGGGCGAGCGAGCAACCTTGGCGGGTCTAAACGCTGTCACCTCGATTCTGATTGCAGCGCTGGCCGAGCGCGAAGCCCATCCGCGCCTATATCGCCAAACGATTTCGCTGCTGGATATGATCGGCAACGGTCCCTATTGGCCGCTGGCCTACCTTAGGTGGGAACTGTCGCTGCTCGACGATCTCGGCTTCGGGCTTGATCTTGACGCCTGCGCTGTAACCGGGTCGCGCGATGACTTGATCTATGTATCGCCCCGCACTGGCCGCGCCATTTCTGCCGCCGCCGCCGGCGAATGGGCCGAACGCTTGCTGGCCCTGTCACCGGCGCTGACGGGCACCGGCGATGGCACGATCGAGGAAACGCTCGCCGGCCTGTCAGTCACCGGGCATTTTCTCAAAGCGGGTCTTGCGCCGGTTCTGGCCGACCGTCCATTACCGGAAGCACGCGCACGCCTCATCGACGCGCTTGAGCGTCAACGCGGCTGAGCGCGAAAGACCATCTCGCGGCCAGTCTCATTGGACAGTATCAGAACATCGCCCGAGACTTCCGCCAGCGTCATGTCCCCCAGTGCCTCGAAGAACCGGCCCTCTTCGTCCAGAGCTAGGCAGGCGCGGCGTGTGACTGAAATTGCGGTTAACTCAAACCACGGATACGGCGAGCTTTGGACAGCCGACCAGCGATTGCACGGCGCATCGCCCGACGCCTGCCCCAACTCAGGAAATGCAATTGTGGCTGCGGCGGCAAAAGGGTCGCCATCAATCTCGGCCAGACGATAAACCGAACCACGGTCGGCATACCCCGAAATCGTCTCGTCCGCGCACGAGGACAAGGCAAGCGCTGCCAGCAATGTTCGTATCATCGAAATTACCTCAATTGCATCTGTTCGAAAACTTTAGCCACCTTCCGACATCCAATGTCGAATTTTTGCAGGACAGCGGCTATTTCGCGGGCGCTTTGTAACGCATGATTGCTCCACGTACACAACTCTACCTGTCGCATGCGCCCGGAGTGAAGGTGCAGTCATTCGCCTATCTCTCGGCGTTGGAGGCTGGCACGCGCGGTATACTTTTGTCTGTCATGCCGCTTGCGCTTTACCGCGAACTCGGGGACGCGGTGCTGGTCAGTCGCATCTACTTTTTTGTTGGCATCGGGTCACTGATGGCCGGGCTTCTGGTGCCCTTCGGAACGCGTTTCATTCCACGCCGCTGGATGATGACACTTGGTTGTTGCTTCTATCTGGCCGGCACGGCTTTCGCGCTTGTCGGCGGAGCAGGTCCGATGGCGGTGGCCCTCCTGTTCAATGCGATTGCAACGATCACGGTGTCGGTATGCCTGAGCGCCTATCTGCTCGACTACTTCGCCCGCGCGGATTTGGGGCGTACGGAATCGCTGCGCATGTTCTATAGCGCGGCAATGTGGGGTGCGGGACCGGTGGCGGGCGTCTGGCTTCTCGACATATGGCGACCGGCCCCGTTCCTGATTGCTGGGGCATTCGCACTTGCGCAACTCGCCACCTTCTGGTGGCTGCGGCTCGGCAATGGCAAACAGATCACTCGCGCACGCGGCCCGGCCACCAACCCCGTCGGGTACCTAGGCCGATTTTTAGCGCAACCAAGACTGATCGCGGGGTGGCTGTTCGCGGTGATCCGATCGTGCGGTTGGTGGGTCTATGTCGTCTACCTGCCAATCTTCTGTATCGAGAACGGTCTTGGTGACCGTCTGGGCGGACTGATGCTGAGCGTTACCAATGCGCTTTTGTTCTTCGCCCCAATAATGCTCGCGGTCGTGCAAAAAACCTCGGTGCGCTGGTCTGTGCGGCTCGGGTTCGGCTGCGCGTCACTTCTGTTCATCGCCGCGTGGCTGATACCCGTTCCCCCGTTGGCGGTCGCAGCCCTGTTTCTTGGATCAATTGCGCTTGTGCTGCTCGATGTCGCAGGCAGCCTTCCGTTCCTGATGGGTGTGAAACCAAGCGAGCGGACAGAAATGGCGGCCGTCTATTCAAGCTATCGCGATGTATCGGGGATACTTACGCCCGGTGTGGCGTGGCTTGTATTGCTGGTATCGCCCGTCGCTGGCGTATTCGTCGCGTGTGGCGCGGCAATGGGCGCCGCGTGGGTGGTGGCCGCACGATTGCACCCGCGCCTTGGCGCACCGCGCGCGGCATTAAACGCAGGGGCTGCGGCCAGATAGCTTGGCAACGATCTCAAACGCTTCGGTTCAGTTTCGCCAATTAGCTTAAAAGGCGACGTGCGATGACTTGCGCTTGGATCTCCGCCGCACCTTCAAAGATGTTGAGAATCCGCGCATCGCACAATATTCGGCTGATTGCATACTCCAGAGCAAATCCGTTTCCGCCGTGGATCTGCAATCCGTTGTCAGCCGCGGCCCAGGCGACACGTGCGCCAAGAAGTTTCGCCATCCCGGCTTCAAGATCACATCGCCGGCCGGCATCTTTTTCGCCTGCCGAGAAATAGGTCAGTTGTCGAGCGATCATGATTTCGACCGCCATCATCGCCAATTTGGACGCCACCCGCGGGAACGCGATCAGCGGCTTGCCGAACTGTTTGCGGTCCTGTGCATAGCTCATCGAATGGTCGAGCGCCGATTGCGCTACCCCAATGGCACGGGCCGCTGTCTGGATGCGGGCGCTCTCGAAGGTCTGCATCAACTGCTTGAAGCCCTGCCCTTCCTCGCCGCCCAGCAGGTTCTCCCCGGCAACGCGGAATCGGTCAAAGGCCAGTTCGTATTCCTTCATGCCGCGGTATCCCAGAACTTCGATTTCACCGCCGGTCATGCCGTCGCTCGGAAAAGGATCCGCTTCGGTGCCCGGCGTCTTTTCAGCAAGGAACATCGACAACCCGCGATAGTCGATGGACTCGGGATCGGTGCGTGCGAGCAGGGTCATCATGTGGGTGCGCGCCGCGTGTGTGATCCACGTTTTGTTGCCCGTGATCTTCCAGTCGTCACCGTCCTTGGCCGCGCGGGTAGTGAGACTGCCGAGGTCCGAGCCCGTGTTCGGTTCGGTAAAAACCGCGGTCGGGAGCGTTTCGCCCGACGCAAGCAATGGTAGCCATTTCGCCTTTTGCGCCTCGGTGCCGCCGCAAAGGATCAGTTCGGCCGCAATTTCCGATCTCGTGCCAAGACTACCGACGCCAATATATCCGCGCGAAAGCTCCTCCGACACCACGCACATAGAGGCTTTGGACAGGCCAAAACCGCCGTATTTCTCGGGTATAGTTAAACCAAAGACGCCCATTTCGGCCATCTCGTCGATGATTTCCATCGGTATCAATTCGTCCCTCAGATGCCAGCCATGAGCGTGCGGTTCGACACGCTCGCGCGCGAACCGACGGAACTGCTCCCGGATCATCTCCAATTCGTCGCCAAGGCCGGTGGCTCCGACTGTATTGCCCCCGCTTTGCTCTTGCATCAACTGAACAAGACGAAGTCTGGCCTGCTGTGTATTCCCTTTCTGAGTCAATGCGGTGATTTCCGGCGTCACAAGGCACTGCTGATCGGTTTGAGAAAGTCCAAGGTCCTGCAAGCGAACGATTTCGCCCTGGCTCATCGGAATACCGCCGCAAAGCTGCGAAAGGTATTCGCCAAATGCGATCTGGTGGATCAGTTGTTCAACTTCGCCAAAACGCCCCTCCGCCTCAAGCGCCATGGCCCACTTTTGCATCTGACGAAGAGCTTCGACATAGGTGGCAACCCATGCCAGACCGTGGGCCGCGCCCTGATGCGCGTCGATCAGCGTAGCACTGGTCCTGTTTGCCTCCGTGACCAACGCACGCACGCTGGCGGTAGCACGGTCCAAAAGCGTCTCGGCGGGCGAGACGGCGGCGGCTGTCACTTTAAGCAAGTCTGCCATAACCGGGTTGTCGTTCATCAATGCGGTTCCATCATGCGGCATGGGAGATCTCGCTTTTTCTGCACCTGCGAGGGGATAATATGCAGCGCAGCATGACGCAAGAACATTTCACCGGCGGCAGCATTTTTGAATGATAATGTCTAGGTTGGCATGGGCTTCCGATCTTTCAATGGCATGGCAGGCAAGGTTCCACTCTGTGGACCTCTCGACAGCTCGGCTTGCAAGGGCGGCGCAGGAAATGTCGTGAGCTTTCTGCCTCAAGCCGCCTGCAAACTGCTGCGACCATCCCGCTTTGCGATCAAAGCAGCCTCTTCCGCCTCCAGCAAGACACAGTCCCAATCATTGCCGGTGCCAAACGTCGCAAGTCCGATCGACACCGATATTCGGGTGGTGGATGCTTGACGAAATGAGACGATACTCCGCCTTAGTCGACCGGCGACCGGGACTGCATCATCGGAATCAAGCCCGGGCATAACAATTACAAACTTGTCGCCTTCGAAGCGGCAAACCAGATCAATCTGACGCATTCCGGCCCGAAGTATGTGCGCCACGCACTGAATGGCATGATCCCCGGCTGCGTGACCTTCGGCTTCGTTGAGGGTCTTCAATCCGTCCAGATCAAATAGCAGAACGCTTGCATCGCACGTGGGTAGACTCCTTTAGTCGCTGCCGATTGAGGGCGCCGGTGAGGGGGTCAACCTCCGCCGCGCTCGCGATGCGGTCGAGCGTTAATACTGTTTGGGCCATACGTCCTGCCGCTGCAGTCAAGCGGCCAAGGTCGTCCTTGCTGTTAATCGGCAGATCAGGCGGAACACCCGCGCTTTCAAACAACGCAAGCGCGATTTTCAATCGCCGAACCGGTGCCAACAGCGCCAAGACTGAAATTGACGTCAGAACGGCACCCATGACGCTCGCCACCAACAAGGCGCTGATCATCGAAACGCCTAATTGCGCCTTCAGAACGATGCCGACCGCTGACAGCATTGGTATTTGAGCGCCAACGAGGGCTGCGAAGCTAACCTTGGCGTGAAAGCTGTTTGGAAAGAACCGGTCAAGAAAATTGTAAAGCCACATATGAACACCGTTGCCAACGCTTGAGCCTTACATGCCGAACCTTTCGGAACTCTGAACGTTCATTCGCTACACGATTGTCATTGGAGTGCGTGCACAAGAAAAAGGGGCCGCCCTAAGGCGACCCCAAATCAACACGACAACGCGAAATCAACGCGTTACGGGTCGCATGATTACATCATGCCGCCCATGCCGCCCATGTCAGGCATGCCGCCGCCGCCGCCAGCGCCTTCTTTCTGCGGCTTGTCGGCAACCATGGCTTCGGTTGTGATCAGAAGTCCAGCGATCGAAGCTGCATCTTCCAGAGCCGTACGGACAACCTTGGCCGGGTCAATGACACCGAACTTGAACAGGTCGCCATATTCCTCGGTCTGCGCGTTAAAGCCGAACGTCGGGTCGTTGCTTTCACGAACCTTACCAGCCACGACAGAACCGTCGACGCCGGAGTTTTCGGCGATCTGACGCAGAGGAGCTTCCAGAGCACGGCGCACGATCTTGATGCCCGCGTCCTGATCGCTGTTCTCTCCCTTGAGACCGTCAAGCGCCTTGCCAGCCTGAACCAGAGCGACACCACCGCCAACGACGATGCCTTCCTGAACGGCCGCGCGGGTCGCGTTCAGCGCGTCATCAACACGGTCCTTGCGCTCTTTCACTTCGATTTCGGTCATGCCGCCAACGCGGATGACGGCAACGCCACCGGCCAACTTGGCAACACGTTCCTGAAGCTTCTCACGATCGTAGTCCGACGTGGTTTCTTCGATCTGCTGACGGATCTGGCTGACGCGCGCTTCGATCTCGGCTTTGACGCCGTGACCATCGACGATCGTCGTCTCGTCCTTGGTGATCGAAATCCGCTTGGCAGAACCGAGCATGTCCATCGTGACATTCTCAAGCTTCATACCCAGGTCTTCGCTGATGACCTGACCACCGGTCAGGATCGCGATGTCCTGCAGCATGGCCTTGCGACGATCGCCGAAGCCCGGTGCCTTGACGGCAGCGATTTTCAGACCGCCACGCAGCTTGTTGACGACAAGCGTGGCCAGAGCCTCGCCTTCGACGTCTTCGGCAATGATCAGAAGCGGTTTTTGAGATTGAATCACCGACTCAAGAAGCGGAACCATTGGCTGAAGCGACGAGAGTTTCTTCTCGTGCAGCAAAACGATTGCGTCTTCCAGCTCAGCAACCATCTTGTCGGGGTTGGTTACGAAGTAAGGCGACAAGTAGCCGCGGTCAAACTGCATACCCTCAACGACCTCGGTTTCGGTCTCAAGGCCCTTGTTCTCTTCGACGGTGATAACGCCGTCGTTGCCGACTTTCTGCATCGCGTCCGCGATCTGGCGGCCGATCTCGGCTTCACCGTTTGCGGAAATCGTGCCTACCTGTGCGACTTCTGCACTGTCGGTAACGTCGCGGGCGGCTGATTTGATGTGCTGGACAGCCTTGGCAACAGCCAGGTCGATGCCGCGCTTCAGATCCATCGGGTTCATGCCTGCGGCAACCGATTTCAAACCTTCGCGAATGATCGCTGCGGCCAGAACTGTCGCCGTCGTGGTGCCGTCTCCGGCTTCGTCGTTGGTGCGGGAAGCGACTTCCTTCACCATCTGCGCGCCCATGTTCTCGAACCGATCTTCAAGTTCGATCTCTTTGGCCACGGTCACACCGTCCTTCGTGATGCGCGGGGCACCGAAGGATTTTTCGAGTACGACGTTACGGCCCTTGGGGCCGAGCGTGACTTTTACCGCATTTGCCAGGGTGTTAACACCCTTAAGCATCCGATTGCGGGCGTCGGTATTGAATTTGACGTCCTTAGCAGCCATGTTGCATGCTCCTTGATTTCATTATTAAATTTTTCTGATTGAAGGTCGGGCTCAGGCAGCTTTCGCTTTCTTGGCCGCGCCGTTCTCGATAATGCCGAGAATGTCGCTTTCCTTCATGATCAGTAGCTCTTCGCCGTCAAGCGTGATCTCGGTGCCGGACCATTTGCCGAACAGAATGCGGTCGCCAGCCTTGACGCCCATTTCAATCAGTTCGCCTGAATCCTTGCGGGCACCTTCGCCCACGGAGATGACCTCGCCCTCGGCGGGCTTTTCTTTCGCATTGTCGGGGATGATGAGACCGCCCTTGGTCTTTTCTTCGCCTTCAGTGCGGCGCACAAGAACTCGGTCGTGCAGCGGTTTGAATGCCATAGTTGAACGCTCCTTGGTTCACGTTTTCTACCCTTAGCACTCACGTCGGGTGAGTGCTAACGAAGTGGAGATAGGCAAGCGGCAAGGGCGAGTCAACAGGGGAGTGGTGTCGAAAGTTACGGCGCCTTCGCTACACTCAACTGAAGTGCGCGACGCGGCTCACTTTTTTTCTGAACTGCTGAGCGCGGTCATAGTCGTCACTCAAAAAATTCGCAAACCGCAATTCCAAGTGCGTCTGATGTTTAGCCCAACGACAGAACCTTTAGGGCATGCGACAGACGAAAGTCGTTGCCGCAAGCGGCATCACCAGTGGGGCAGGTCCGAACGTTGCTTCAAGCGCTTCCATCATCGCCTCGACGACATTGTCTGGGTCGACGCTCCCACGCTGTCGGATTTCATCGACAAGGGGATTTCCGAAAACCAATGCCGAAGCAAACGATTGCGGGTCGACGATTGTCTTGTTCAGCCGAATAGTTTCGTGTTCAACATCATGCCACCCCGCTTTGGCAAGATCGGCCTTCACCTCAGACGGGTCCTTGTAGTGGAATGGGACTTTGTAGAACCCAGGAGGATTGTCTGGAAAGAACTTAGCCGCGACATCGTGGGCCATCTGCGAAAACGGATTGTCCGACATCGCACCCCAGACGTTGAAGACAAGATTTCCGCCTGGCCGAAGCACCCGCGCCGCCTCTCGATACGATGCGGGCTTGTCGGGAAAGAACATCACCCCGAATTGGCACGCCACCAAGTCGAACGCGCTATCGTCGAATGGCAATTCCATCGCGTCCGCCACGGAGAACTCTACGTTTTCGTTGGCCGCGAACTTGCCCCTTGCGACCGCAAGCATTGGCGGATTGAGATCGGTGACGACCAGGTGCGTTTCTGGCTTTAGAGTGTCGCGCAGCCTTCGACTGACGATCCCAGTCCCAGCAGCAAGCTCGAGTACATCGGATGGGGCGAAACCAGCGCACAGTTTCGCAATATTGTCGGCATAATCCGCAAAGATATTCGGACCTAGGCCGGTGTCGTAATAACTCGGAATGTCGCCCACGAAGCTGGCAGGATTGGTCGGCATCGGGTTGCTCCACAAATACATGAAAAAAATTGGCTCCAGGTAACATAGATTAACAGATCGGCTGACGCGACTTTTTCTGGGAAGCCGTCCTAAAACTCGACCTGAATGTAAGCGCAATGTCTTACCTTTATTCCGCCTGAAAATGCCGTCACACTGAGGTTCGTTTAATTAACTCGAGGTTCTCATGTCGCGTATCCGTCTTGCCGCCGCACTTCTCGCCCTGCTCCCTGCCCACGCTAATGCGCAAAGTTGTGGCACAGATAGCCTTATCGACGATCTTACTGCCGCAGACCGTGCCAAACTCGACGAACTGGTAGCGGTCCATCCCTATCCCGAAGGCAATCTCTGGATGGCCGAGAAATCAGGATCGACCGTCTATGTCGCGGGAACGATTCACATCCCCGATCCCAGATTGGCGCCTCTGGTCGATAAAATCGCCGCGCATCTCGATGAAGCCGACCTTCTCGTACTCGAGGCCACCGCTGAAGATGAAGCGGGACTTCAGGCGCTCGCGACACGAGACCCGGGGATGTTCTTCATCACCGAAGGTCCGACCTTGATCGACCTTCTTGGACCAAATGACTGGGCCCTCGCCAAATCCAAATTGGAGGCATTGGGTGTTCCAGGCATACTCGGCGCGAAATTCAAACCTTGGTATCTGTCGATCACACTGGCCATAGCCCCCTGCGCCATGAGCATGATGCAGTCGGGCGAGCTTGGGTTCGACCGGCAGATCGAAACACTCGCCATCGAGAAGGGCATCCCGATTGCGACACTCGACGACCCAGAGACGGTGATCCGCATATTCGCTGACGAGCCGCTCGAGGATCAATTGGACGGTCTGCGCATCACGCTAAAAACCCAGGAAGACAGTGCGCGCTCAACGGCAACGCTTGTCGAAGGCTACTTCAACGGAAAAATCCGCGAATCCTGGGAATTCAGCCGAATCCAGATTGAAAACTCTGGCATCGAGAACGGTGTGGAGATGTTCGAGGACGTCAATCAGAGCGTGCTGATCAACCGGAACATCGACTGGGAACCCAAGATCGTCGATCTTGTGGAAGGCAAGACTGCGATTCTTGCTGTCGGCGGCGCGCATCTGTCAGGCGAAACGGGTGTTCTGCGTGCGCTTGAACGGGCCGGATACACGATCTCTCCACTCTGAATGACAACGAGAAAAGGCGCGACCCGAGGGCCGCGCCTTGCTGCATTCGCTATGGCGGAATTACTTCTTCATGATCCTGCCTTCGACGGTCGGATTGGATGGCCCGGTCGCTGCCATGTATTCCGCCAGCACGTCGGCCAAATCAGGTCCGAAGTCGTAGACGTTCTCGGCATCCACGGTGAACATCTTGTAGCCGTCACCGCCGTTCCTGACATAGTTGTTGGTCACGACACCGTACGTCGCCGCCGGATCAAGCGGTGCGCCGCCGACAGTCACTTCGGTGATCCGCGATCCCGGCTCAGCCGCGCTGTCCCAGGTAAACGTCATTCCCGCCACCTGCGGGAACCTGCCCGCGACTTCCTCGACTTGGCTCACACCATTTTCGAGCGCGTCGAGGATCGTCTGTCCGGTTGTCTGGAAAGTAGACAATGTGTTCTGGAATGGCAGAACCGTCATCACCTCGCCCATCGTCACCTCGCCGCCGTCAATCGACGCTCGAATGCCGCCCGAATTCGCGAGAGCGATGTCGATGCCCTGATCCTTGACGCGGGCCAACATGGCGTCCGCGATCAGATTGCCCATCGGGCATTCCTCGATCCGGCACACCTCGCGGCTGCCCTCAATCGGAGATGCAGCCTCGGCAACGACCTTCGAGCGGATCTCTTCCAGCGGTAGAGCCAGTTCGCCAATCCGGGCCTTCGTTGTCTCGTCTTCGGCAACCGAAGCGTCCATGATCAGCAGATCGCCCGCCGCAGTCGTGATCTCGCCCGCGTCGTTGAATGTGACGTTCAACTCGCCAAGATACTTGCCATAAGCGTAGGCCTGAACGATCTGAACCCCGTTCACGACGGTCGGGTAAGGACCAACAGCGCCTTCATGAGTATTGGACAGTAGCGTATTCGTGTGACCACCCACGATCACGTCGACGCCCTTGGTGTTTTCCGCCACCCGCTGATCGACACCATAGCCCGAATGGCTGAGAACGACGATCTTGTTCACACCGGCTTCGGTCAGTTTGTCGACCTCGCTCTGAACGGCATCGGACGGATCGGTGAAGATCACGTTCTTGCCCGGGCTCGCCAGTTCGTCGGTGTCCTGAGGCGTGAGTCCGATCAATCCGATCTTCTCGCCATTCTTCTCGATCACGGCCGATTTCATCAGAACGTCCGCCAAAAGCGGTTCGCCCGACACGTCGGCATTGGACATCAGGATCGGGAAATCGACCGAACCGATGAAATCGCGCAGCACTTCGGGGCCGTCGTCGAACTCGTGGTTGCCGACGGTCATGCCGTCGTAACCCATCTTGTTCATCATCTCTGCGGCGGCTTTACCCTTGTAAAAGGTATAAAACAGCGTGCCCTGGAATTGATCGCCGCCGTCAACCAGAAGCCAGTTCTCGGCCCGCTCCTTGGCGTTCTCGACAGCAGTCACCAGACGGGCAGAGCCGCCGAAGCATTCACCCGCCAAATTGTCTTCTTCCGAACAGCCTGAATCGAAACCGCTGATCGGCTCGAAGCGGGCGTGGAAATCATTGGTATGCAGAATAGTCAGATTGAAATCGGCCAAAGCGGCCCCGGTGCTCAGCGCAAGAATCGCGCCTCCGGTCAGAAAACGTGCAAACATCTGGGAATCCCCTTGTCGGTGTTGTTCTGACAAGAGAGTGCAGTTATCCGCGCGCCGAGTCAAAAGGGTGCGCTCTGCGTCCTCACGTCAATCGACTTGACCCCGTTGCCAGCCCGCGCCAGTCATCTGACATGGCAATCATCTATAAAATCTTCCGTGCCGACGAATATGCCGAGCTTCTTGCCAACGGTCAGACCAGAGGTGCGCCGATTGATCGAAGCGACGGGTACATCCATATTTCAACGGGCGATCAGGTCGAGGTCACCGCATCAAAGCATTTTGCAGGCGAACGGGGTTTGAAGCTTCTGGCGCTGGAAAGCGATACGCTGGGCGATGCGCTGAAATGGGAGCCGTCACGCGGCGGCGCGCTTTTTCCGCACCTCTATCGCGATCTGGTTCTGGGTGATGTGATCTGGGTGCGGGATCTTCCATTCGAGGAAGGCCGCCACCGGTTCCAAGGGCTGACAGTGTGAGACTTGAACGTCTCGGATTGGCGATACTGAACCGGCTGGACCCCGAAACCGCCCATGGCCTTGCCCTTCGCGCGCTCCATTCGCCGTTTGCCCCGTTGCCGGGTCCGGTCGCATCGCCCCATCTTGAAACCTTGATCGCAGGCTTGAGATTTCCCAATCCTGTCGGCCTTGCAGCGGGCTTTGACAAGAACGGAACCGCAATCTCGCCACTCATGCGTGCGGGCTTTGGGTTTCTCGAAATCGGTGCCGTGACACCCCGACCGCAACCCGGCAATCCCAAGCCGCGCCTGTTCCGCCTGCGCCGCGACCGTGCCGCGATCAATCGTTTCGGCTTCAATAATGACGGGGTCGAAGTCGTTGCCCAGCGCCTTGCCGACCGTCCCCAAGGGATCCCGGTCGGGCTGAACCTTGGCGCCAACAAGGACAGCAACGACCGTGCGCGCGACTATGCCGACGTCTTGCGCGCGACACGCGATCTGATTGATTTCGCAACGGTCAATGTCTCGTCGCCAAATACCGAAAATCTGCGCAATCTTCAAAGTGCGGATGCTTTGAAGGCGCTGCTTGACGGGGTGATGGCGGTGCGCGGCACTGTGCCGGTATTCCTCAAGATCGCGCCGGATCTGGACCATGCGGAAATCGCCGATATCGCCCGAATAGCGGGCGACACCGGCGTTCACGCAATCATCGCCGCCAACACCACACTTGCGCGCGACGGGTTGCAGAGCCGGCACCGCGATCAGAAGGGCGGTCTTTCCGGCCAGCCGCTTTTTGAACCGTCGACGCGTGTCCTGGCACGGCTCTATCGCGAAACAGGCGGCACGATCCCGTTGATCGGTGTGGGCGGCGTCGGTTCGGGCCGTCAGGCTTACGAGAAGATACTCGCCGGGGCTTCCGCCGTGCAACTCTACACCGCGATGGTCTTCAAGGGGGTTTCGCTCGCCGCCCGGATCGCGCGCAGCCTCGACATCTATCTGCAAGGCGACGGCTATGCGTCGGTGGCCGATGCCGTCGGACAGAAAGTCGAGCGGTGGCTATGAGCGTCACCATATGGCACAACCCTCGCTGCTCGAAATCACGCGCCACGCTCGCGATACTGCAGGGTTGTGGACTAACGCCAACAGTGCGCCTTTATCTTGAAGATGCGCCAACCGAAGCCGAGTTGCGGCACGTCCTGAAGCTGCTCAGCCTACCCGCTGCGGCTCTGATCCGTGCGCGGGAAACGGCGTTCAGCGACGCTGGTTTGACAAAGGATAGCCCCGACGACTCCCTCATCGCTGCAATGGCCGCACATCCGATCCTGATTGAACGTCCGGTTGTTCTCGCCAACGGGAGTGCCGCGCTCGGACGGCCGCCCGAAGCCGTCATCGGCATTCTGTAAGTTCGAGCCGCGGACGCGTGTCTATGGTCCGCCTTCGGCCGCCCGTTCCAGACCTGGATATTTGAGGCCCAGGGTCAGGCCACGCACTATAAACGAGACAAGCAGAGCCATCCACAACCCGTGGTTCCCGAATGTCGGTACCAGCGCCCAGACGGCGACGAAATAAACCGCCGCAGACACCGCCATCATATTCCTCATGTCGCGCGTTCGCGTCGCCCCGATGAAGATACCATCCAACATCCACGCTGCGACCCCGACAACAGGAGCCAGCACCATCCAGTGCAGGTGATCTTTCGCGACCGCGCGCACCTCTGGCGCCGTCGTCATCAGATCAATGACGGCCGCTCCGAACAGAGCGAAGGAAGCAGCCAGCAACACCATCACGCCCCCACCCCATGCGGACGTCAGCATCGCGCCGCGCCTTAGCCGCCCCCGTGCCCGCGCCCCCATCGCCTGCCCGACCAGCGCTTCGGCTGCGAAGGCAAACCCATCGAGCGCGTAAGCCGTGACATGGAGGAACTGCAGCAGGATCTGGTTCGCCGCCAGCGGCACGTCTCCGAAATCGGCGCCCAAGAACAAAAACGATACGAAGATTGCCTCAAGCATCAGCGAACGCAGTAATATATCCCCATTCACCGACGCCATCCGGGCAAGCCGCACCCGGTCCAGCACGCTCGACCAGACCCGCCAGAACGGCCTGAGGAACGCATCGCGGCAAAACCAAAGCCCGACGACCAGCCCGGACCATTCTGCGAGAAAAGTTGCGACCGCCACGCCGGGCACGCCCCAGCCCAGCCAAAGCACGAATGCCAGGTCCAGGATGATATTGAGGCCGTTCATCCAGACCTGAATAACAAGCACTGCCCGCGTCCGCTCGGCGGCGATCAGCCAGCCGGTGATCCCGTAAAGTGCGATAGCCGCCGGTGCCGACCATACCCGGATGGCCATATAATCCCGCGCCAGACTCTCAACTTCCTGACTTGCGGGCGAGAGCTTGAAAGCTGCGGAAAAGATCAACGACTGAAGCAGGATCAATACAGCGCCGGCCCCGAACCCGATCAAAAGCGCGCGCGTAAGCATGACGTCGGCTTCGGCGCGGTCGCCCGCACCGAGCGCCTGGCTGGTAAGGCCGGTGGTTCCCATCCGCAGGAAACCGAAAACCCAATAGATCGCGGACAGAATGATCGCGCCAATTCCGACAGCCCCAATTGGAACCGGGTCGCCTAATTGCCCCACGACGCCGGTATCGACAACGCCGAGGATCGGTATCGTCGCGTTCGACAGGACAATCGGCAGCGCTATCGCAAGGACCCGGCGATTGGAAATCGGCGGCTTTGGAACCGACGCTGCCGCCTCGCTCATGCAGGATCCGAAAGGGACGGCATCAGGAAGTGCCCGGTTGCCTGCGCATAAAGCCTGGCGCGATTGTCCTGCCATGCCTCAACGTGGACACTTGCGTATCGTCGCCCGGAACGATTGACCCGCGCTCTGGCATAAGCGTCGCGCGGAAGTCCCGAGCGCAGGTAGTCGACGGTGAAATCAATTGTCTTCGGCATTCTCGGAAGGGTTTCGGGCGTCAAGGTCTCGGCATCGACGCGGCCGCTTTCGATCTCCTCCCACAGGCGCTGCCATCCCAACTCGACAATTGCGGTCGTTTCAAGAAAGGCCGCAGTTACGCCGCCGTGCAATGCGGGCAAGAAGGGATTGCCGATCAGCTTTTCGTCGAAATTCAGAATGCCGGTCAATTCGTCGCCACGGCGTTCGAATCCGATGCCGATGAAGCGGGCATAGGGAATCCCCTCGATCAGGGCGGCCAGTGCCCGGTCGCGACGTTCCTTGACGACTTGAACTGGTTCGGGGCGTCGACGGTTCATGATCCCGGCCTCGTTGCTTCGACGGTAAATGCACCGGTGGCCGATGCGACCGGATTTGCCGTGTCATCGTCGGTGGCGACAGCCCGCACGAACGCGACGGTGCGCGTGATATGATAACAGGTCGCCCGTGCCGTGATCCGCTGGCCCGGAGTCGCCGCGCGCATATAGTCAATTCTGAGGTCTATGGTCGCAGTTCCACCCGGGGCGGCGGGGTGGCTCATCACCGCCGCACCGCTGCAAGTGTCCATCAGCGTAGAAACAGCACCGCCATGAATGACGCCGGTGCGCGCATCGCCGACCAGGCGTTCGTCATAGGGCATCGAAATTTCGGCGACACCCGCTCCGATTTCGCTCAGCTCCATCCCCAGGGCTCGCGCATGTGGAATGCTTTCGATGAACTGACGCGCCAGTATTTCTTTTCGCTTGTCGGTCACAGGCTCACCCTCATGATTGTTCTGACTTATCGGCCAGCCAGTGCAGCGTTCGCAACCCCTGGCAAGCAACCGATTGATCCCGTCTGCGGCAGCGATTAGGCTGATTTCCGTGGAGGATCCGCATGGCCCCGGAAAGGCTGAGTTTCAAAGAGATGTGTGCGCGGTTCGACGTAACTCCGCGAACTCTCAGGTATTACGAATACATTGAACTTCTCCGCCCCGAAAAGGACGGACGATCCCGTTACTATGGGCCTCGTGAAATTGCGCGGATGACCCTAATACTTCGAGGACGTCGATTTGGGTTCTCTCTGGAAGAGATCCGGCAGTGGCTCATGATTTACGAAGAAGAGGGCACAGCCGCGCAGATGGACGAGTGGATTCGGCTTGCCGATCGGCAGTTGGCGGCATTGCTCGAAGAACATGCGCAGTTGGAAGCCACGATCAAAGATCTTCAAAAACTCCGCGACGACATCGCCAAGACAAAAAACTGAGGCGTTTCCGGCTTCATTTTGTTTCGCTGAACCCCACGTCATCTTTCCGGTATTTTCGCGGGCAAGGCTATGACGCCACGTTACGGTGACGTAAGCGTCAACTAACCTTGCGAGGTGATCTGCTGACCGGCATGTGATGGGCTCAACAGAAATGGAGTCATCCATGCAAGAGAATTTCATGACCATCCGGGAGATGTGTGATGCATACGACGTCACACCCCGGACTCTTCGGTTTTATGAATCGAAGGAATTGCTGTTTCCGGTTCGGAAAGGCACGCGACGACTTTTTACGAAGCGCGACCGCGCGCGGCTGAAGCTGATCCTGCGCGGCAAGCGTTTCGGTTTCAGTCTTGAAGATATCCGTCAGCTTCTTGATCTCTATAACACTGACAATCAGAATCTGGCCCAGACAGTTCGAGCATTTGAACTCGGACAGGATCGGCTGAGCTATATGATCCGCCAGCGCGACGAACTGACGATCGCGATTGATGAATTGTCAGATCAACTGTCGCAAGGCGACCAGATGATCGCGGCGATGTCCAATTCAACGAAAACCGCCGCCGAATAAGTTAGTTAATACGAGCAGGAGACCGACCGATGCCAAGTTACACCCCTCCCGTCAAAGATATGCAATTCCTGCTTCACGAGGTGCTGAATATTTCGTCGCAGGACGTACCGGGCTACGAAGATCTGGACCCTGACTTCACCGCGGCGATACTGGAGGAGGCCGGCAAGATCGCTGCCAATGTCCTGCATCCGCTGAACGAGGTCGGCGACCAGCAGGGGTGCACGCTCGAAAACGGCGTCGTGCGCACTCCGGACGGCTTCAAGGAAGCGTTCGGCCAAATGCGCGACGGTGGCTGGATGGGTCTCGACTGCGATACCGAATACGGCGGTCAGGGCATGCCGCACCTCATCAACACGGCGACGGGCGAGATGTTCTCGACCGCAAACATGGCGTTTCAGATGTATGCCGGGCTGACGCACGGTGCCGCATCGGCACTGCACGCCCACGGAACGGCCGAACAAAAAGCCACCTATCTGCCCGCGCTTTACGAGGGACGCTGGACCGGAACCATGAACCTGACCGAGCCGCAATGCGGCACCGATCTGGGTCTCATCCGCACCAAGGCAGACCCCCATGACGACGGCAGCTTCGCGATCACCGGTCAGAAGATCTGGATCTCGGCTGGCGAGCACGACATGGCCGACAACATCATCCACCTCGTGCTGGCAAAGATTCCCGGCGGTCCCGAAGGCGTCAAAGGGATTTCGCTTTTCGTGGTGCCGAAGTTTATGGTGAACGAAGACGGATCGCTTGGCGACCGGAACGCGGTGTCATGCGGCGGTCTGGAAGAGAAAATGGGCATCCACGGCAACGCCACCTGCGTGATGAACTATGACGGTGCCAAGGGCTGGCTAGTGGGCGAAGAGCACAAAGGCATGCGCGCGATGTTCACGATGATGAACGAAGCGCGCCTGTCGGTTGCTTTGCAAGGCTATGCGCAGGGCGAGATCGCCTATCAGAATGCGGTGGCGTTTGCGCGCGACAGACTGCAGGGGCGCGACGCTACCGGTGTCCAGAATGAAAACGGTCCGGCAGACCCGATCATCGTGCATCCGGATGTGCGGAGAAATCTGCTCGACCAAAAAAGTCATGTCGAAGGCGGTCGTGCGCTGGTTTTCTGGGGTGCATCGCTGATTGATCGCGCTCAGCGCAAGGACGACGCTGAGGCCGAGGAACTGATTTCGCTCCTGATTCCGGTGATGAAGGGCTTTCTGACCGACAAGGGCTTCGAGACAACCGTTCTCGCTCAGCAAACGCTGGGCGGCTCCGGGTTCACCAGAGAATGGGGACTCGAACAATTCGTCCGCGATGCGCGTATCGCAATGATTTACGAGGGCACAAACGGCATTCAATCGCTGGATCTCGTCGGTCGTAAGCTGGGTCTGAATGGCGGCAAGACGATGATGGGCTTTTTCGATCAGGTGAAGAGCTTCATCAAAGAGAACGAAAGCAACGAAACACTGAATGCCGAATTCCTGATACCGCTGAAAGCAGCGTCAAAGGATTTGCAGGCTGCGGCGATGTATTTCATGCAGGAAGGTATGAAAAACCCGCTGAACGCGTTGTCGGGCAGTTATGATTTCATGCACCTTTTCGGTCACGTTTGCCTTGGCCTGATGTGGTCAAGAATGGCCAAGGCGGCTATGGGCGCGCTTGACGATGACGCCTCGGATGCCGACTTCTACAAGACGAAGATCGAAACCGGACGCTACTACATGGCACGTCAACTTCCCGCGACTGCTCTGCATCTGGCGCGGATCAATTCCGGTGCCGATACTGTAATGACGCTGGACGCCGCTAATTTCTGAGGGGACACCCATGCCGAAGCGCCTTCGCCTTACCCGTAGATTTCCCGTTGCAATGACCGAAGACGGTTATCGGCGGCTCAAGCGGTTTTCGGCGGAAGCGGGATTGGACGAAGGCGAGGCGCTGAGCTTTCTGTTCGAGAACTTCGGTTCGGTCATCGACGAGGACAAGCTCACGACCCGCCTCAGATTGTTCAATTCGGAACTCGAAGCGCGAAAGCGCTGAAGCAGAAACCAACGGAAGTTGCCCCGATGACCATCAAGCTTCATTGCTTCGGCGAAAGCGGTAACAGCTACAAGGCGGCACTGGCTTTGGAGTTGTCGGGGCTGGAGTGGGAACCGGTCTGGGTGGATTTCTTCAATGGCGCTGCCCGGACACCCGACTATCGCGCTTTGAACCCGATGGGTGAGGCACCGGTTCTGGTCGATGGCGACACCGTATTGACCCAGTCAGGCGTGATTCAGGCATATGTCGCGGAAAAGACTGGGAAATTCTGCGGGGCGAACCGGGATGAGGAACGTGAAGTCCTCCGTTGGATTCTTTGGGACAATCACAAGCTCAGTTCTCTTGCGGGTACGACGCGTTTTCTGATGAACTTCCTGCCCGAGAACAAGCGTCCCAACGAAGTGATCGCCTTCAATCAGGGGCGGCTTGCGACGGCCTACAAGGTTCTTGACGCCCACCTTGCGGACCGCGACTGGATAGTGGGTCGCAACGTCACGAATGCAGATCTCTCTTGTTGCGGCTATCTCTATTACCCTGAGCCATTCGGATTCGACCGTGCGGCTTATCCGAACATCGACCAGTGGTTGGATCGCATTGCGGGTCTGCCGGGCTGGAAGCACCCCTATGACCTGATGCCGGGCTCGCCCGCCGATCGGGCCTGATACGGAGAGACCTATGCGCGACGCATACATTTTCGACGCCGTTCGTTCGCCACGCGGCAAGGGCCGAAAAGATGGCAGCTTGCACGAAGTGACGTCTGTCCGGTTGTCCGCCGACATACTGAACGCCGTCAAGGATCGGAATGGCCTAGAGGGTCACGCCGTCGAGGATGTAATCTGGGGCAATGCCACGCAAGTCATGGAACAGGGCGGGTGCCTGGCACGGACCGCGGTTCTTGCGTCCGAACTGGACGAGCGTATTCCCGGCCTCTCGATCAACCGCTTCTGCGCGTCTGGCATGGAAGCCGTAAACCTTGCCGCCAATCAGGTTAAAGGTGGCGCGGGCGACGGTTATATCGCCGGCGGCGTCGAATGCATGAGCCGCGTCCCAATGGGCTCGGACGGTGCCGCGATCGCAGTCGACCCCTCGGTCGCAATGAAAACCTATTTCGTTCCGCAAGGGATTTCCGCCGACATCATTGCGACTGAATACGGGATCAGCCGCGATGATGCCGACGCATTCGCAGTCGAAAGCCAAAAGCGCGCCGCCGCCGCCTGGAAGGATGACCGATTCAAAAGGTCGATTATTGAGATCAAGGACATCAACGGCCTGCCAATTCTTGATCGGGACGAATACATGCGTCCCGGCACCGACATGCAGGGCCTTGGCGCCTTGAAGCCCGCCTTCAAGGATCAAGGCGAAGTGATGCCCGGTTTCGACAAGATTGCGTTGATGAAATATCCGCATCTGGAGCAGATCAACCACATTCACCACGCCGGGAACTCGTCAGGCATTGTCGATGGTGCGGCGGCTGTTCTAGTCGGTTCCAAGGAATTCGGCGAAGCCTATGGCTTGAAGCCCCGTGCGCGCATTCGGGCAACCGCGAAGATCGGCACCGATCCGACGATCATGCTGACCGGTCCTGTTCCGGCGACCAGAAAGATTCTCGAGGACAGCGGAATGTCGATTTCTGACATTGACCTGTTCGAGGTGAATGAGGCGTTTTCCAGCGTCGTTCTACGATTCATGCAGGCTTTCGCCGTCGATCACGACCGATTGAACGTCAACGGCGGCGCCATCGCGATGGGTCATCCGCTTGGCGCCTCGGGTGCCATTATCATCGGAATTTTGCTGGACGAACTTGAACGCGCGGACAAGGAAGTCGGTCTTGCGACATTGTGCGTGGCCTCTGGAATGGGCGCCGCGACGATCATCGAGAGGGTATGAGCGAAGCGTGTTGTATTGGCGCAGCAAGAAGCCTAGCTGTCTACTAGTCGGACATCGGTGTTTTTCCGGTCCGCGACACTTATCCGCTTGGATTTGTTTGTGACGGATCAGCTTCACGAATTATTTCGGCGCCACGAGCGTCTGTACAACAGCGATGATCCCACAGCGATCGCCGACGACTACAACATGCCATTGATTGTTTTTTCCGAGGGAGAGTTTCGTCGCGAACTCGGAGCCGACGAAATAGATGATATTCTTTGGAAAGTTCGTGGCGAATTGCTTCGCACGAAATCCACTCTGACTCTCGATCTGATGCAAATCGACGAACGCGAAAACGGAAGAACCGATGTCCTCGTGAACCTCTGTTATCGCAAGAGCAATAATATAATCACGCGGCAAACCTCCGGACGCTTCTACTGTCGCACGGGCGACGACGGTCGCCCGTTGATCGAAATGGTCGAGTATCTGCTGCCGGGCGTTCCCAGCCTATACGAGTGGATTCGCGATTCAGACCAGATGCACTGACACCTCCGGAAACCCGTCGACTTTGGCCTTCGGGGTGCAGAACCCGCTACGACGACATAAAATTCTCGAAAGGACCTACCGATGAGCGATTTCACCTACGACCTTCATGACGACGGCGTGGCTGTCATTACCTGGGATGTTCCCGGCAAGTCGATGAACGTCCTCAGCCGCGAAGCCTTTTCGCTGGTCGAGGAATTGGTCGACCGGGCGCTGGCAGACGATGCGGTCAAAGGAATTGTCATCACCTCCGGAAAAGACACGTTCGCAGGCGGCATGGACTTGAACGTTCTCGGTTCAATCAGATCACAGTCTGGCGACGACCCGGCACCGGCTCTTTTCGACTTCGTGATGAATGGCCATCGGATCATGCGAAAGCTTGAACGCGCCGGGATGGACGACAAGAACAAGGGCGGCAAGCCCGTCGCCTGTGCGATCACCGGTCTTTGCGCGGGCATCGGAACCGAAATCGCTCTTTCGTGTCATCGCCGGTTCATGGCCGACACGCCGAAGGGCAAGATCGGGCTGCCCGAAATTCTTGTCGGACTGTTTCCCGGCGGCGGCGGCACGACGCGTTACAGCCGCATGGTTGGTGCGCTGGCGGCGGCTCCTGTTCTCCTCGAAGGCAAGATGCTCGACCCCGCGAAAGCGAAATCCGCGCAACTCATAGACGAGGTTGTCCCCGCGGACGAACTGCTTGATCGCGCCAAAGCCTGGGTTCTGGAAGCGAGTGAAGCTGACATCGTGAAGCCTTGGGATCAGAAGGGCTGGAAGATGCCCGGTGGAGCGCCCTATCATCCGGCGGGTTTCATGACGTTCGTCGGTGCAAGCGCCATGATCAATGGCCGCACGCAGGGCGTCTATCCCGCTGCAAAGGCCCTACTTTCAGCGATCTACGAAGGCGCAATGGTGCCGTTCGATACAGCAATCAGGATCGAAGCCCGCTGGTTCACGCACGTACTGATGGATCCGACATCGACCGCGATGATCCGATCACTTTTCGTGAACAAGGAGGCCTTGGAAAAGGGTGCCAACCGGCCGGACGTCGAGGATCAGACAGTTCGTAAAGTGGGTGTTCTGGGTGCAGGCATGATGGGCGCGGGCATTGCTTATGTCGCGGCTAACGCTGGTATCGAAGTTGTCTTGATCGACCAGAAGCAGGAGGCAGCCGACAAGGGGAAGGCGTATTCCGAGAACCTCCTCGACAAGGGGATGAGCCGGAAAAAGGTCACGCCCGAGAAGAAGAACGATGTGCTCGGCCGGATCACCGCCACAACCGATCTCGACGCACTTTCGGGGTGCGATCTGATTGTCGAAGCCGTCTTTGAGGATCCGGGCGTCAAAGCCGAAATGACCAAAAAGGTCGAGGCCATTGTGGGTGACGATTGCATCTTTGCGACTAACACCTCGACCCTGCCGATCACCGAGTTGGCCAAAGCCAGTGTGCGGCCCGAGAAATTTATCGGAATCCACTTCTTTTCGCCGGTCGACAAGATGCTGCTGGTCGAAATCATCAATGGCGCAAAAACCGGCGATCGTGCTGTCGCCAAGGCGCTCGATTTCGTGCGTCAAATCCGGAAGACGCCAATTGTCGTCAACGATGCGCGTTTCTTCTATGCGAACCGCTGCATCATTCCCTACATCAACGAGGGCGTGCGAATGATCGGCGAGGGCGTCGAACCGGCGCTGGTCGAGAATGCGGCGAAGTTGCTGGGATTTCCACTAGGCCCGCTGCAATTGGTTGACGAGACTTCGATCGACCTTGGGGTAAAAATCGCCAAGGCGACCCGCGTGGCGATGGGTGACGCCTATCCGGACACAGCGGTCGACGAGGTTCTGTTCTGGATGGCGGACAAGGGACGTCTCGGTCGCAAGTCGAACTCGGGTTTCTACGCCTACGATGACGCTGGTAAGCGGACAGGATTATGGGACGGTCTTGGCGACAAGTATCCGGTCTCGGACGCGCAGCCAGACCTCAGCACTGTGCAGCATCGTTTGATGTTTGCGCAGGTTCTCGAGGCCGTCCGTGCATTTGAAGACGGTGTGCTGATGGACATCCGCGAAGGCGATGTCGGGGCGATCCTCGGCTGGGGTTTTGCGCCATGGTCGGGTGGTCCGTTCTCGTGGCTGGATATGCTCAGCGCCGGAAAAGCCGTCGAGATCTGCGATACATTGGAACAAGCGCACGGCGCGCGGTTCAATGCACCGAAACTATTGCGCGACATGGCCGATGCCGGGGAAACGTTCTATGGGCGGTACGGTTCGGGAGAGCAAGCCAAGGCGGCCTGATCGCGGGATAATCGGAGATGAGTATGGGCGGCTTAATCGATCGCCCAAACTAGTTTAATACTAAACTAGTTTTCCCCACAGGTCGTATTCGCCGGATTCGTCAACTTCCACCGTCGCGATATCACCCGGCTTCAGGGTCTCGAACCCCTCGTCAATAAAGAGATTTCCGTCGATCTCCGGCGCATCTGCCATCGTCCGGCACGTCGCCGCCTGATCATCGACTTCATCGACGATCACCGAAATCCTTGATCCGACTTTCGCCAAAAGTTTCGCTTCCGAGATCGCCTGTGCCTTGGCCATGAACCGATCCCAGCGATCCTGTTTCACTTCCTCGGGCACATGATCCGGCAGCGCGTTCGATCTGGCACCGGTCACATTCTCGTACTGAAAGCACCCGACCCGGTCGAGTTGGGCTTCGTCCAGCCAGTCGAGCAAGGTCTCGAATTCGCCTTCGGTCTCGCCGGGAAAGCCGACAATGAACGTCGATCGCAGCGTGATGTCCGGGCAATCCGTCCGCCATGCCGCAATCTCATCCAACGTCCGGGCAGCAGCAGCGGGGCGCGCCATGCGCTTCAATGTATCGGGATGCGCGTGCTGAAACGGGATGTCCAGATAGGGAAGGATCAACCCATCCGCCATCAGCGGAACAAGCTCGCGCACGTGTGGATAGGGATAGACATAATGCAGGCGCACCCAGGCGCCGAGCGAACCCAAGTCCCGCGCCAGATCGACAATCGGCGCCTTGGTCGGGCGGTCCTTCCAGTCGGTGCCATAAGCGGACGTGTCCTGACTGATGACCAACAGCTCTTTCACGCCGCTTTCGACCAGCTTTTCGGCTTCCCGCATGACGGCCTTCGCGGGTCGCGACGCAAGGCGACCACGCATGTCCGGAATAATGCAGAACTTGCACTTGTGATTGCAGCCCTCTGAGATCTTCAGATAGCTGTAGTGGCGCGGTGTCAGTTTGACCCCCGCATACGGCATCAAATCAATATAGCGATCTGGCGACGGCGGCACGGCGACGTGCACCGCATCCAGCACCTGTTCGTATTGGTGCGGTCCAGTCACAGCAAGGACCCTGGGATGCGCCCCGGTGATATAATCGGGATCCGCTCCCAGGCAACCGGTGACGATGACCCTGCCATTTTCAGTCAACGCCTCGCCGATGGCATCGAGGCTTTCCGCCTTGGCGCTGTCGAGGAACCCGCATGTGTTGACTATCACAGCGTCGGCTCCACTGTAGTCGGGGCTGATCGCATAGCCTTCGGCGCGTAGGCGAGTGAGAATGCGTTCACTGTCGACAAGTGCCTTGGGACACCCGAGTGAAACCATCCCGATCGTCGGCTGACCCGGACGCCGCGCATCGGGCACGGACGCGCGGGCTAGGTCAGGGCGAAGGTTCGGCGGATTTTGCGACATGCGCTGCGCTATAAGCGAGCGAGCAGGCAAGTGAAAGGGCGCAACCGCAATGCCGCAGCGAGATGCGCCTTCAGATCAGCGTCGGCGGTCGCGACGACTGGACATCGGCTGGAACGCCACGCTGACATGCGCCTCGCAATATGGCTTGCCTTGCTGCACGCCCAGACCGCAGAACCAGAAATCGTCGGTCGCGGGATCGCCGATGGGCCATTTGCAGGTCCGCTCAGTCAATTCCATCAACGTGATCTTCTTCGCGGTCTTTTCGACTTCGCGCACACTTGCCAGAGTTTCCGGACTGATTTCATTCGCAGACGGCTGCGGTGGCAACGGCTGTCCCGCAGGCACAATCGGTTTGCGAGGGGTGATGGCAACCTCGACGACCTTGGTCTGGGAAATCGTTCTCACCGCTGATTTGGTTTCAGGTGCTGGCGAGGCCGGCTCCGATTTCGCAACCTTCTTTTCGGGCGCGGGTGCCGGGGCAGCGCCGGCGCGGTTCGACAGGCCCAGACGATGAACTTTCCCGATCACGGCATTGCGGGTCACACCGCCCAATTCCTTGGCGATCTGGCTGGCCGACTGGCCCTCGCCCCACATCTTCTTAAGAAGATTCACCCGTTCGTCTGTCCACGACATGCTCGGTCCTCGGCCTCAATCCGTTTAAGGCTCTATATTAGTCATCCGAACGGCGGGCCACAAGGCAACAGTCCCCAAAGTGTCCATCGTGCCGCGAGGTAGTCACAGCTTTTCCCGTCTAATTTCTGTGGCTTTTTCCCACGATCTGATTTATCCGGCGCACATGGTCCGTGCAGCCTCATTTCGCCTTCGACGTCGACGCTAGGATTCAGCGTCCTTCGCCTGCGCGTCCTACGACCATTCCCGCATCCAATTGACTTGACCTGCCAGCACTGGCACGACTTTGGCTTCTACAAGAAGGACTTGCCCGATGATCCCGTCGATCCTGCCGACCTACGCCCGCGCGCCTCTCAGCTTCGAAAAGGGAGAAGGATCGTGGCTGATCGAAACGGATGGAACGCGGTATCTTGATCTGGGCGCCGGCATTGCCGTGAATGCACTCGGCCATGCCAATCCGCAACTTGTCGAAGCCTTGACCGATCAGGCCGGCAAGCTTTGGCATACATCGAACCTTTACCAAATTCCCTTGCAGCAGGAATTAGCCGACCGGCTGACCGACGCCACCTTTGCCGACACGGCTTTCTTTACCAACTCGGGGACGGAAGCCTGCGAACTGGCCGTGAAGATGGCCCGAAAATACTGGTATGACAAAGGTGAAGATCGCAGCGAGATCATTGCGTTCACCGGCTCTTTCCACGGGCGTTCCGCGGCAGGAATCGCCGCCGCCGGTTCCGAAAAGATGACAAAGGGCTTCGGGCCGCTTCTGCCGGGATTCACTCACCTTAAATTCGGCGACCACGATGCTTTGAGGGCGGCGCTCAGCGAACGCACCGCCGCGGTTTTGATTGAACCAATTCAGGGCGAAGGCGGCATCATCCCAGTGCCGGACCAATGTCTGAAGGGCCTGCGGGAGCTCTGCGACGAAACCGGCGCGCTGTTGATCTTCGACGAGGTTCAATGCGGGATGGGACGCACCGGCAAACTTTTCGCCCACGAATGGTCCGGCATCTCGCCCGACATCATGATGGTCGCGAAGGGAATTGGCGGTGGCTTCCCGCTTGGCGCGGTTCTCGCAACCGAATCCGCCGCCGCTGGCATGATTGTCGGCACCCATGGATCGACTTACGGCGGAAATCCCCTGGCGATGGCGGTCGGCAACGCTGTTATGAAGATCGTGGCGGAAGACGGATTTCTGGCCGAGGTAAATCGGAAATCCGGCGTATTTCGCCAGCGGCTCGAGGGCCTTGTCGCAAGCCATCCCGATGTTTTCGAGCTTGTGCGCGGAACCGGGCTGATGCTCGGCCTCAAGTGCAAAGCCTTGAATTCGGACATTGTAAAAGCCGCTTACGGCGAGCACCTGCTTACCGTGCCCGCCGCCGACAATGTTATCCGCATCCTGCCGCCACTCACGATCACCGATGATGAGATCTCCGAGGCGGTCGCCCGACTGGATCGCGCCGCGTCGGCCGTTGGCGCGTGAAGGATTAAACAAGCAGAACATGATGAATCATTTCCTCGATATCCACAAAACCGATCCAAAAGACCTCAGATCCATCGTGGACAGCGCCCGCGCTATGAAGACCGCGCGCGGTGAACGTCCCAATGGCGCGCCAGACGACAATCAACCGCTGTCCGGGCATATGGTCGCCCTGATTTTCGAGAAGCCCTCAACCCGAACACGGGTCAGCTTCGATGTCGGCGTGCGTCAGTTGGGTGGTGAAACGCTGGTGCTGACCGGAAGCGAAATGCAACTGGGACACGGCGAAACGATCGCCGACACGGCGCGCGTCCTGTCGCGCTACGTCGATCTGATTATGATCCGGACTTTCGAGGAAGATGCCCTGCTCGAACTCGCCGAAAATGCAACGGTGCCGGTCATCAACGGACTGACCAACCGCACCCACCCCTGCCAGATCATGGCCGACGTGATGACATTCGAAGAGCATCGCGGCCCGATAAAAGGCAAGAAAGTGGTCTGGACAGGTGACGGCAACAACGTTTGCGCCTCGTTCCTGCACGCGGCCGGCCAATTCGGCTTTGACATGGTGTTCACCGGTCCACCAACGCTGGACCCGGAACGCGAATTCATCGACCTGGCGCGATCGACAGGCGTCAACATCGACATCGTCCGCGATCCCGAGGAAGCGGTCAAAGGTGCCAGCCTAATCGTCACGGATACATGGGTTTCGATGCATGACAGCCAGACCACCAAGGAACGTCGCCACAACCAGTTGCGTCCATATCAGGTGAATGAACGTCTGATGTCGTTCGCCAACTCCGACGCCCTGTTCATGCATTGCTTGCCCGCGCACAGGGACGAAGAAGCAACCAGCGCCGTCATGGACGGCCCGCACTCGGTCATTTTCGACGAAGCCGAAAACCGACTGCACGCGCAAAAAGCGATTGTGCGCTGGTGCCTCGGGGTGTGAAACGAAAAAGGCCGCCCAATGGGCAGCCTTTCGATTTCATGCGCGTCAAGCTTTAGTTCTGCGCGTAGTATTCGATGACCAGATTTGGTTCCATCATCACCGGATAAGGCACGTCGCTCAGACCAGGTGCGCGAACGAAGGTCGCCTTCATCTTGGAGTGATCGACATCCAGATAATCGGGAACGTCACGCTCGGGCAGGCCAGCGGCCTCCAGAACGATTGCCAGTTGCTTGGAGCGGTCACGCACTTCGATCATGTCGCCTTCCTTGACGCGGAATGATGGAATGTTGACGCGCTGGCCGTTCACCAGAACATGGCCGTGGTTCACGAACTGGCGCGCGGCGAAAATCGTCGGCACGAACTTGGCGCGGTAAACGACCGCATCCAGACGGCGCTCCAGCAGTCCGATCAGGTTCTCGCCGGTGTCGCCTTTGACACGAGCGGCCTCCGAGAAAATGCGCTTGAACTGCTTTTCGGTCAGATCGCCGTAATAGCCCTTCAGCTTCTGCTTGGCGCGAAGCTGCAGGCCGAAGTCGGACATCTTGCCCTTGCGGCGCTGACCGTGTTGGCCGGGTCCATATTCGCGGCGGTTTACCGGGGATTTCGGACGACCCCAGATGTTCTCGCCCATCCGGCGGTCGAGTTTGTATTTGGCAGACGTGCGTTTGGTCACGGCTGATCTCCTTCGTAAAAGCGCCGCCCGAAAGCGGCTATGAAGGGCGTTGTCCTCTGATCAAAGACCCGACAGGGAACCCCTTGCGGGGGCCACCAACACCAATGAAGCCGCGTCTCTACGCGCCTCGGATGTGTGTGTCAATGCAAGCCTCGATGGAAGCTCAGTGGTAGCCGCTCAATAGCGCCGCCTCGGCGCGGCCGAGGACGCGGCGCGACATCGAACCGAAGCAACCGGGATCGAATTCAAGATCGGGCATGACGTCGAACAGACGAAGGCGCTGATCTTCCGCGATGGCATCCAGATCGGCGACGCCGGGGTGGAAGCTTTCGGTTTCAACGCCGTTTGCGACCAGCACGTGATGCTCCGGCAGCAGCAGATGAATATAGGTCACCGATTTCGCCGCCAGATCACGGGTGACACGATGGTCGTCGATCAGGTCACGCGCCGCCACGAAAACTTCGGTTTCGCCCCACAGTTCAAGTGCCGCGGCACCACTGATCAGAATCCTGTGGTCGGGCGAAACGATCAGGTCTCCCGTCGGCCGCCCCGATCCCAACGCGCCCTCGCGTATCCGGACCGGGCGCAGATCGGGCATCGCGTAAAGTCGCGCGCCTGAAACCCGGCGCTGACCCACCCACATGATTTCCTGTGCGCCCGCGTCCTTGGTCACCACCTTGTCGCCAGCGACGAGGTCCTCAACCGGACAAGGACCGTCGGGTGTCTCAAGCGCCGTTCCGGGCGTGAAACAAACAACGCCCTCTGCCCCTTCGCGAAGCAGGACCGGGTGCGCCGAACTTTCGACACCCTCGGCAATCCAGAGCGGTTGGTCGGATGGCGGCATGGATCCGGTGAACATCACGATTGGACGCGCGATTTCTTCCATGTCGATCAGCGTTGCCACCCACCGCTGCGCGCCGTCGGTGAGCGTAAAGGAACGGTCGAACTCCAGCCCGTCGTCCAGAAACGACGTTCTCACACCCTCCCGGACAAGGGCACGGCCAACCAGTCGGCGGGCGCCTGTGGCGGCTCGCAGACGCAAATTGTCATCGTTATCGAAAGGATCTGACGGTCCGAAACCTGTCGCACCGTCAATTCGCACCGGTTCGCCCGACCATTTCCAGGTCGCACCCCGATCAAGCGACGCCACTGGGGCGCCGGAAAGTCCGTCGATTTCGGTCTGTGACCAAGAAATGACGAACGTGCCCTTTGGGCCCGTCATCACGTTCATACTGCCTGCCTCGATATTATTTTATATCGTTATCGGCATGTTAGCAGCGGTGATTCGCTCTGGGAAGCGGAAAGATAGTAAAGCTCAGAACCTGAGTCCGACCTGCAACGCTCCGACAAACTGCCCTTCGCGCTGCGATTCAAATTCACGGCCCAGCCAAGAGAAGCCGTAAAATACGTTCACCCGATCGAACTCATAGTGAACGCCGGCCCGAAGTCGGGTCCGAACCGAGGTCAAATTGTACCCCAGATGTTCCGGCAAATATACGCTGTCCTCGACCCAGGCCGCATCGGCACCAAGCACGAAACTCGCGCCCCTGCCGTCGCTTCCGCGGATGGCCGGCACAAGGTGTCCCGTCGAAGGCAAGCGCACCAACAGATCATCCGAACCGATGCTGCCAAAGCTCAGATCGACGCCCGCGCGCAGAAGATCTTCGGGACCGGCCTGCGCCTCGATGAAGGGTCTGACACGGACAGGTCCGGCATCAAAAGCGCGGCCGGCCTCGCCACTCCCCTGCACTTCAACCCGGTTGCCGATCTGAAAGTCATCCAACGTGGGGATTGAAAACCCCAGGATCTTGTGCAGGTCTCGCTGGACTTCCAGCAGCTTGGTTTGCGGCCCGATCACGAACAGATCGCCGCCAAGGCGAAGGTCGAACGCGCCCCGGCTTGCGTAAGTGTGCAGACCAAAGGCCAGAACGCCCGCGTGTCGCCGGTCGTTCGGATCGGGCTCGCGAAGGTCCTCCGGGGTCAGGATGTCGGTGCGAAACCGGTAGTTCAAAACCTGGCCAAACGCTTCCGGCGCGCGCCCAGTCCACTCCGGTCCGGTCAGGATGTCGACCTGCAAAGACGTGCTCTGCCACCGGTCGAGCTGTTCACCGAGCGAATCGTTGGTTGTCGCAAATGAGGTTCCAAGCCGCTCACCGGCTGTTGCCGCACCAGCCAGAACAACGGCCAACGCAATCGTCACTACTATCTTTGGGCCCTGGAAATCCCGGGGGTGCCGCCAAAGGTGGCGGGGGCAGCGCCCCTTTGTGCTCAGCCGCACTTTGAGTGCCCGCAATTCGGGCAAGTCATGCATCCTTCGATCATCTGCATTCCGAACTGACCGCAATTCGGGCAGGCAGGTCCGCGCGGTTGATCGAGATTGACCACCTGCGCCCGGGGATCGCTTTTCAGCCCCATTCCCTCGCCGTCGATCATGCCGATCGCGATCATGTGGCGCTCGATCACTCCGCCGATGGCCGCAAGAATCGAAGGCACGTATTTCCCCTGCATCCAGGCTCCGCCGCGCGGGTCGAACACGGCTTTCAATTCCTCGACAACGAACGTCACGTCGCCGCCGCGCCGGAACACCGCCGAGATCATCCGCGTCAGCGCGACGGTCCAGGCGAAATTCTCCATGTTCTTGGAATTGATGAAGACCTCGAACGGCTGTCGACGGCCGCTGGTGATGATATCGTTGATAGTGATGTAAATCGCGTGTTCGCTGTCGGGCCACTTCAACTTGTAGGTATTGCCTTCAAGCTGCTGGGGTCGGTCGAGCGGTTCGGTGATGTAGATGACGTCGCCGTGCGGGGTTTGGGGTTCGGAGTCGGATTGGGTTATCAATTCGGGCGTCCAATTGTCGCCAAATAATATGAATGAAGGATCGACTACTAAAATATCTCCAAATGTCTCTGAGTGCTTGCGCTGCATTTCCTTTTTGCCGGTTTCAATTTCGCTGATATATGAATAGCTCCAACCTGATCGCTCGGCCAATTCCCGTTGGCTAAGCCCCATTCTCACTCGTGCCCATTTCAGCCTCTCGCCAGCAGATTCGAGCTTTGAAATCTCGCTCGGTGCCTTATCCTCCACCACACTCAACACACTGCCAGTCACCGCATTCGGCCGGTACGTCGTGCAGCCTTTGCATCCTGTCTCATAGGACTGCAAATACACGCCCTTGAATTCCTCGAATCCGATATCTTCGGGGCAGTTGATTGTCTTTGAGATCGAGGAATCGACCCATTCCTGCGCCGCCGCCTGCATCTTCACGTGATCCGATGGCGCCAGCGTCTGTGCGTTCACGAAATACTCCGGCAATTCTGCATCGCCGTTCAGGTCGCGCCACATCTGCACGGCATAATCCACGACTTCTTCCTCGGTGCGCGAACCGTCCTTTTGCAGAACCTTGCGCGTATAGGCATAGGCGAAGACCGGTTCGATCCCTGACGAGACGTTGCCCGCGTAAAGGCTGATCGTCCCGGTTGGCGCGATCGACGTCAGAAGCGCGTTGCGGATACCGTTCTCGCGGATGGCGGTTCGCACATCCTCGTCCATGTGCCGCAATGACCCCGACGCCAGGTACTTCTCGGCATCGAACAGCGGAAACGCGCCCTTCTCCCGCGCAAGGTTCGCAGACGCCAGATACGCAGCGCGCGCAATTCGCTTCAGCCAGTCCGACGTCAGCCGCGCCGCCTCGTCCGATCCATAGCGCGCCCCGACCATCAGCAG
>JBBKWG010000035.1:0-3469 GCA_037968835.1 Paracoccaceae bacterium
GCCGCCGTCTGTCGAGAGCTTACGAAACGCTTCGAGGAAGTCGTGCGCGATCGTCTCGACGCGCTCGCGACCGCGTTCTCTGAAAGGACGGTGAAGGGCGAAATCGTAGTCTGCATCGCTCGCTCGGAAGTGCAAACCCAACCGGAAGACCTAAAGGACGAACTGCGCGAGGCGATGTCGCGCCTTCGGCTCAAAGACGCCGCCCGCGAAGTCGCCGACCGTTTCGGGGTCTCGCGCCGCGACCTATATCAGATGGGCCTTGAGATCGAAGCCGACAGCTAACCTTTCTTCAAGCTCGGCTCGCTATTGCTTCGGTGGTCGATGAAGGATCACACCGTGCTTGGCTCCAGGACCTCCGACAGACAACGACGAGGAAAAAACAACTACGAAAACGGACTGGCCGCAGAAGAAATCGTGGCGCGCGGTTACGTCCGGGGTGGCTTCAAAATTGCGGCACAACGCTGGCGCGGTCTGTCCGGGGAAATCGATCTGGTGATCCGCGATGGCGACGAACTGATCTTCGTCGAGGTGAAAAAGGCCACGGACTTCGCACAGGCTGCGGAAAGCCTGACTATCAGCCAGTTGAACCGCATCCGCCACGCCGCGACCGAATTCGTGGCGGACGAACCCGACGGGTTGTTGACCCCGATGCGGTTTGACCTTGCGCTCGTCAACGCTGCTGGCGAAACCGAAATCCTCCAGAATATCAGCATGGACTAGCCATATCCACGATTCCAGCGCCAGTCCGCACGTTTCGCGCGTTGCGCCCGATCGTTCGCTGCGCCACAACTGAACCCGGCTTCAAGCAAGCCTGACGACAGGAGAAGATGTTCGTGAAAGTGGCGATCCAGATGGACCCGATCGGTCCAATCAACATAGATGCCGATTCCACCTTCCGCCTTGCGGAGGAGGCTCAGTCGCGCGGCGCGGAACTGTTTTACTACACCCCTGACCGGCTGTCGTGGCAGCAGGGTCGCGTCACCGCGCGGGGTTGGCCGCTGACCGTCCGGCGCGAGATGGGAAACCACTTCACGCTTGGCGAGGAACGCGAAGCCGTCCTGTCGGAATTCGATGTCGTGTGGCTGCGTCAGGATCCGCCTTTCGACATGGGTTACATAACGACGACCCACCTTCTGGAGCAGATCGACGCTGGTACGCTTGTCGTCAACGATCCGTTCTGGGTGCGCAACTATCCCGAAAAGCTGCTGGTCCTGCAATTTCCCGACCTGACGCCGCCGACCACAATCGCGCGCGATCTCGATACGCTGCGCGCATTTCGGGCCAGGCACGGCGACATCATCATGAAGCCACTCTACGGCAACGGTGGGGCGGGTGTGTTCCGCATGATGCCGGACGACCGGAACCTCGTCAGCCTTCATGAACTGTTCATGGGCATCAACAACGAGCCCTTGATTGCCCAGAAATTCGTCCCCGATGTCAGCAACGGCGACAAGCGCATCATCCTTGTCGACGGCGAACCGGTCGGCGCGATCAACCGCGTCCCGCCCGAGGGCGAAACCCGCTCGAACCTGCATGTCGGCGGCAAGGCCACGAAGATCGGCCTGACCGACCGCGACCGCGAAATCTGCGCGCGCATCGGTCCGCTTCTGAAGGAAAAGGGTCAGGTGTTCGTCGGTATCGACGTGATCGGCGACTACCTGACCGAGATCAACGTGACCTCGCCGACGGGGATTCAGGAGCTTGAGCGATTTGACGGTATAAACGTCGCCGGTGCGATCTGGGACGCGATCGAGGCGCGGCTCGCTTCGCGCTGATGTCGCGCCTTTCGGTCGTCAACGCCATCTTGCGTCACGGGCTGATGCCGGTGCTGCAACTAGGCCCATATCCTGCACGACGGGCCGCACGGTTCGCCGATGCGCTGTCGTACCTCGCACGAGTCCCGCTCGGTGTCAGCGAAGATCATCTGAGCGTATCCGGCTCTGGGGGTGCTATCGCGATCAGGCGCACGACACCTGCGGGTAGTACAGCGAGTGGCGCGATCCTCTATTTCCACGGTGGCGGCTATGTGGCGTGCAATACACGACTTTATCGCGGCCTTATCGGGCAATTGGCGCTCAGGACGGGGATGCCGGTCCTTGCGCCGGACTATCGCCTGGCCCCTGCGGCTCAGTTTCCCGCTGCATTCGAAGATGCCAGATCGGTGTGGGAATGCCTCGACGACTTTGGACTTTCTGCGGAAAACGTAATTCTCGCGGGCGACAGTGCGGGTGGCGGTCTTGCCCTCTCGCTGCTGGCCTCGGTCTGTGCGGAAGGAACGCCGCCCGCGGGCGCTATCGCCTTTTCGCCGTGGACGGATCTCACGCTAAGCGGTGCGTCGTTCGTGTCGAACAAAGCCAGCGACGTGATATTTCAGGCGTCTAAAGCGGAAAACCTGGTGCGAGATGTCGTCGGGGATGCTGACCGAGCCGATCCGAGATTGTCGCCGCTGTTTGCGACGTGGAATGCACCGCCGCCGGTCCATCTGACGGTCTGTGAGACCGAGCTGTTACGCGACGATGCGTTACGTATGGCGCAGCGATTGCGTGAGGCGGGGGGCGAAGTCACCCTCGACATGGCAGGGGACGCGCCCCACGTCTTGCCGCTATTCCATGCGCTCATTCCCGAAGCCGATCGCGCTCTCGACGAAAGCGCGAATTTCGCAAGGGCCCGGTTCACTGCGGTCCGCCCGCCAGCCGGAAACTGATCGCCTCCGCGATATCCGATTTCGAAACCGAGTCCGCGCCGGAAAGATCGGCAATCGTGCGCGCAACCCGCAGAACGCGGTGATAGCCTCGCGCCGTAAGCCCGATCCGCTCGGCCGCACGCGCCAGAAGTATGCGCCCCGCTTCATCGGGGGCGGCGACACTTTCCAGAAGTGCGCCGCTTGCGTCGGCGTTGACGCGCGCGCCTTCAATGTCAGCGTATCGCTTGCGCTGTATCTCGCGCGCGGCGGCGACACGTTCAGCGACGATCGCCGATGCTTCGCCTGTCGCGGGCCTGTCGAGATCGGCGAACGCGACCGGCGGCACCTCGACGCGCAAATCAAAACGATCCATCAGCGGTCCCGAGATACGGCCCATGTAATCTTCTCCGCAGGCCGGAACGCGTGCGCAAGCGCGCGCTGGATCACTCAGATAGCCACATTTGCATGGATTTGCCGCCGCGATCAGCAGAAAACGGCAGGGATAGCGGACGTGTGCATTCGCGCGGGCGACCGTCACGTCACCGGTTTCGATGGGCTGGCGCAACGTTTCAAGCACATTGCGCGGGTATTCAGGGAACTCGTCCATGAACAGGACGCCGTTGTGCGCAAGGCTGATTTCGCCAGGCTTCGCACCCTTGCCGCCGCCGACAATCGCCGCCATCGACGCCGTGTGATGCGGAGCGCGATAGGGACGTCGGCGCGAAATTCCACCTGCGTCAATCAGGCCCGCCCGGGAATGCACCATCGAAGTTTCAAGCGCTTCGC
>JBBKWG010000036.1:0-8644 GCA_037968835.1 Paracoccaceae bacterium
CAGCCGGGAGAGCCGGGCAGCGTGGGGGGAATGTCAGGCGGAAGCGGCGGTAAAGACTATGTCTTGAAAGCCCGCATATTGCGAAGTAATGTCGCGACATCAGGATCTAGGGTCAGGACCCATTGATTTTGTGTTGAACATCTGAATCACTGCTCTGGAAATGGAGCAGTGATATGAGTGATCTATTCTGGCTGACCGACGTTCAAATGGCGCGCATTGAACCCTTCTTTCCGAAGTCTCATGGTAAGCCTCGCGTCGATGATCGACGTGTAATGAGTGGTATAATATTCATCAATCGTAATGGCTTGCGTTGGCGTGATGCGCCTTCGGAATATGGCCCGCCAAAGACGCTCTACAATCGTTGGAAGCGCTGGAGCGACAAAGGTGTGTTTGCGCGGATGTTGTTGGAAATGTCTGATCAAAGCGAGACGACCGACACCCTCATGATCGATGCAACGCACCTCAAAACGCACAGAACGGCCTCAAGCTTGAGGCTAAAAAAGGGGGCCGTGGACGCCTCATTGGGCGTACAAAAGGCGGGATGAACTCCAAATTACACACCGTCACAGATGCAGCGGGGCGGCCAATCCGGATGTTCCTGAGCGCGGGGCAAACGAGTGATTACATCGGCGCGCGGGCGCTGCTTGGGGCACTTCCAAAAGCCAAACACATGCTGGCGGATCGCGGTTACGATGCAAACTGGTATCGCGAGGAGCTTGAAAATAAAGGAATTACACCGTGCATCCCATCGCGAAAGGGCCGTAAAAAGCCGATACCTCACGATGCTATCCGCTATCGTCAACGCCACAAGATTGAAAACGCTTTTGCCCGCCTCAAAGACTGGCGGCGCGTTGCAACACGCTATGATCGATGTCCAAAAGTCTTCCTATCAGCCTGCGCACTCGCAGCCGTTGTCATGTTCTGGTTATGAGTCCTGACCCTAGAGAGAAAAAAATTAATGGTTAAAGTGAGCGTGACTGTATCTGCCGGGTGTGCGGCAGGAAATTGGATTGGGTCGAACATGAAGAATATCATTCTTGCAGCCACGCTTTTGCTGGCTCAGCCGCTTCACGCAGCGACTTCGGCGAATATTGATCTCGATTTGACGTTTGATCGCGAGTTCTTTCAAACGGTCTATGACGAGGAAGCGGCTGACACTTTTGACTTTGTCTACGATGGAGCGCCCTACGGATTTTCGGGACCCTTCAGCGGTTTTCAGTCCGGAAACTCCACGACAGTCAGTTTCACACTGACCGACGATGGTGGCACATTTAGTGTTAGCAACTGCGTCTTCGCTGGACTCGATTGCAATATGGAATTCGCAGAACTGAAACCTGATGGATCCAGGCTTTCGATTTGGGGCTTCGAAGAAAACAGCTTCAGCTTCGATTTTCTGAAGGGAACGGCGCTTTATTATCAGGATGGGCCGGGCGTTCGGACCGTCAAGGGTTCGTATGAGTTCTACGGCGCAGAATTCTTGATTGCTTCGCCTTCAAATCAAGAACTTCTCGTCGTCCCTCTGCCGGCCTCTGGCTTGCTATTAATGGCTGGCCTCCTTGCCGCTGGTTTCGGCGCAAGGCGATTCCGTCGCTCGTAAGCTAATTCGCAACAAAGCTAGGAAACCTTATCGGTTCACCAATCGCGTCAGGCGTCGATTTGGTGAACCTGGTGCTGCCGGAGAGATTCGAACTCTCGACCTCTCCCTTACCAAGGGAGTGCTCTACCCCTGAGCTACGGCAGCCCTGTCGCTGGACGAGCGCGGGATAAAGCCAATCGGTCCCCCGCGCAAGCGCAATCTGGACGGTTTTTCCCCGCTGCGCTAAGCAGACGACATGAACGACAAATCCGCCTCGCGTCCACCTAACAAGGCCCCGTTGTCGCGGGAAGAGCGGTTGAAAGCGGCGTTGAAAGCCAATCTCCAGCGGCGTAAGGCACAAGCGCGGGCGCGCAAAGCGAACGAAAAAGATAACGAGGCAGGCTGAGCAATGGATTCCATCATCGTCAAGGGCGGCACCGAGTTGCATGGTGCCATACCCATCGCGGGGGCGAAGAACGCCTGCCTTGCTCTCATGCCAGCGACACTTCTGACCGAAGAGACGCTGACGCTGACCAACGCGCCGCGCCTGTCGGACATCGCGACGATGAGAACCCTTCTGCAATCGCTCGGCGCGGAAATTTCGCTTCTCCAGGAAGGGCGCGTCATCGCAATGTCATCTCACGGTCCGACCTCGGCTCACGCGGATTACGACATCGTGCGGAAAATGCGGGCGTCGAACCTGGTCCTTGGCCCGCTTCTCGCGCGCGAAGGTCACGCTGTTGTGTCGTTGCCGGGCGGCTGCGCAATCGGCGCGCGTCCAATGGATATCCATATCCACGCACTTGAAGCGATGGGTGCGGAGATAGAATTGAAAGACGGCTATCTGCATGCAACGACGAACGGCGGTCTGAAGGGCGCGATAATTCCGCTCCGCTTCGCATCGGTCGGCGCGACCGAGAACGTGTTGATGGCCGCGACGCTCGCAAAGGGCACAACCGTCATCGAAAATGCCGCCCGCGAGCCCGAGATCGTCGATCTTGCGGCATGTCTGCGAAAAATGGGCGCCGAGATCGACGGCGAAGGAACGTCGCGGATCGAGATTCAGGGGGTCGACCGCTTGCACGGCGCAACGCACCCTGTCGTCACAGACCGGATTGAGCTTGGCACCTATATGCTCGCCCCCGTTATCGCAGGCGGCGAGGTGGAGTGCATTGGCGGCCGCCTCGACCTCGTGTCCGCTTTCGCAGAGAGACTCGAAGCGGCGGGAGTATCGATCACCGAAACGGATCGGGGCCTGAAAGTTGCGCGCAAGAATGGCACGCCGCAGGCTGTGGATGTCAGAACCGAAGTGTTCCCGGGCTTCCCCACGGACCTTCAGGCGCAGATGATGGCGATGCTCTGCACTGCCAACGGCACGAGCCACCTAGAAGAAACCATCTTCGAGAACCGCTTCATGCATGCCCCCGAACTTTTGCGTATGGGCGCGCAGATCGACGTTCACGGCGGCACAGCCACTGTTACCGGTATCGACAGACTGAAAGGCGCGCCCGTCATGGCGACCGATCTGCGCGCATCGGTTTCGCTGATCCTCGCTGGCCTCGCCGCAGAGGGCGAAACACTTGTCAGCCGGGTCTATCATCTGGACCGCGGATATGAGCATGTCGAAGACAAGCTGAGTGCGGTTGGCGCAAAAATTGAACGGGTGGCAATCTGATGTCCGAAGATGCACGGTTTGAAGATGCGGTCGACCAACCGCTTCGCCTGAAGGCGATGGAGTCCGATGAAGTTCCGGTCATCGCATCGCTCCTGCAAGACTCGGTTTTTCCGATCTCGGAAATGACTTGGGACCGCCGCCGCCGACGCTTTGCACTACTGGTGAACCGCTTTCGGTGGGAGGACAAACCGCTGGCTGAACGTCTTGGACGCCCGTTCGAGCGGGTGCAGTCGGTCATTGCCATCGAAGACGTCATCAACGTTTCGACCCAAGGCATCGACCGCGCCGACAAGGGTACGATCCTGTCGCTTCTGACGCTTGAATTCCAGCCTGATGACGATGGCACTGGTCGCGTTGTCCTGACGCTTGCGGGCGACGGAGCCATTGCGATTGACGTCGAAACGCTGGAATTGACATTGCGTGATGTGACACGTCCCTACATCGCCCCTTCGCGCAAAGCCCCCGATCACCGCGCTTGAGGGAATAAGAGTCCGTCGCTATGTCGGGCGCGAAGGAGTCTGGCCATGCCGCAGTTTCTCGACACCGGTGACGAAGATTTCGAAGATCGGTTCGCGGCACTTCTGACGATGAAGCGCGAGGACGCACCCGACGTCGACGACACCGTTGCTGCGATCATCGCCGATGTGCGGCAACGTGGCGATGCCGCGTTGATCGAACTTACCGCGAAATTCGACCGTCTGGACCTCACGCCCGAAACGCTCGCTTTCACGCCCGAGGAAATCGACGCCGCCATCGCAAATATCGACCCAGCCGACCGTGAAGCGCTCGAACTCGCTGCCGCGCGCATCGGCGCGTATCACAGACGCCAGATGCCGGAAAACCAAAGCTGGACCGAAAAATCCGGCGCAACGCTGGGGTGGCGGTGGGGTCCGGTGTCGGCGGCCGGTCTTTACGTGCCGGGCGGTCTCGCCTCTTATCCCTCGTCGGTGCTGATGAATGCCATCCCGGCCCGCGTCGCAGGCGTCAAGCGGCTGGTGGTAACTGCGCCGACACCGGATGGAAAATTCAATCCGCTGGTGCTGCTGGCCGCCGATCTGGCGGGCGTTGATACGGTCTATCGGATCGGTGGGGCGCAGGCGATCGCGGCACTCGCCTATGGCACCGAAACCATCCGACCCGTGGACAAGATCACTGGACCCGGCAATGCCTACGTTGCGGCGGCCAAGCGCCGCGTTTTCGGGCGCGTGGGCATCGACATGATAGCGGGGCCGTCGGAAATTCTTGTCATTGCGGACGCTGATAACGACCCCGACTGGGTGGCGCTTGATCTGCTAAGTCAGGCAGAGCACGACGAGAGCGCCCAGTCGATCCTAATCACCACGGACAACGCGTTTGGTCAGGAAGTCGCCCGCGCCGTCGAGTTGCGGCTGGAAACGCTTGAGCGCCGTGCAATTGCCGGGGCAAGCTGGCGTGATTTCGGTGCCATCATCACAGTAAACGACCTGGGCGAGGCGGCACTTTTGTGCGACGATATTGCGCCGGAGCATCTGGAACTCTGTGTCGCAGACCCCGACGCACTTGCTGTGAACATCAACCACGCAGGCGCTATTTTCCTCGGCAAATGGACGCCCGAAGCTATCGGCGACTACGTTGGTGGCCCCAATCACGTTCTGCCCACGGCGCGCTCTGCGCGGTTCTCATCTGGCCTGAGCGTTCTCGATTTCTTGAAACGCACGACAATCGCGCGCATGACCCCCGGTACTCTCTCAGCGATCGGTCCTGCGGCGGAACGACTGGCCAGAAGCGAGGGGCTTGAAGCGCACGGACTTAGCGTGCGTGCCCGGCTAGACCTCATGAACGAACCTGACTGACGGTTTCACGGAGGCGATGATTTTCTCCGGCACGGCGGCGGCTTGCGCCTCTACAAGCATCCAACGAGGAATTTCACCCGCTGATTTGCATGCTCCTAATTTCTGGGATGAGGCGTAGTTATGTCAGGCAATCGCGGAATGACCCATTTCGCCGCTAAAGACGGCGTGACGCCGATTGTCACACGCTGTGGGCAGGGCGAAGGGCAGCGGTCGCTTCCGCCAGTTGCGTGAACGTCCACGACACTTCGGCGTGGTAGGCGTGCGTGGGTTCTGTCCAAGCCGCGCCGAGCGGACCCCGGTCGAATAGTCGAAGCAAAACCAACCCTGAAAATGATGTTTTTGTCTGCGATTTCAGGCGTCTTTGAGGGCAAAAAAGTCTGTGACGCTTCCCAGCCCCTTCCGCATTGCCACCCGCGCCGGTCTCGGCTAGCCAAGTCGGATGAGCCGGATCATCAAGATAGACATCGACGACAGCGGGCTTCCACCGCCCACGCCGGAGATCGAGCAGGAGCGAAGGGTCGCAATATTCGACCTTCTTGAGGACAATTCGTTTGCACTCCCCAATCGCGACGACCGCGCTGCCAGTCCTGGACCCTATCGCCTGTTTCTAGCCATTCGCGAACGTCGGCTGGTTTTCGATCTCAAGACCGAGGCTGATGACGTGGCGGCGGAATTCCACCTGTCCCTCGGTCCTTTCCGGCAGGTGGTAAAGGACTATTTTCAAATCTGCGAAAGCTATTTCGACGCGGTAAAGAAGCTTCCGCCCAGTCAGATCGAAGCAATCGACATGGCCCGACGCGGCATCCACAACGAAGGCGCCCGCGTCCTTCAAGAGCGGCTCGAAGGAAAGGCCGAGCTTGATATAGACACTGCCCGGCGTCTTTTCACGCTCATTTGCGTCCTTCACTTCGGAGGCTAGATTTTTGGGCGATCTCCCACAATCAGTCCTGTTTTGCTGCGACCACAATGCTGTCCGTTCACCCATGGCCGAAGGGCTGATGAAGAAATTCTACGGCCACACGGCCTATGTTCAGTCAGCAGGGGTTTTCAACGACATGGAAGTCGACGGCTTTTCAGTAGCCGTATGCCAGGAACTCGGCATTGAACTCGCCCGCCATCGCTCGCGCAGTTTCGACGAAATGCAGCAATGGGGCGACGATCTTTCTGGCTTCGATCTGGTCGTCGCCCTTTCGCCAGCCTCGCAGCGCCGCGCCCTCGACCTAACCCGGTTCTATCACCTTGATGTTGAATACTGGCCTATTCTAGACCCGACCGGCCTTGGCGAAGGCCGCGAAGACAAACTTGCCAGCTATCGTCAGGCCCGCGATCAGATCCGTGAACGGATGCTGTCCCGGTTCGGTCCGCCCACTATCGACGACGACTGAGACGCGAAATGCGCGCCAACCCAGAATGCGCTTGAAAATCTTCCCGTTCGCGCCCATTTAGGGCGCGCTCGGAACTGCCGGGCGAAACAAAGGAGAAACCATGGCCAAGGAAGAACTGCTCGAATTTCCCGGTGTCGTGAAGGAACTCCTGCCGAATGCGACATTCCGGGTCGAGCTTGAGAACGGCCATGAGATTATCGCCCATACGGCAGGAAAGATGCGCAAGAACCGCATCCGTGTTCTGGCTGGCGACAAAGTTCAGGTGGAAATGACGCCCTATGATCTGACCAAGGGCCGGATCAACTACCGCTTCAAGTGACGCGTCCCCGCCTTGTGCTGGGGTCCGCCAGTCCACGGCGGCGGGAACTGCTGTTGCAGTTGGGAATAGTTCCCGACGAAATTCGCGCCCCCGACATCGACGAAACACCTCTTAAGGGTGAACTTCCGCGCGATTACTGCCGTCGGATTACCGCCCAAAAGGCGGCTGCGGTCGCCCGGTCCTTAGGTGAAATCGTGTTGGTGGCGGATACCACGGTCGCCCTCGGTCGCCGCATCTTCGGCAAACCCGAAGACGAAAAGGAGGCTGCGATGTTCCTGCTGAAACTTGCCGGCCGCAGACACCGCGTCATAACTGCCGTTGCATTGGTCAATGATGAGGGCGTTCGGTTACGGGACGTTGTCAGCACCGTGAAGATGAAACGCCTTTCGGATAACGAACTGAATGGCTACCTCGCCACAGATGACTGGCGCGGAAAGGCCGGCGCTTATGCGATCCAGGGACCGGCAGGCGCATTCATACCCTGGATCAGTGGATCATTCTCAGGGATCGTTGGACTGCCTCTCGCTGAAACAGCCCAGCTATTGTCCGCCGCCGGATATCCGGTTCACGAGGTCGCCGCATGAAAGGCACGTTGATTGCATTCGACGTTCTCGATGGCCGTGGAGCCGCCGCACATTTGGTCGATGGCCAGTTGGACGATCTACTGATAGACCCACCTGACGATCGCATCCGACCGGGTGCCATCTACCGTGCCCGCGCCGGACGCCCGATGAAGGGGCAGGGCGGGATGATCCTCGAAACGCCGGATGGTCCCCTTTTTTTACGGCAGACAAAGGGTATCGCATCTGGTGATATGCTGGTGGTTCAGACCACTACGTTTGCCGAACGTGAAAAAGCCACGCCAGCCGGCATGAAATTGCTGTTCAAGAGCCGCTATTGCCTCGTCACCCCCGACGCACCCGGGCAGAACATCTCGAAGTCGATCAGGGACGAGGAACGCATCGCGGACCTTCGCGCGATTGCGGCCGAAGCCGTTTCGGGCTCCGCCATCGGTCTGATCGTGAGGTCCTCGGCGGCAGATGCAGATGACGCAGCGATCCGCGATGACATCCGCGCGACAGCGGAACTGGCCAATCGGATTCTGGCGGAGCCGCGTCGAGGCGATCCCGATTGCCTGCTCGATGGCCCGGACGCCGCCACGTTGGGTTGGCGCGACTGGCCTGCACCCGACATCACCGACGCCGACCCTGGCAGTTTTGCGCGTCACGGAATCGTCGATGCGATCGCGGTTGCACGAACTACTCGCGTTGGCGTTGGATCAGGGGCGTCCTTCTTCGTCGAACCGACGCGTGCGCTGACGGCTGTCGATGTCAACACCGGCGGCGACACATCCGTCGCGGCTGGGATGAAAGCTAACATCGCTGCCATCCGCGCTTTACCGCGTGCGCTCCGCGTTCGCGGCCTTGGCGGTCAGATCGTCCTTGACCTGGCACCCTTTCCCAAACGCGATCGGACACAGCTTGAGCAAATGGCAAGAAGTGCGTTCCGAGCAGATCCGATCGAAACCAGCCTTGTAGGATGGACGCCGCTTGGCCATCTTGAGCTTCAGAGAAAACGCGAACGCCTGCCTCTATCCGAATGCCTGCCAGAGAATGTGTCTTGACCTGTCCAATCTGTAACAAACCGACCCATCCGGATTATCGCCCTTTCTGCTCGCGTCGCTGCGCGGATGTCGATCTTGGCCGTTGGTTGACCGGCAGATACACCATCCCGGCGAGTCCGGAAGATCCCGACGCAGAAGAGCCTCAAATCGAGACGGAGAAAGACGATCCACGGCATTGAAATATTGCGGTGCGGCACTGGACAGCCCCCGACAGCACCTTTAGAACACGGCGA
>JBBKWG010000037.1:0-4339 GCA_037968835.1 Paracoccaceae bacterium
GGCGAAGTCGGCTGGGATGATCTTGTAAAGCACTATCAAGCGATGGATCTTTTCGTTGCACCTGCCCGCTGGGAAGGATTTGGGCTGACGCCGATTGAGGCGATGGCCTGCGGCGTGCCGGTCGTCGCTACCAGGGTCGGTGCGTTCGAGTCGCAGATCGTCGAAGGAAAGACCGGACGTCTGGTCGATCCGGACGATGCTGCAGCGCTGGCCAGTGCGATCGAGGGGTTGCTCAGTGACCCGGCAGCTCGAACGAAGATGGGCAAGGCCGGTCGTGCCCACGTGCTGCGGCATTTCACCATCGAACGCGAAGCAGAGGCGGTCGTCGGCGTTTATCGCCGGCTTTTGTCTTTGCGGGACCGGCCCGGCGCCTTGGCACGATTCGGTCTGGCACTGGATCGCTACCGCGCAGGGGCGCGACTTGCGCAATACTCGACGCCCCGGGCTGACCTGCTGGCGGAACTCGGCGGCAAGCGCATTGCAATTGTCGGCAATGCCAGGGCACTTGCCGATACCGCCATGGGTCACAGCATCGACAAGGCGGACCTGGTCATCCGCATCAATCGGGCCCCAACACCCAGCGCGTCTTCTCATGGAACGCGAACCGACTGGCTGGCGCTCGCGACTTCGCTGGACCGCCGACGTGCGCGCCGGATCGGTGCAAACCGGGTCTTGTGGATGAGTCCCAAACGCAAGCGCCTGCCGATTTGGGTGCTGGAGTCCGGCGGATTCTATCTGCACCCCTTGGAAGAGTTCGAGTCCCTGCGCGACCTGCTGGGTGCGCCGCCGACCACGGGGCTGATGGCAATCGACATGGTTGTGGAATCCGATGCCGCCGCCATTGACCTTTATGGTTTTGATTTCTTTTCCAGCCTGTCACTGACGGGGAGTCGGTCCGCAGCCGATGTGCCGCATGATTTCGCGCGCGAGGCCGATTTCGTCCAGCAACTGATCGAGGCCGATCCACGCGTCAAACTGCATCGCATGAAATAGTGCGCACAGACAAATGCCTCTTTCCCGCAACTAACCGATCCGGTAAATGACTGCGTCTGATAAAAGACCCGAAGGAGGGCATCATGGGCTATAAAGTCGTCGTCGCGGGGGCCACTGGTAACGTGGGCCGCGAAATGCTGAACATCCTGGCGGAACGCCAGTTTCCCGTCGATGAAATCGTGGCACTCGCGTCGCGCAGATCGTTGGGCACCGAGGTCAGCTTTGGCGACAGGACGCTCAAGACCAAGGATCTCGATACGTTTGATTTCGCCGGCTGGGACATCGCGCTTTTCGCGGTCGGGTCGGAGGCGACAAAGACCTACGCCCCTAGGGCCGCCAAGTCCGGATGCGTGGTGATCGACAATTCGTCACTCTACCGCTACGACCCCGACGTTCCCCTGATCGTGCCCGAGGTCAATGCCGACGCGATCATGGGCTATACCAAGAAGAATATCATCGCCAACCCGAACTGCTCGACCGCTCAGATGGTTGTGGCGCTGAAGCCACTGCACGACCGCGCGCGCATCAAGCGGGTTGTCGTAAGCACCTACCAATCGGTGTCGGGCGCGGGCAAGGAGGGGATCGACGAACTCTGGAACCAGACCAAGGGCATGTATGTTCCTGGCCAGGAGGTTGCCCCGTCGAAGTTCAGCAAACAGATCGCCTTTAACGTGATACCGCATATCGACGTCTTCATGGATGATGGATCGACCAAGGAAGAGTGGAAGATGGTCGCCGAAACCAAGAAGATTCTCGACCCGAAAATAAAAATCACTGCAACCTGCGTAAGGGTGCCCGTATTCGTCGGCCATTCCGAGGCCATCAACATCGAGTTCGAAGACGGTCTGGACGAAGATGAAGCTCGAGACATCCTGCGCGTGGCCCCGGGCGTTCTCGTCGTCGACAAGCGCGAGAACGGCGGCTACGTAACGCCCGTGGAATGCGTCGGCGACTATGCCACTTTCATCAGCCGCATACGTCAGGATCCAACGATCGACAGTGGTTTGAATCTCTGGTGCGTCAGCGACAACCTTCGCAAAGGTGCGGCGCTGAATGCGGTTCAAATCGCCGAGATTCTGGGTCAGAGGGCTCTCAAAAAGGGCTAGTTGACCAAGGCAAAGCGCGCGCCGTCGTTGCACTGGTTTTCCGCCGCTCAGTCCAGCACTACGCGCGCCACATGGATGCCGAGGGCCGGCGCCGTCATGTCAAAGACGCGGACGCGCGTGCCGGTCACGCTGGCCAGAATCTCCACCGGCCGCTTTTGCGTCCTTTCCATGTGAGGGGGCGCCTTGCCCAGCGCAGCCTGCGGTATCGGGTGCGACAAGGCTTCTGCCCCGCGGTAAGTTCGGAGCAAGATATCCGGCGCTCCAACTGCCGGCGGAACACCGTTCCGCTCTAGTTCGATCATGTTGCGCCAAGAAAATATCGCCTCTTCCACCGCTTTGACTGCCGCCGCCTCGATCGAAAGGGAAGCTGCGCTGCCTTCTGTCGGACGTCCGCCGTCCGAGTCGCAGCAAACCGCCCTGACCACTGCATAGCCTGAAGGTGCTGCAACGGCCTCAATCTTCAAGTGCCGCAAACGCTTCGAAAGATAATCGACCGTCACAGCGAGGTCGGGAATGGTGGCCGGATCGAACGCCTCCGCACTGACAGCGTCGGATCCAAGCCGACCGAGTTCAAAATGCTCGAGCAGTTCAAGCGCAGCCCGGCCAACTGCGTCATCAAAGCTTTTCCCCGCCGCTGCCCCTATCGATCTGGCACCGCCACCGGGCGCCCCAAGACTTAACGACGCCGTCGACAGGCCTTCAGCCGGTCCGCCTATAGTCTCCGATGGAACGAACATGTCAGGTCGCGTCACATCGTATTGCAACGAATAACGCTCGGCTGCCTCATACAGTGCTTTCATCGCCGCAGCGTCGCGGGTTCGGCCGGTTCCGCTGCCAACCCGCGCTCGCCCTCCCAATGGGGGTTCGCAACCCTCAATCAGGCGAACGGCCGCGCTCGCAATGATCACTGGAAATTTGTCCGGCAAGTACGGAAAGTGGGGCGCTGAAATCAGCCCATTCTTAACCGCCGCTTCTAAAAGACCGGACATTAGTGTATGATAAGAGGCATTGCACTACCTTTGACTATCGAACTGATCACGATCAGTTGCTTTATTATCGCGAAGTTCCGAAAGGGAACAGACATGGCACGCTTACACATTACAGGAGACCCCACGCAGCTTCAGATCGGCAAGTGGATTAGCAGGATCGCGGCGAAGATCGCCGACGGTGGACTGGCCGCAGTCAGTTTCCCCAACCCGCGAAAGATTCGATACACTGAAGAGTTCGGAGGGTTTTTTCAAGAGACACTCGAATTTGATGATTCAATTCCGGCGGCCGATGACCAACTCGACCGCGCAATGCCAGCGATGGCAGATGTCGAGGGGGAAAATCGCGTTTACGTCCAATTTCACTTCGACAGGACGATCGAGGCTGAAGACGACTCGACTTTTCGGATCGTTAATGTGGTCATTCCAGACTTCACCACTAAACTCGTGCGCGACAGCAATGGCGATGTGGTGAAAGAAGATGATGCACCGCTCTATGACCTGAACCGAATAGCCGAGGAGTCGTTCGGGTACGATTCCAGAAGAGCATGCGAGTAAGTCCTTCGTGGACCAATTTGTTGATTGCGATAGCACCATGAACGTCGATGTGGATTACGGCACCCTTCGCGTTTCGCTGTTCGGTTCATTCGCGTTGACCGGAACCGGTGGAAGCGATGCAACGCCGCCGGGGCGCAAGGCGCGGGCTCTGTTCGCGATGCTGGCGCTTGCGCCGAACGGGCGACGGTCGCGACCGTGGCTTCAGGACCGCCTGTGGAGCGACAAGCCTCAGCATTTAGGCCGGGCAAGCCTGCGACACGAACTGAGCGACCTGCGGCGTCATTTTGAAGGTATCGGTCATTCGATCATCGACGCCCAAGGCGACGATATTGTGCTCGACCTGGCCCGACTCAAAGTGGACATTTACGAACAGGCCCCGCCGCCACCTCACTACGAACTTCTTGAAGGAATGGACATCGGTGACCCGGAGTTTGAGTACTGGTTAAGCGAGGAACGCGCCTACTGGTACGACCATTTCGCGTCAGCATCGCGGTCGCCGGCCGTGCCCCAACCACCGGCGATCCGCAAGGAAGCGTCGCGAAAATTCGTGCCGCACCTTACACTGCGCCCCTTCGAGGCGATCGGGGGTGATGAAGCGCTCGCTGGCTTCACGAAGGGTCTCGACACAGAGCTTGCTGCGATGTTCGGTACCGTCGTCGGAGCTTACCAGTTGATCGATCGCCAGTTCCTCGATGG
>JBBKWG010000038.1:0-41078 GCA_037968835.1 Paracoccaceae bacterium
TGGGAGCAAGAGGGCAGCTTCCCGCTGACGACATCGGTTCAGGATCGGACCGTCGGCATCGTCGGTTTCGGGCGCATCGGTCAGACGATCGCGGCGCGGGCCGGGATGTTCAACGCGACGGTGCTCTATCATGCCCGCAGCGAAAAAGACGTGGCCTTCACATACTACGATGATCTGACAGCGATGGCGCGCGCCTCTGACGTGCTGATCGCCATCACGCCCGGCGGCGCAGCCACGCGCCACCTGATAAACGCCGAAGTCCTAAACGCACTGGGGCCCGACGGCATCCTGATCAACGTCGCGCGCGGCTCGGTCGTGGACGAAACGGCATTGGTGGCGGCCCTCGAAAGCGGAAAACTCGGTGGCGCCGGGCTTGATGTCTTCGAGGCCGAACCCAGGATCCCCGACGCGCTGAAATCAATGGACAACGTCGTCCTGCTGCCGCACGTGGGCAGCGCAACGCACGAGACCCGGCGCGCAATGGGTGATCTGACCTGTGACAACCTGAGCCGGTTCCTGAAGGACGGAACGGTGTTGACGCCGGTTCCCGAATGCCGCGCATTGAACGGCTGAGCCAACCGAGATTGAAAGGAAGACCGCAATGCCGGCGTTTGGAACAAGCGGGTTGCGTGGGCTGGCTGTCGAGCTTACCGACGATTTGTGCGCGCGCTACACGCTCGCGTTCGTCGGCTTGCACCCGAATGACGGCACGGTCCTGATCGGTCGCGACCTTCGCGAATCTTCTCCGCGAATTGCATCGGCTGTCGCGCAAGGCGCGCGTTCCGCCGGTCTTGCGGTGGTCGATTGCGGGGTCTTGCCGACGCCTGCACTGGCCCTCGCTGCCGAGGAGCGCGGCACGGTCGCGATCATGGTAACCGGCAGCCACATCCCCGCCGATCGAAATGGTCTGAAGTTCTATACCGGTGCGGGCGAGATCACGAAATCGGACGAAGCGGATCTCGTCGCCGCACTTGTCAACGTGACCGGCTACCTCCCCAGCCAGCCTTCGGACCTCAACTTCGATGACGATGCCCAGACCCTCTACAAGCGGCGGTTCACGGATTTCTTCGCGGCGAAGTCGCTTGGCGGGCTGAAGGTCGGCGTCTGGCAGCAGAGCTCGGCCGCGCGCGATATCCTGCCCGACATCCTGACCGCGCTCGGCGCCCGAGTGACGCTGCTCGAGCGATCGAAAACCTTCATCCCCATCGACACTGAAGCTGTCGACCCCGCCGTGCGAACCAAGCTGGCCGCATGGACCGCCGAACACGGACTGGATGCGATCGTTTCAACCGACGGCGACGCTGACCGACCGATGGTGGCGGACGCCGACGGACGCATTATCCCCGGTGACATCCTTGGACCGCTCAGCGCCCGACATCTGGGGGCAACCCATGTCGTGACGCCAGTGTCGTCCAATACTCTGGTCGAAAAGATGGACCTGTTCGCGTCCATCGACCGGTGCCGGATCGGATCGCCATACGTGATCGCGGGCATGGAAGAACGCATGCGCGATCCGGGCGCGAAGGTCATCGGATACGAAGCCAACGGCGGCGTCCTGCTCGGGTTCAAGGCGATGCGCGGGGACAACAGCCTCGCCGCCCTGATGACCCGCGATTCCACCTTGCCCATCGTCGCGGTTCTGGCCGAAGCCACCGCCCGCGCTTCCACCCTCGCCGGGCTTGTCGCCGATCTGCCATCCCGCCGCACCGCGACCGACCGACTGACCGACGTTCCGACCGAGGTGTCACGCAAGCTGGCGGCAAACCTCGTCAACGGCGACCTTGCGATCCTGCCCGAGGGTCTTGGCGACCTTGAAAGCGTCGATACGACCGATGGCGCCCGACTGACCTTCGACACCGGAGTGATCGTCACCGTGCGCCCGTCGGGAAATGCACCTGAATTGCGCTGCTACGTCGAAGCCGACACCGAAACCGAGGCGCAGCGGCTATTGGCCGCCACGCTCGCCGGGCTGCGCAAGGTGGTGGACGCCTAGAGATCACCGACGCCATAAAGGCGGCGCATGACCAGCGGTGTCAGGTACATCGGGATCTGATAGCACCCGATGAAGATCAGGATCGGGTCCGAGATACCGGCTGGCAGCGCCACCAGAAAAAGTGCGATGTTTCGATTGCCGGCAACAATCGCGACGCCCGGTTCCCGGATCAGTCCGAACGCCAACGCCTGCAATCCGAAATTAACCGCCACCGCCGCACCCAGCCAGCCGAGAACGATGGCGGGCGTCTCTTTCAGCGCCGGACCAAGGGCGGACATCAATCCGATCACCACGATCGCAAGAACGATGGCGCCAAGCCCGTCCAGCGCACGGCGCTGCCGATCACTCGGCGTCGGAACCGCAACCGCACGAACCGCAAACCCAAGCGCAACCGCCACCGCGATGACCAGGATCAGGCGCAGCGCCGCAAGGATCACGACGCCGATCCCGCCCAGTCCCGGTGCCAGCCACAGAACCGGCAACATCGTCAGCGGAAACAGCGCCGTCCCGAGGATCAGAAGGCGCATCGCGGGTGCGGGATCGTGGCCCATCAACGCGGTGAAATTCGGCGCGCCGGTGACGGACGGCGCGCTCAGCATCAGGACGATGGCCAGCGCCAATGGCGTCTCCGCAACACCGAATGCCGCAAAAACCGCCAGCGCGATCAACGGCATCGCCACCTGATACACCGCCAAGGTCAAGACCGTGCGGCGCGTGTCCTCCAACCGCCCGACCGCCGCCCGCGCTCCGATCCGAAGCGCCGACAGGAACAACAGCAGCGCCACCAGTTCCGGCAACCACGGTCGCAGGATCGCGGCGACCGACGGCAGGGTCAGACCCGCGATCAACCCCGCGACCAGCCAAAGCCGCCCGTGGCGCCCGGAGGCTTCGAGGAAGTCGAGCACCACGCGCTAGCGACCCGGCCCCTGCCGAATGTTGTCGGGAAGCCACGTTGCGAGGTCGGGGAAGGCGATCAAAACGAAGACCATCACCACCATGATCAGGAACATCGGAAACGCCGCGCGCGCGATAAAGCCCATCTCGTGATCGGTCATGCCTTGCAAGACGAACAGATTGAATCCAATCGGTGGCGTGATCTGGGCCATCTCGACCACGACCACGATGAAAATGCCGAACCAGATCAGGTCGATCCCGGCCTCGCGCACCATCGGCTCGACCACAGCCATCGTCAGCACGACCGAGGAAATACCGTCCAGGAACATGCCGAGCACGATGTAAAAGACCAGAAGCGCCATCAGAAGCTGGAACCGGCTCAGTTCCCAGGACGCGATGAGATCGGCCAGACCGCGCGGCAATCCGGTGAACCCCATCGCCAGCGACAAGAACGCCGCCCCGGCAAGTATAAGCGCGATCATCGCACTGGTGCGGGTCGCGCCCATCAGGCTTTCCCGGAACGTCGCCCATCCAAGCGAGCCCTGCGTTGCCGCCAGCACAAGTGCGCCGATCACACCGAAGGCTGCAGCCTCGGTCGCGGTGGCAAAGCCCAGATACATCGAACCGATCACCAACAGGATCAGACAGATCACCGGGATCAGGAAGCGCGAATTGGCGACCCGCTCGGCGAACGTCATGTCGGCTTCGGGCGTCGGGTTCCAATCCGACGAGACCTTGGACATGACCGCGACATAGACCATGAACATCGCCGCCAGAACGATCCCCGGCACGATGCCCGCGAAAAACAGCTTCGAGATGCTCTCGTTGATCGTGACGCCGTAAACGATAAGCGTTAGCGAGGGCGGAATCATCAATCCCAAGGTCGCCGCGCCGGCAAGCGTGCCGATCACCATGCTCTCGGGATAGTTGCGCTTGCGAAGCTCGGGGATCGACATCTTGCCCACCGTGGTAAGCGTCGCCGCCGACGACCCCGACACCGCCGCGAAAACCGTGCAGCCAACGATATTGGTGTGCACCAGCGACCCCGGCAGGCGCGACATCCACGGTGCAAGGCCGCGAAACATGTCCTCGGACAATCGCGTCCTGTAAAGGATTTCGCCCATCCAGATGAACAGCGGCAATGCGGTCAGCGTCCACGACGACGACGACCGCCAGATCGTGGTCAGCATGACATCACCGACCGGTCTGGTGGTGAACAACTCCATCCCGACCCAAGCAACGCCCATCAGCGCAAGTCCGACCCAGACACCGGAGCCAAGAAGCACGAACAGCACGAACAGGAACAGCGCGATGACGGGAAGGTTTTCCATGGCCCGCTATTCTCCGAAGCTCTGATCGACAAGATCGCGCTTGATCCGGTGATTGCCGCTGACAATCAGGGACAGCAGATGATCGCTCAGGGCGATGGCGAGGATGACGGCTCCGATCAGCATCAGCGATTGCGGCATCCACAAAAGCGTCTTGTCCTGCCCCTGACTGACGTCCCCGAATTTCCACGAGAAGTAGACGAAGCGCCAGCCGTACCAGACGAAGTACCACGCAATCGCCGCGCCGATCGAGAAGCACCAGATATCCATCCAGCGCCGCACTTTCTCGGGGACCGCATTCAGCACGATCGAAACGCGGATATGGGTTCCGTGGTTCAGCGCGCTCGCAAAGGCAAGAAAGCTGGCGGCCGCCATCGCGTAGCCGGCGTATTCGGGCGCACCGGGAAACACCTCGCCAGTCCAGCGCGCCACCATCTGAAAGACGATCAGCGTCAGAATCGCGACAAGACACAGCGCAGCGGCAACGCCGGAGATCAGATAAAGTCCGTCCAGCCCGCGCCTGAGCGCCCGCGATAGTCCCATTCCGATTGTCCCGTCCCGTTAGAAAGCGGGGCGCCCTTTGGAGGCGCCCCGTCAGATCACTGCATAGCCTTGAAAGCGTCGACGATGGCCTGACCGTCTTCGCCGACTTCGGCCAGCCACTCGGTCGTCATCGTTTCACCGATGGCGCGCAGTTCGTCCTTCAACGTGTCCGAAGCAGGCGCGACGGTCATGCCGCCTTCGCGCAGACCGTCCATCGTGAATTGCGTGTAGTCCTTGGCGCGCTGAAGCCCCTCGGCCGCAGCCTTTTCAGAGCAGTCCGTGAAGATCGCTTTTTTCGCATCGTCCAGAGCATTCCACGAGTCGGTGTTCACGAAAACATAGTTGCGTGGCAGCCATGCATCGACTTCGTAGAAATACTTCAGGCTTTCCCAGACCTTGCGGTCATAGCCGGTCGCCCCCGATGAAATCATCGATTCAGCGACGCCGGTCGCGAACGCCTGGCTGATCTCGGCGGCTTCGATCTGAACCGGAAGCATCCCCGTCAATTCGGCCAGACGCGCCGTTGCGCTGTTGTACGAGCGGAACTTGACACCGGCCATATCGGCGACCGAGTTTACCTCATCCTTGAAATACAATCCCTGCGGCGGCCATGCGACAGCATAGAGCAATGTGAGGTTGTCGGCGGCCAGGGCCTCTTCGATCTTCGGGCGGGCGGCTTCGTAAAGCTTCTCGGAATCGTCAAACGACGTTGCCAGGAACGGCACCGAATCATAGCCGAAAACGGCGTTCTCGTTGGCGTGTCCGGAAAGAAGTCTCTCGCCGATATTGACCTGTCCGGTCTGAACCGCGCGCTTGATGTCGGCACCATTGAAAAGTGATCCCGACGGGTGTGTCACGATTTCGATGTCTCCGCCCGTGCCGTCCGTCACGCATTGCGCGAATTCGGCGCCGACTTCCGAATGGAAGTTGGTTGCGGCATAGGCCATCGGCATATCCCAGGTCTCGGCCATCGCCGGCATCGCGGTCGCAACGACAGCGGTCGCCGCCAGAAGTTGAGTGGTCAGTTTCATAAGGTCTCTCCCGTGTTAGATTTTCCGGACGCGGTTCATTTCAGGTCGTGACCCGTCCTTTGATGGCGAAGCGTGCAGGCGAATAGGGGGTAAGGTCAATGTTTGGCTGTTGATCCGATATGAGTTGCGCCAACAATCGCCCGGTTTTCGGACCGCCCGTCAGCCCCACATGGTGGTGACCGAAACCCATATACGCTCCGGCGACGCCCGGAACGGCACCGATCACGGGAATCGAATCGGCGGGCGCGGGACGGTGGCCCATCCATTCGCTCGTTCGACTCCACGTCAAATTCGGGAAGGTGATCTTGGCCTGCCGCTTGAGCAGTTCGAACGGTGCGCGTGAGGGAGGCGCATCAAGCCCGCCCAATTCGACGACGCCAGCCAGCCGCAATCGACCCTTCATCGGCGTGGCGACGAATTTTCCCGCGGCCACCATCGTCGGAAAATTGGGGCCGCCTTCCGCGTCCCAGAATTCGACGTGATAACCGCGCTCGCTTTCCATCGGGACCTTCACGTCAAGTTTGCGCGCAAGTGCCCCCGACCAGATGCCGGTCGCCAGAACCACCGCATCGCAAGCAATCGTTTCACCGTTGGCGACTACACCGCTGACCGCGCCACCGTCGCGTAAAACATCGGTGACATCGGCAATCGACAAGGTGCCGCCGCTGTCAACGAAATGCGCCGCGAGGTCTTTCACATACTGGCCGGGATCGGAGATATAGCCGTGGTTGCCCATCCGCACCGCGAACGTCAGATGCGAACCGAAGGCCGGGTCCAGCGCATGAAATTCGTCCGCCGCCAACTCGTCCCATACAAATCCATGCTCGCCGCGCAATCCCCAACCATAGGCGTCCGCCCCGAACGCGGCCTGGCTGGGATAGGCGTAAAGGTAATCGGACGGCACGATCCACTTCGCGGCACGTGTTCCTTCGGCCAGTGCCTGATGATCGGCCAGACTGTCGCCGACAATTCTGTAAAGCGCGGCGGCGATTCGCGCCGTGTCGCGCGGGTTGGCGTGGCGCAGATAGCGCACGAGCCAGGGCATGAGACGGGGCAGGTAGGACCAGCGCATGAACAACGGCTGATCGGGATCGAACAGCATCCGCGGCACTTTGCGCGAAAGCCCCGGCACGGTCACCGGAACGATGGCGCAACTGGCCAGAATCCCGCCATTGCCATAGCTTGTCCCCTCCGCCGGTCCCGCCCTGTCGATCAGCGTCACCTTGTGACCGGCGCGTTGAAGCCAGATCGCGGTCGACACTCCGACAATACCCGCCCCGACGATTGCGACGCGCCGGGTCATTGCGCGGCGTCCGAGATATGGGTCATGCGGTGAATTGTCCCCTGCTTGCCGATCCACAGGACGGGCTTTTCCGTCGACATTCAAGCCTCTGACACTTGCCAGCGCGGCCAAACCCAACCCATGCTCGCGCCGAAAGGAGCGAAATGTACGCCACCGACCCCGAACCCGGCCCGATCGGCATCCTGATGCTGGACACGAAGTTTCCGCGCATTCCCGGCGACATGGGCAATCCGGCGACGTGGGATTTCCCCGTCCTGTTCCGCACCGTGCCACGCGCCTCGCCGGATCGCATCGTTCGCGGGGATCCGCTGGCGCTTTTGCCCGCGTTCATCGAAGCGGCGCGGGCGCTGGAAGCCGACGGCGCGATTGGCATCACCACATCTTGCGGATTTCTGTCGGTCGCACAGGCCGATCTGGCCGCCGCCGTCGGCATTCCGGTCCTGACGTCCGCGCTGTTTCAGGTGGCGGCAATCAATCGACTTCTGCCTGCGGGCCGCTGCGCAGGAATCCTTACGATCTCGGCCAGATCACTCGCACCGCACCACCTCCACGCAGCAGGCGTCCCCGAGGACACGCCCATCGGCACAACCGAAGGCCGCAGGCACTTCACCGAAGCCATTCTGGGCGACGCCGAAACGCTGGATGTCGACGCGGCGCGCGCAGACAACGTCGAAGCCGCGCTCGCGCTCAAGGCACGCCATCCGGAAGTGGCGGCGATCGTGCTCGAATGCACGAACATGTCGCCCTATGCCGCAGCCATCCGTGCCGCGACGGGATTGCCGGTCTATTCGATGGTGACACTGGTCGAATGGTTCCGCGCAAGCCTCGTTCCGCCGAAATGGACCGAAGCATGATCCGCACCTAGACCGGACGCAGACTTTCGATCCGGCCCAACACGTCGAGCCCCTGCATGTTTAGGAAATGCAGAATGTCGATGAAAATCCAGTTCTCGGCCAGTTTATCGCCGTCGCGTCGGTAAAGATCCACAACCCGCATATCGGCCGAAGTCTTTCCACTTGCGGGCAGGCCCATGTAGCCGCCGGTTGGGGTCAACGTAAGATTGGGCCAGCCGAAGAAGCCGCCGTAATTGCCTTCGCCCAGCCGCGCGATGTGGCCGTTGAACTTGCGATCCGTCAGTTCCTCGCGGAACGGTCGCTGATGCTGCTCGATATAGCGCGGTATCGTATAGGTCGCGCCGATCCCGTCCGGACCCCACCACAGCATGTCGTCGTGCCACGTCTGCGCCAGTTCCTCGGCCGGATCATCATAGCGCCGGTGCGCGTTGATATCCCCGATCATCCGCTCGATCAGCGCCAGCGTTTCCGCGCCCTCTGCCGGGTCGGTGGAGCCATACAGAAGACCATCGTGCGTCATCGGCCCCGGCTGAATCAGGTGTTGCCCGGTCTGCGGCGGCAGTGGGCGCAGACCTGCCTGATGCATGAAGTGGATCAGATCGCAAAACAGTGCCGTCTCGACGATCCTGCCACCCTCGACCCGGTTGAATTCCGCGTATCGCAGCATCGAGATCTTGCGGGTCGGCGTAATGCCGAGGAAGGGACCGTCGAACAGCCCCATCAGATGCCCCATCTGCACCACCCACACACCGCCCGCGCTCAGGTGGTTCTCGCCCGCGATGAAAATATCGGGACGCCGCTGAAGGCTTGACATTGCCTGAAGCAACGGTGCCCAGAACGACGCGGCGACAGCCTCGGCTCCATGGTGTTCGTGGATCGGATGCATCCCGCGCCAGTGCCAGTCGCCGGACGTCCGCTCAGCGAGAACGCGCGCGACATTCTCGGGCGTCGCATTGGCCAGTGCTGCGTAATGCGCCAACACAAGGGCCTTTTCATCCTGAAACGTCATGGTCACTTCAGCCTTTGACCGCCCCGGCTGTCAGACCGCCGACGATCTGACGCTGGAAGAACATGATCATTATGAACAACGGCGCGGTCACCGACACAACCGCCGCCACCGCGAACATCACGTTGCCTTTGGTCTGCGTCGTGCCGAGAAAACTCGCGATCTTCGGAACCATCGTCTGGTTCTCCTTCGACAGGATCATCGCAGTCACCGCGAAGTCGTTATAGGCCAGAAGGAACGAGAACAGCGCCGTCGTGATCACCCCCGGCCACATCACCGGCACGATCACATGGCGAAATGCCTGAAACCGCGTGCAGCCGTCCACCATCGCGCTTTCGTCCAGATCCTTGGGGATGTTGTTGAAGAACGAATGCAGCATCCAAAGCGTAAACGGCTGGTTGATCGCCACCAGAACGATGATCGCGGTCGGCAGATGCCCCCAGAGGTTCCAATTGAAGAACACCGGCAGATAACCCGACACCAGTGTGATCGGCGGCATGGCGCGAAAGATCAGCGCGATGATCAGGAACCAGAACGCATAGCGATAGGTAGACCGCGAAAGCGCATAGGCGCCAAGCGTCCCGAATGTCAGCGAAATCGTCACCACACTTACGCACACGATCAGCGTGTTGAGCGCCGCGCGCCAGAACTCTTCCTGTATCCACGCACCCTCATAACCCTGTCCGGTGAAGGGCTGGCCGGTCTCGATAACGGTCATGGTTCCGAACAGGGCATTGGCCCAGTCCGCCTTGGAGAAAAAGTCGCCCTCGACCTTGAACGAACCCCACAGCGTCCAGAGAAACGGGAACGCCGCAAGCAGCATCCACAGGCTCAGGAAGCCGACGGTAAAAAGCTTCAGCGGCAGCGGTTTTTTCTGGGCAAGAACGGTGCTCATGTGATCCTACTTCCTGCTGAAATCGCGATAGGTGCGCACAACCACCGGCGACAAAAGGATGGCGACGCCGATGATTGTCAGGACCGAGGTGGCGGCGGCTGACGACAATTGCCGCGTTTCACCGCCCAGATCGTTGTAGATCGCCCAACTGAGCGAGGTCGCGTGGGCCGAAGCCGAGAAGCTGACGATCGGCTCGAAAACCCGGAAGTTGTCCATAAGCTGAATGAGCGCGATGAACGTCGTGAGCGGCAACAGGTGCGGGATCACCACGTACTTGATCCGCTCCCACCGACTGGCACCGTCAATCATCGCGGCTTCCAGTGTGTCGGTGTTCACCGTCTGAAGCCCCGCATAATAGACAATGAAGGCGAACGGCGCGGCGTGCCAGACGCCGTAAACCATCAGCATGATCCACATCAGCGGCGTCGAGGCCTTGACCGACAGGCTCGGATCTCCGGCGATCACCTGAAGCGCGGTCCCGATGACACCGCGCGCGTCGATCATCCAGAACAGGATCAGCGAACCGACCAGCGGCGTGACGATCATCGGCAGCAGCGAAAAGAATATCAGCGGCCCGCGGATCACCTTGGCCGCGCTGTTCACGGCCACCGCGATCATGAAGCCGAAGACGATGGTCAGCGGCGTGACGACGAATGTGTAGGCCAGCGTGAAGAAAATCGCCTTGTAGAAGGGCAGGTTCAGCATCCTGCCCATGAATTGCCCCCAGCTTTCGCTCTGCTGCCAGAGCGTCGAAACCTCGGTCGTCGCCAGATGCCCGCGATCAAGATAGGTCTCCAGCCCCGCGAACCGTCCCAGCGGCCGTTCGGCGCGCAATGCCTCGGTCGCGGCCTGGTCGATTGTCGTGGTCTTGTTGCACCCGAACGGTCCGCAATTCTCGGTCTCGACGATCACCTGCTCGTGCGACTTGTAGAGCGACTGCACGACGACCGAGACGATCGGGAAGAAGATGAAAAGCAGCATCGCCACCGTCGACGGCAGGACGAACCAGAAAAAGCTTTTATGTTTCATGGTGCCCCTCGTCAGTCGGCATGGATACGCGGCTGATCTGCGGCGGGGCACCCACGGCGCCCCGCCAGCAATGACTTCAGTTGAGGAAGCCTTTTTCCTTCGCCGCAGCGGTATACGCCGCTTCAACATCGGCCAGGGCCTGCTCGGCGCTTTCCTTGCCCTGAAGGAAGTCGGCGATGTTGTCGCCAAGCGCGGTGTGCAGAAGTCCCTGATACGGCAACATCGGATACGCCTGAGTGCCCAGATCCATCGCCGCGAAAACCCCGGCATTGACGTCGGCGGGTTGATAACCCTCGATCATCCAGACCGCTTCCGCCATAGTCTCGTCGTTCAGGATGTCGGGGCTGATACCGGCCTTCATCGCCACGAACGTCGCTTCGGCGTCCTCGTCCGAGATGTTCTTGGAAACCGTCCATCCGTCCCACCAGAGCGTCGAGGCGGGAATCGTTCCGCCACCGACGGTCATCGGCGGTGCGACCTTGGTGTTCTCGTGCACGACCGCTTCGGACCCTTCATCGTCCATCAGCACGCCGGTCCGCGACCCCCACATGTTCATCAGCGCAACGTTACCCGCTTCCCATTCGGCCGAGGTGCCGTTGGAATCGTGGGTCAGGTAGTCGGGGTTCATGTATTCGCTCAGCGATTTCATCATGTTCAGCGCGTTGATGCCCGCTTCGTTATTGATCGCGACCTCGGCGGTGCCGGGTTTGAAGAACTCGCCGCCATAGCCGATATACATGTTGATGAATTCTTCGGCGAGGTTCCAGCCGGCCGCATAAGCGCCACCGATTGGGTTCTCCATGATGCCCTGTTCGCGGATCATCTTGGCAGCCTCAAGCATATCCTCATAGGTCGTTGGCGGCTCGACTCCGATCTGTTCCAGCACATCGGCCCGATAGACCAGATGCTGTGCGTTCGCCATGAACGCCACGGCCATGATGTCGTCGCCGATCCGGATAAGCTGGAAATCCTGAATGCCGTCGCCGTGCTTGGCGACCAGATCGTTCAGCGGCCGGATAACGTCCTCGTTTATCAGCGCGACGATGGACGAGTTGGCGATGATCGCGGTCGTGTATTCGGCCGGATTTCCCGACATTCCGGCCAGGTTGATCTTCTGGTGGTCCGCAGTCAGGTTCGATTTGGCCTCGCCGCCGCCGACGCATTTGAGCGCCTCGCGCGCGACCGTCTGGATCGCCGGGAATTCGTTGCCGACAATGCTGACCCGCCCGGCTTCAACCGGACACTCCGCCATCGCCGTAGTTGCAAGCGCAGCAAGCACAGTTGCAAGCGCGGTCGTCTTGAGCATGTTCATCTGATCAGTTCCTCCGTGTCAGTGCTCTAGCCCGGTGTCCGGGTCATTCACGCGCACGCCGCTCGAATCGGTGCGGACATGCATACGAATGCAATTAAACGGCAGAATGTTATAATCTGGCAAGAAAAATATTTCACTCAGCTAGTGCGATACGATCATGTAACAAAGAACTTGCGGACTTTTATGATTCGTGTCTACAACTTATGCATTCGTATGCAACATGGGCGATGTCATGGCCGAGATCGAGCTTCGGAACATCTCGAAACGTTGGGGCAGCTTCGTCGGAGTGGCGAACTTCGACCTGACGATTCCGGACGAGGAATTTCTGGTTCTGCTCGGTCCGTCGGGCTGTGGCAAGACCACGACCATGCGGATGATCGCCGGTCTTGAAGAGGCGACCGAAGGCGACATCCTGATCGACGGCAAGCGCATCAACGATCTTGATCCCAAGGACCGCGATGTGGCGATGGTTTTCCAGTCTTACGCGCTTTATCCCAACATGAACGTATACGAGAACATCCGCTTCCCCCTGAAGGTGAGGAAGTCAGCGACCGGCGATCACGACGCCGCCGTCCGCCGTGCCGCCGAGATGGTCGAACTGACGGAATTCCTGCATCGTCGTCCCGCTGAATTGTCGGGTGGCCAGCGCCAGCGGGTCGCTTTGGCCCGCGCCATCGTCCGTCAACCGAACGTGTTCCTGATGGACGAACCGCTCTCGAACCTCGACGCAAAGCTTCGCGTCTCGACCCGCGCCCAGATCAAGAACCTCAGCCACGAACTGAAGGTCACGACGGTCTATGTGACCCACGACCAGATCGAGGCGATGACGCTGGCCGACCGCGTCGTGGTGATGAACAAGGGCATCGTCCAGCAGGTTGGCACCCCGACCGACATCTACGACACCCCGGCGAATACGTTCGTCGCCGGGTTCATCGGCAACCCGGCCATGAACCTTATGGAAGGCACGCTCTCGGGCGGCGTGTTCGAAGGCAGGAACGTCCGGATCGCAGGGCTGCAAAGCGACCGCTCCGGTGACGTCGTGCTGGGTTTCCGGGCCGAGGATGCAAGTCTCGCCGACGCTGGCGAAATAAGCGCGCCGATCTATTCGCTCGAACTGCTTGGCGACGCGACGATGGTGACGATGCGGGCAGGCGGTGCGCTTGTCGCCGTCAAGGCCCACAAGGATTTCCGCGCAGAGATCGGCACTGCGGTTTCGGTCCATATCCCGCCGGTGATCTGCCACCTCTTCGACGCCAAGTCAGGCGAGCGTCTGGACGCGAAAGGTTAAGCCGACAACATGGCACACGACAAGCAATCCGCCAGCACTCTGGACGTCATCAAGCGCATGGAAGCCGGTCTCGCAGCGGGCGAGAACGATATGTCCGTGTATTTCGCGAAAGACTTCCAATGGCGTGGCAATCAGGGCTGCGGCACCAAGGACGGCGTCGCGGCGTTCCGCGCCAACTGGCAACTCCCCCTGCGGGCTGCCTTCACCGACCGCGACTACAAAACCGAAAAATTTCTGGCCGACGGTGACTGGGCTGCCTGTTTCGGCCATATCGAAGCGACGCATTCGGGCGCGTTCATGGGCATCGCGCCAACCGGCAAGCGCGTGAAAATCCCCTACATGGATTTCTGGCGGGTCGAGGACGGGCGTATCGCCGACAACCCGGTGTCGGTCGATTTCGCCAGCGTTCTCGCCCAGCTTGGCCACGACATTTTCAACGGAGAAGGCTGGGAGGTCTATGACCGCGGCGAACGGCAGCCGGCCAAACCAGATTGAGGTTGACGAGATGACGATTGAATATCTGAAACGCGGCAAGCCCGACACCGAACGCGCCGAAGACGACGCCAAGGTCCGCGCCACCGTCGAAACAACGCTGGCCGCGATCGAGACCGGCGGTGATGCCGCCCTGCGCGAACTGAGCGAGAAGTTCGACAGTTACACCCCGGCCAGCTTCCGGCTATCGCAATCAGAAATCGACGCCCTGATCGCCGAGGTCGCCCCCCGCGATCTGGAGGACATCAAGTTCGCCCAGGCCCAGGTCCGCAACTTCGCGCAGGCCCAGCGGAATTCGATGCTGGATATCGAGGTCGAAACGCTTCCCGGCGTCATTCTCGGACACAAGAACATCCCCGTGCAGTCGGTCGGCTGTTACGTCCCCGCCGGCAAGTTCCCGATGGTCGCGTCCGCGCATATGTCCGTCGCGACAGCCTCGGTCGCCGGTGTGCCGCGCATCATCGCCTGCACCCCGCCGTTCAGGGGCAAGCCCAACCCGGCGGTGATCGCGGCCATGCATCTTGGCGGCGCGCACGAAATCTACGTTCTCGGCGGCATCCAGGCCATAGGCGCGATGGCCATCGGAACCGAAACGATCGAACCCGTCCATATGCTCGTCGGCCCCGGCAACGCGTTTGTGGCAGAAGCCAAGCGCCAGCTTTACGGTCGCGTCGGCATCGACCTTTTCGCTGGTCCGACCGAAACCATGGTAATCGCCGACGAAACCGTCGACGCCGAAATGTGCGCAACCGATCTTCTTGGTCAGGCCGAGCATGGCTACAATTCGCCCGCCGTGCTTGTCACCAACTCGCGCAAACTGGCCGAAGCGACCATGTCCGAAATCGACCGGATTCTCGCCATCCTCCCGACTGCCGACACCGCATCCGTATCGTGGCGCGACTACGGCGAGGTCATCGTCTGCGACACCTACGCCCAGATGCTGGACGTCGCCAACGACCTCGCCTCCGAGCATGTGCAGGTCATGACCGACCGCGACGACTGGTTCCTGGAGAAAATGCACAGCTACGGCGCTCTGTTTCTTGGACCGCGCACGAATGTCGCCAACGGCGATAAGGTCATCGGCACCAACCACACGCTTCCAACCAAGAAAGCAGGTCGCTATACCGGTGGTCTCTGGGTCGGCAAGTATTTGAAAACACACAGCTATCAGAAGATCACGACAGACTCGGCCGCCGCGATGATCGGCGAATACGGATCGCGGTTGTGCATGCTCGAAGGCTTCGTCGGCCATGCCGAACAATGCAACCTGCGTGTGCGGCGCTATGGCGGCAAGAACATTGCCTACGGGACGGCCGCCGAATGACCCTTCCCCGCACTCCTTCGTTCCGGCTCGATGGTCGCCGCGCTTTGATCGCGGGGGCGTCGTCGGGCATCGGCGAAGGCTGCGCCGTTGCGCTGGCCGAGGCGGGCGCGGACGTCACGCTCGTTGCCCGCTCCCGGGACAAACTCGTCGATCTGGCCTCGCGCATGAAAGCCGAGGGCTGGACCGCCGAACCGCATGCGCTCGACGTCACCGACATCGAAGCAACCGAACGCAGCATTGCCGAGCTTGGGCCCTTCGACATCCTGGTGAACTCCGCCGGTCTTGCCCGTCATGCGCCCGCGACCGAAGCGACTTTGGCCGATTATGACGCCGTCACGAACCTCAACGTGCGTGGTGCCTATTTCCTGACCCGCGCTGTAGCCAAGGGGCTGATCGCCGCCCAAAAACCGGGAAGCCTCATCAACATTTCATCCCAGATGGCCCACGTCGGGGGCATCGACCGGTCGGTCTATTGCGCCACCAAGCACGCGGTTGAGGGCTTCACCAAGGCGATGGCCATCGAATTCGGACCCCACGGCATTCGCGTCAACACGATCTGCCCGACCTTCATCCGCACGCCTCTGACCGAACAGACGTTTTCCAACCCGGACCGCGTCAAATGGATCGAAGAGAAGATCAAGCTGGGTCGTGTCGGCGAAGTGACCGACATCATGGGGGCCGTCACCTATCTTGCCAGCGATGCCAGCGCGCTTGTCACCGGAACATCGTTGCTGATTGATGGCGGGTGGACGGCGGAATGATGCCCCGTGTCACATCGCAGGACGTGGCCCGCCGCGCCGGGGTCAGTCAGTCGGCGGTCAGCCGGGTCTTTTCGGGTGCCTCCGCCAGCCCCGCGACCGTGGCCAAGGTGCGCAAGGCCGCAACCGAGCTTGGCTACCGCCCGAACCCGCTGGCGCGCGCGATGATCACCGGTAAAAGCGGGATCATCGGACTGGTCGTGGCCTATCTCGACAACCAGTTCTATCCGGTCGCTCTGGAACGTCTGTCGAAGGCGCTTCAGGCCGAGGGCTACCACATCCTTGTTTTCATGGCGGAAAACAGCAGCGATGGGATCGACAGGATCGTGCAGGAGCTGACCGACTACCGCGTCGACGGGATCATCACCGCCAGCGTCGCGATGTCCAGCGAACTGACCGAACGCTGCGCCGCCGAGGGCATTCCCGTGGTCATGTTCAACCGTGGTCAGGACGGATCGGGGTTGTCGTCGGTCACTTCGGCCAACGTCGACGGGGGCCGCAGGGTCGCCGAGTTTCTCGTCGCGGGCGGTCACACGCGCATCGCGCATATCGCGGGTTGGCAGGGGTCTTCGACAGGGCGCGACCGCCAGCGGGGATTCGTCGAAGGTCTGGCCAGGGCCGGTTTGGAACCGCTCGCCATTATCGACGGCCACTACGACCGCGACATCGCGTCAAAGGCGACCCGCGACCTGATGCAGTCCGCAACCCCGCCCGACGCCATTTTCGTCGGCAACGACCACATGGCCTGCGCCGTGCTCGACACGCTGAAACACGAACTCGGGGTGAATGTGCCGAACGATGTGTCGGTCGTCGGCTACGACGACGTGCCGCTTGCGGCGTGGCCCGCATTCGATCTGACGACGGTGCGCCAGCCGGTGAACCGCATGGTCGAGGCGACGGTCGAAACCATGCTGTCTCAGATCAATCAGCCCGACCGGCCGCCGCAACAGATACAAATCGAAGGACCGCTGATCCTGCGCGGATCGGCCCGGATACCCACAGGATGGACAAATTGACCGGCTATTCGAACAAATTCAAAGACTTCCCGGATTACATCATCGGTATCACGAAAGAGATCTGGGAGGATCGCGGCGTCGCGACGCTGAACTATTATTACGCCGATCAGATCCCGGTGCGCTCGCCGATGGGAATCCAGCGTGGCAATCAGGAGGTCATCGCCTCGACGATGGCGACGATCAATGAATTTCCCGATCGCCAGCTTTACGCCGAGGACGTGATCTGGTCGAACGATGCGCAGCACGGGCACCTCTCCTCGCATCGCCTCATCACCACCGCGACCCACACCCGCGACGGGCAATTCGGCCCCGCGACCGGCCGGAAATGGGTCGTCCGCGTGATCGCCGACTGTGCCACCAGGGACGAGACGATCTACGACGAATGGTTGGTGCGCGACTACGGCGGCATCGTCCGCCAACTCGGGATGGACCCGCGCACCTATGCCGCCGGTCTGATCGAACGCGAAGGCGGCGGTGACAAGGCATCCCAGCCCTTCCTGCCCGAGAACGATGTCGATGGCGGCTACCACGGACGCGGCAACGACAACGCCTGGGGCCAAAGCTACGGCGACACGCTGACCCGGATCATGGACAAGGATTTCAACCATATCCTGACCGACTACGACCGCGCGGTAATCGGCGATTACGCGGGCGCACGACAGGTGATAGGGCGCGAGGCCGTCACCGAATTCTGGGTCGGTCTGCGCGCGTCCTTCCCTTCGGCGGAATTCAAGATCCATCACCAGATCGGCATGGACGCCGACATGCTCAGCCCCCGCGCCGCGCTCCGCTGGTCGCTTGACGGCACCCACGACGGCTGGGGCACGTTCGGTCAGCCGACCGGCGCTCGGGTCCATGTTTTCGGCATGTGCCACGCCGAATACGGGCCGTGGGGACTGCGCCGTGAATACGCGCTCTATGACGAAATCGCGATCTGGAAACAGATTCTGATGGCGTCAGGCTGACCCGCAATGCCCGATTGCCACTTCCCTTTGTCTACCAACGTCAAGGAATTGAAACCATGACTGCCCCCCAGATCGTTCGCTATGGCGAGCTAATCCCCTGCAAGACCGCCTTCATCGACGCCCACACGCCCGGCTCGAACCAGAAAGAGAACTTCACGATCATCGGCGGCGGCGTCTCCGAAAGCCCCGACCAGCACGTCCACATCACCGATGCCATCGGCTTCAACATCGGCGCCGCGGGCCAACCCCCACGCTGCCGCAACTCGCTGCATTCCCACCGCACCGCCGAGGTGTTCTTCGTGCTCAAGGGCCGCTGGCGTTTCTTCTGGGGACGCTGGGGCAACGCCGGCGAAGTGACGCTGGAGGAAGGCGATATCTTCAACATCCCGACCGGCATCTTCCGCGGCTTCGAGAATATCGGCACCGATTACGGGATGATCATGGCGATTCTCGGCGGCGACGATGCTGGCGGCGGTGTGATCTGGGCCCCGCAAGTGATCGAAGACGCCAGGGATCACGGGCTGGTGCTGGGCGAGAACGGAAAGCTATACGACACCAAGAAAGGCCAGGCGCTGCCCGAGGGTGTCGGCCCGATGCCGACCCTCGATGACGACGCGCTCGAATCCTATCCCGAACCCACGACCCTCGACGTCGTTCCCCATCACGTCGCCCGCTACTGGGACCTGATGGCGCTGGCCGACAAGCAACCGGCGCGCGTCATCGGCGAAAACGGTGTTCTGCGCGACAAGCCAGGCTTCGAGGTTGACTTCCTGACCCGTGGCTCGCTCCCTGAAACCCCCGTCAAGACGACCGCGAACGAGGTTCTGATGCCGATGCGCGGTCACTGGCGGGTCGAGATCGACGGCAAAACCGACGTGCTCGCCCCCGGCGATACCTGCCTTGTCCCGGCGCAAAGCACGCTTGCCCTCGCGCCGTCGATGACCGGCGAGGCCAGTCTTTATCGCGCCCGCGCAACCAACGATCCCGCCGGCGCGACGTGGCGCGCGTGACCGAGCGAATGTTCGGTGTCGTGCTGACCGGCCACGGCGGCCCGGAGCGACTGGAATGGCGCGACGATCTTCCCAGGCCGCAACCGGCGCGGGGCGAGGTGCTGGTTCGCGTCGCCGCCAGCGCCGTCAACAACACCGACGTCAACACCCGAACCGCTTGGTATTCGACCAAAGACGGCGCTGCCGAAGACGCAACCTGGTCCGGCGTCCCACTCGCATTCCCGCGCATTCAGGGCATCGACGCTTGTGGCGAAGTCGTCGCGGTCGGGCCGGATTCCGACGACGCGCTGATCGGCAAACGCGTTCTGATCGAACCCTGCCTGCGCCAGGCCGGCGGACACACCCTCGATACGCCGTGGTTTCTCGGCTCGGAATGCGACGGCGGATTTGCCGAGTATCTGACGGTCGCAGCATGTCACGCACACCCGATCGACAGCCCCCTTTCAAGCGAGGAACTGGCGACCTTTCCCTGCTCGTATTCGACCGCCGAAAACATGCTGGTGCGCGCCAATGCCTGCGCTGGCGAACGCGCGCTGGTTACTGGCGCTTCGGGCGGCGTCGGCTCGGCGGCGGTTCAGCTTCTGATCGCGCGCGGTGTCGAAGTCGTCGCCGTCTCGACCGAAGCCAAGGACGCCGACATACGCGCGCTCGGCGCATCGGAGGTCATCGACCGGGCCGTCGATCCTGCTGCCAGATTCGGCGCGGCAAGTTTCGATCTGGTGATTGATCTCGTCGGCGGTCCCGCCTTCCCGGCGCTTCTGAAAATCCTCAAACCCGGTGGCCGCTATGCTGTCGCAGGCGCAGTTGCAGGCGCCGAGGTGACGCTCGACCTCAGAACGCTCTACCTCAAGGACCTGACGCTTCTGGGCTGCACGGTGCTTGGCGACGGCGTTTTCGCGGGGCTTGTGCGCCGTATCGAACAGGGCGAAATCAAGCCGCTCCTTGCCGAAACCTACTCGCTCAAAGACATTCACCGCGCGCAAGAAGCGTTCCTGCGGCGCGCGCATATCGGCAAAATCGGCATCAGGATCGAACCATCATGACCATACTCGCCACCCACGTCGGAAGCCTTCCCCGCAGTCAGGATGTCGTCGATTTCATCTTCGCGCGCGAACGCAACACCCCCTACGACCCCGTTGACTTCGACGCCGCGATGACAAAAGCGGTCTCGGATGTCGTCGGCAAACAGGTCGATACCGGAATCGACATCGTTTCGGACGGCGAGACGTCAAAGATCAGCTACGCCACCTACGTCAAGGACCGCTACACCGGCTTTGACGGCGACAGCCCCCGCAACGCCCCCGCCGATCTGAAACTGTTCCCTAAGTTCCTTGAACGCCTCGCCAACGACGGCGGAACCCCGAAATACGCGCGGCCCATGTGCGTCGGCGAGGTCAAATCGAAAGGGCAGGGCGAGTTGGAAAAGGACATCGCCAACCTGAAAGCGGCGATGGACGAACACGGCGCGCAACGCGGTTTCATGAACGCAGCATCACCGGGCGTGATCTCGCTGTTTCTGCAAAACGATTACTACAAGACCCGCGACGCCTATCTCGCGGCGCTCGCCGACGCGATGAAGACCGAATACGAAACCATCGTCGCCGCCGGTCTCGATCTGCAACTCGATTGCCCGGATCTGGCCCTGTCGCGCCACATGCTGTTCACCGATCTGTCCGACGACGAATTCGTCAAAGTCGCGGCCAGCCACGTCGATGCACTGAACCACGCATTGCAGGACGTCCCCAAAGACCGGGTGCGCATTCACATCTGCTGGGGCAACTACGAAGGCCCCCACGTCTGCGACATTCCAATGTCCAAGATGTTCGACACGCTGATGTCGGCCAACGCGCGCTACGTCCTGTTCGAGACCTCGAACCCTCGGCACGGCCACGAATGGACGGTGTTCCGCGACCGCAAATCCGACATCCCGGACGACAAGATCCTCGTTCCCGGCGTCGTCGACACGACCACCAATTTCGTCGAACATCCCGAACTGGTCGCCCAACGCCTCAACAGGTTCACCGATATTGTCGGGGTCGACCGCGTGATCGCCGGATCCGACTGCGGCTTTGGAACATTCGCCGGGTTTGGTGCGGTCGATCCGGACATTGCCTGGGCCAAGCTCGCCGCGCTCAGCCAGGGCGCGAAGATCGCCTCGTGACACCGCTCGTTTTTCTGCCCGGCATGATGTGCGACCGTCGCCTGTTCGCGCCCCAGATCGCCGCGTTCAACTCCGGGCGTGCGGTCAGCGTCGGTGACATTACCGGTCACGACACGATGAAGGCGCTCGCAGCCGACGTGCTGAAGAACGCACCCGCACGTTTCGCGCTCGCCGGACTCAGCATGGGCGGTATCGTCGCGATGGAGATGATCGCCCAGGCACCCGAGCGGATCGAACGCCTTGCCCTTCTCGACACCAATCCCCGCGCCGAGGCTCCCGAAATGCAGGCCCGGCGCGCGCCGCAAATCGAAAAGGTGCGCGCCGGGGACTTGCGCGCCGTCATGCGTGACGAAATGAAACCGAATTACCTGGCCGACGGTCCGAACAAACCCGCAATCCTCAATCTCTGCATGGAGATGGCCGAGGACCTTGGCCCCGACGTCTTCATCCGCCAGTCGCTGGCGTTGCGCGATCGTCCCGCCCAGCAGGCGGCACTTTGCCGGGTCACTGCCCCGACGCTGGTGCTTTGCGGACGCGAAGACCGTGCCTGTCCGGTAGAGCGCCACGAGTTGATGCACCGTCTGATCCCGCATTCGACCCTGATCATCATCGACGACGCCGGCCACCTCCCGACCCTCGAAAAACCCGACGAAACCACGGCGGCACTGGCCCGCTGGCTGGAGGCGCAATGACCCCCTCACTTCTTTTCCTGCTGCACAAGGTGGATACCCCGACTGTCTGCAATGCCATCGAAGTCGTCGATGGCAAGCGCGGATTTGACCGGTTCACACGCGGAACTCCATTCGCCAGCCATCCCGACGCCCCCGCCATCGTCGGCTTTGCACGCACCGCGAAAATCTCGGGCGCCGAACCGCCGACCGAGCCTGCCGAAATCATCAAGGCCCGGCGCATGGAGTATTACCGGTACATGGCCGAGGCTCCCAAGCCCGCCATCGCCGTCATCGAGGATCTGGACGGCAAGAACGCCGTCAGCGCCTATTGGGGCGAAATCAACACCACGGTCCACAAGGGTTTCGGCATTGCCGGGGCCGTGACCAATGGCCTCGTGCGCGATCTCGCCGATCTGCCCGACGGCTTCCCCGTGATTGCCGGTTCCACCGGTCCCAGCCACGCATTCGCCCACGTGCGCGAGATCGACACGCCCGTCAGCGTTTTCGGCATGACAGTCGCTCCCGGCGAACTCGTCCACGCCGACCGGCACGGCGCGGTTGTCATTCCGGTCCACGCCATCGACAGCCTTGAAGCCGCGATTGCCAAGCTGCTGGAAACCGAAAAGATCGTGCTCGACGCCGCCCGCGCGCCCGGTTTCGATTTCGCCGCCTTTGAAACGGCGTGGGCCGAATTCGAGCGGCGCAGAACCTAGGCGAACGACCCGATCGTCGCCAAAGCGCCATCCAGCGCCTCGCCATCCTCGTCCTTCAGCGCCGCCTCGCGCAGACGCCGCAACCAGTCCGCCGCATCGTCCCGCCCCTTCAGCATCGCCAACGCGCCCAGAACCCGGTCGTATTTCGACAGCCCCCGCGCATGGGTGTCCGAATAGCCCTTGATCAGCCGCCGCGCCCGCACCACCTCGACCGCCAGATCATAATCGTCCGCAACACTCGCCCGCACCAGATCGAGCCACGCCGCCACATGCGCCATCTCGTCGGCGTGCCGCAGCGTCCCGCGCCGCCAGCGCCTCAGACCCGCAAGCATCCACAACGTGACGAACCCGCTGGCGCGATCCGTCCGCACGCGACGACCGCGATTGACCACCCGGTCCAGCACTCGCAACCGACCCGGCCCCCGCACGATCCACGAACCGATCCGCCAGGGCAGCAACCCCGCGATCTCCTCGCCGCGCGGATGCATGTATTCGGTCAGCCGCATCAACTGGCCGTCGCTCTGCGCCATTTCGCCGGCAATCCGCACCAACCGAGCCGCGCGTGTCTTTTTGTCCGCAACCCCGATCACATCGTCGTAAGCCATTGCATTAGAAAGATACTTCGCCGCCTCCCGCGTCAGTTCCCAGTCGTGCGTTTCATCGTCGAGCCGCGTCAGGTCCCCCAGATGGTCCAGATACTCGCCCCCATACGCGGTGTCCTGAAAGTCCACGACCTTGCGCATTCCCGCTTCCGCCATCACCCGAACCGACGCCGGCAACGCCGCCACGCGCGCCATCAATGCCTCCCACTCGCCAACCAGATCGGGCGGTCCCTGAACGCCCGTATCCGCCACAATCCGCGCTGTCTCACCTACCACATCCTCGCCGTCGCGCACCGCCGACACCGCCTTGCGGAAGGCTTGCAGGCTCGCCTCGACCCCACGACCCCCGGCCCGGATCGCGTCCTCGAAAGCATTGTCGTCGAACGGCAGCGCGCGGGTCCCCGCCAGCGCCCCGAACAGGCTCGCCGAAATCACCGAACCCGCGTCCTTCGCCAACCGCTCCATGTCCAGAAACACCGTATCGCGCGCCGCTTCCCGGGCCGCCACAATCACCGCGTCGCGGTCCGCCGTCCCATCCCCCGGCACCGTCTTTTCGGTCACCACCAAGGCCCGGTGGGTCGATCCGATCAACAATGTCCGGTCCGGCGTCACGAAGCCGCGCTGGATGCCGCGTCCGGCCTCCATCAATTCGGATGCGATCAGAATATCGACGTCGCCGGGTGCCGGAGCCAGCGCGAACACCGGCGCGCCGCCCTCGCTTGGCGCCATTTCGATATAATAGATCGTCGCACCCGTGCGCTGCGCCACCCCCGCGACCGATGTCGCCTGCGACGCAAAGCCGTGGTCGCGCGCAAGCCGTTCGATCCAGCCGGTCAGAACGCCGCCGCCCTGTCCGCCAACCGCCATCACCGCCAGCTTGATGAGACCACCCTGCTGCGCTGGTTCGGCGGGGCGCGCGCGCAAGGGTGCCGCGTCGTTCACACCTGCCCCCCGAAGGTCAATCGCGCCGCGTCGCGTCGCCGCTGCAAATGAGCGATGATCTGCGCCGAAATGCCCGCCAGCCACCGTTCCAGCGGACGCGGATTGTGAACGATGTCGGCCTGATAGAACGACGGACACAGGATCGCCGCGTCCGCGACTTCCCCGCAGTTGCCGCACCCGACGCAGGTTTCGTCGATCGTCGCAACCGGATCGTCGCGCAGCGGATCGTCCAGCGTTTTCAAAGACAACGACGGGCAACCCGACAGGCGCATACAGGCGTGATCGCCGGTGCAGATGTCCTCGTCGACGCCAAAGCGCGGCACCGCAACACGCCGCCCGTTGTCGATTGCCACGCGGCGCAAAGGCTTCTCGCGCCGCTCCCGGTTCAACATGCATTCCGACGACGCAACGATAACCTTTGGCCCCACGTGACCCGTCGTCAGCGCCTCGTGCAACAACGCCTTCATCTTCGGCACGTCATACGTCCGGTCGATCTGGCGCACCCACGTCACGCCGACGCCCTTCAACGCCTTGGTGATCGGGTTCTTCGTCTTTTTCGACACATTTAGCGCCCGCGACGACGGGATGTCCTGCCCGCCCGTTGCCGCCGAGTAGAAGTTGTCGACGACCACGATCACGCCGTCCGATTTGTTGAAGACGGCATTCGAGATCGACGATGACAAACCGTTGTGCCAGAACCCGCCGTCGCCGATGAGCGAGATCGGCCGCCGCTCGCCACCGCCATCAAATGCCGCGTTCGAGGCCGGACCCAGCCCATAGCCCATTGTCGTCCCGCCAATCCGAAACGGCGGCAGCGACGAAAAATGGTGGCACCCGATGTCCGACGCGACCTGATGCATCCCCAATTCCTGCTCGACCAGTTTCAGCGCCGCGAAAAACGGTCGCTCGGGGCATCCGGTGCAAAAACCGGGATAGCGGATCGGGACGACTTCGCTCAAATCCGGCATCTCGACCGGCCCTAACGTGTTCGGACTGCGCCTGTCGGCCGGCAGCAATTCGGGGGCATGTGCGCGCAAAAACCCGGTCACGCCCTCAAGCATGACCTGCCCGGTGTATTCGCCCGTCATCGGCAGCACGTCCTTGCCCGAAATCGGCATCGTCCGCCCGGCCTTGTGCAAGGTCGATCTGAACGCCTGCTCGATATAATCCGGGTGCCCTTCCTCGACGATCAACACCGCGTCCTTGCCCTCGGCGAAGGCCAGAAAGGCGTCGTCGTCCAGGGGATAGGTCACGTTCAGCACCCAGAGCGGCAGATCGGTGTTGCCGTAAAGATCGGCCAGCCCCAGACGCTGCAAGGCCCGGATCACGCCGTTATACATGCCCCCCTGCAACACGATCCCGACTTTCCCGTCCTTGGCCCCGAATTCTTCGTTCAGTCCGTTCTCGCGGATGTAATTCAGCACCGCAGGCCGCCGCTCGGTATACTTCGACGCTTCCTGGCGATACGAATTCGGCGGCAGGATGATCCGCCCCGGATCGCGCTTGGGTGCCGACAATGCCGCGTGAACCGGCATCGGCGGGGACACGTTGTCGGACGCCACGAATGATCCGGTCACGTGACACGCACGGATCCGCAACTGCATCAGCACCGGCGTATGCGAGGCTTCGCTCATCTCGAAACCCCAGCGCACGGCCTTGACGATGGTCGGCAGGTTCGGGCGCGGGTCCAGCAGCCAAAGCTGCGACTTCATCGCGAACGCATACGAGCGTTCCTGCATGATCGAAGATCCCTCGCCGTAATCCTCGCCGACAATCACCAGCGCGCCGCCGGTAACGCCGGTCGACGACAGGTTCGCCAATGCGTCCGACGCAACATTCATCCCGACCGGACCCTTGAACGTCACCGCGCCCCGAATGGGATAATGCACCGACGCCGCCAACATCGCGGCAGCCGCCGATTCCGAGGCATTCGCCTCGAACCGGACATCAAGCTCGCCGAGCAAATCCTGCGCATCCGACAGCACGTCCATGAGGTGGCTGATCGGCGCTCCCTGATACCCGCCGACATAACCGACGCCGCATTCCAGAAGTGCCTTGGTGATCGCAAGAATGCCCTCGCCGGTGAACGTCTCGCCCGCGCCCATACGCAGGTGTGCGACCTCTGCCTTGAAACTGCGTTCTGCCATATCTCTCCCCGGCGCAGATGCGATTTTCAGTCAACCACACGCGACAGGCCCTGACAAAGCCCAATCGCCGCAGACCGATGAGGCACCAACGAGGCACCGACGAGATACCGACGCAATACCGACGTGATACCGACGCTTTGCAGGCTTGACTCGACGCCCTCCCGGTCCTACCCCGATCATGCTTTGGTTTCGTCCGGATCCGTCCGGTCGATGAAAAGGGAACGCGGTGCGGACGTTGTCCAATCCCGCGGCTGCCCCCGCAACTGTAAGCGGATAGCGAGGCTGAGAGATGCCACTGGGGGCGACCCCCGGGAAGGCCAGCCAAGCGATGACCCGCAAGCCAGGAGACCTGCCAGGGCGATCACCCGGTTTGAGGCGCGGGGCGCGCAGCGAACGGCGGTATGTCCGCAGAGGTGATGATCGCCGTCTGCGGAAAGATCATCTTTCCAATGGCTTATGGACAAACCGGTGACCCCGATAGCGGGCGCCGGATATGACGTGGAATTTGAACGATGACGAAAGATCTGATCTATGCACTGGCAGGGGCGGTCGCTCTTTTGCCCGGCAACGCACTGGCCCAAAGCGCCATCGAACTTGACGAAGCGGTGGTCTATTCCGGACTGATCCCGGTCGACATAAACCGCACAGGCGCAACGATCGAAGTGCTGGAAACCGAGGATCTCGAAACCGGCGCGCAAAGCATCGAAGACGCGCTAGACGCCCTCCCCGGTATCTCAACCTCCTCCAACGGCACCCTCGGCACAGTAACCGCTTTGCGCCTCCGCGGCCTCGACGGCAAGTATATCGGCGTGACCATAGACGGGATCGAAGTAACTGATCCATCGAGTGTGCAAACCAGCTTCAACTTCGGAACCCTGACCCGCGGCTTTCCCGGGCGCATCGAACTTGCCAAAGGCAACCAGACGGCGATCTACGGCTCGGACGCCATAGCGGGTGCGATCAACATCACTACGTGGCGCCCCGACCGCCCGGGCTTTTCCTGGGGCGGCGCGCTCGAAGCGGGCAGCTATGGCACCGTTTCAAGCACCCTCAATATCGGCAGGCTCGATAGCGACGGCGAAATCGCTCTGACCCTCTCGGCAATCCGCTCGGACGGCATCTCGGCGCAGGACGGCAACACCGAAGCAGACGCCTTCAATCAAGCCGCAGCAACGTTCTATCTGTCGCGGGATGTTTCCGAGGCGGTCACACTGGGTCTGTCGGCGCTGCAATCCTCTTCACTGACGGAAATCGACGCTTCCGCTACCGATCCCACTGGCGAAGCCCACGAGGATCGGAGCGGCGCACGTGCTTTCGCCCTGATCGACGCGGGAACAATTTCGCACGAACTCGCGGCCTCCTATTACGAGGTGACGCGTTTCGATCCGTTCTCGGTTTTCACCAACGAATTCATCGGCAAACGCACCAAACTGGAATACATCGGCACCGCGGAGATCGGGCCCGACGTGACGATTGCGTTCGGAGCTGAATGGTGCGAGGAACTATCGATCCTCGACGGCGCAGGCGAGAAGGCGTCCAACGGCGCGGTTTTCGGCGAACTGCAATACGCATTGTCACCTGAGGCCGACGCAACGATTTCCCTGCGCCACGACGTCTTTTCAGACTTCGACGATCAGACAACGGGACGCGCCGCGCTGGTTTACCGACTGTCCGGCGACACAACGATCCGCGCTTCCGTTGGCACCGGATACCGCGCGCCGTCGCTCTACGAGCGTTTCGGCCCGTTCGGACTCGCCACCATTCAGCCCGAAACCAGCATTGGCGGAGACCTCGGCATCGAATCGACGATTGGCGCGACCACATTCGCCGCCACAGCGTTCCACACGAAAATCGAGGATCGGATCGACTACGATTTCGCGACGTCGACTTACAATCAAGTGCCCGGGACCACCGTCAGCCAAGGCGTAGAACTGTCCGCCAGAACAAACGTCGGGCGCGCTGAAATCTACGGCAACTACACTTATACAAACGCCGAAATCGACGGCACGAGGTTGCTCCGCGTCCCGCGCCACGATCTGACTCTGGGCCTTGCCGCGCCGATCACAGCGAACATCACCGGCGCGTTGGAGGTGCGTCACGTCAGGGATCGACTCGACGTGAACGACGCCTTCGCAACGGTCGCGGCGGACGACTACACCGTCGCCAACGCCACGATCAGCTACGCCGTCAACGACAATGCAGAAGCCTACCTGCGGGTCGAAAATCTGTTCGACGAAGACTACCAGACAGCGAACAGCTTCAATACGCCCGACCGATCGTTCTATGTTGGTCTGCGTGCCTCGTTCTAACCTCATAGCCCTAGCCGCCGCCCTCGCGATCTTCGTCGTTGGGGCGGCGCACGCCGACGTGCCGAAGCGCGTCGTTTCAATGAACCTGTGCACCGACCAGCTTGCAATGATGCTGGCCGCGCCGGGTCAGCTTGTATCAGTCAGCCGCATCGCCGCCGATCCGCTTTCCTCGGCGATGTCCGACGAGGCGCAGGACTATCCGCTCAACAACGGCCGGGCCGAGGAGATATACGCATTGGACCCCGATCTGGTCCTCGCAGGCAACTATTCGGACCCTCTGGCAATCTCGATGCTCCGCAATCTGGGCATCAAGGTCATGCAGTTCGATATTGCCGACGAACTTGCCGATATCCCGGCACAGGTCCGCCTCATGGGACAAGCACTGGGCCGGACTGGTGAATCGGAAAAGCTGGCGGACGAATTCGAGACCGCGATTAAAGCCCTCAAAGCTCCCGACACCGATCGGCCCACGGCCGCGTTCTTTTACGCCAACGGTTATTCGCTCGGAGCCGGAACGCTGTCGAACGACATAATTACCCATGTGGGCTTCACCAACCTTGCTGAACGCATTGGCCGAGCAGGGGGCGGGCGGCTGTCGCTGGAGGAACTGCTTTTGCATCGCCCCGATGTCCTCATCACCGCGCCGAGGTATGCCGGCGCGTCCCTGTCCGAAGCGGTCATGGCCCACCCGGCACTGGCCGACATTCCCCGCGTCGATAGCAGCAGCGCATGGATTTGCGGCACGCCGCTGGTCCTGGGAGCGGTCAGCGACATGGTGCGCGCCCGCCAGCAAATCACGGCGTCGCAATAGTGCGGCGTTCGCTCTCCTCGACCATTCAGCACCGAGAGCCGATCCTGTGACCCGCGCGCTGATGATCCAGGGCACCGGTTCGAATGTCGGCAAGTCCGTCATCGTGGCGGGCCTTTGCCGCGCCGCACTGAGGCGTGGAATTTCGGTCGTGCCGTTCAAACCGCAGAACATGTCCAACAATGCGGCAGTCACCGACGATGGCGGCGAGATCGGCCGTGCGCAGGCACTTCAGGCGCTGGCCTGCCGACGTCCGCTCTCGGTCCACATGAACCCGGTTCTGCTGAAACCCGTCACCGACACAGGCGCGCAGGTCATCGTTCAGGGTCACGTCCGCGGCACGCTTGGCGCGCGCGCCTATAGCGAGGCCAAACCAGACCTGATGCCCGCGGTTCTCGACAGCTTCGCACGTCTTGCAGCAAACGCGGATCTGGTCTTGATCGAGGGCGCGGGCAGCCCAGCCGAGGTCAATCTGCGGGTCGGCGATATCGCCAACATGGGCTTCGCGCGCGCCGCTGGAATCCCCGTGATCCTGCTTGGCGACATCGACCGTGGTGGCGTGATCGCACAGATCGTCGGCACCAAAGCGGTGCTCGACACCGAGGATTCCGCGCTGATCCGTGGCTTTGCAATCATCTAGTTCCGCGGCGATCCAGCGCTGTTCGATGACGGATACTCACTCATCGAAGCGACCACAGGCTGGCGCGGATTCGGCGTCATCCCGTGGTTCGACGACGTCGGAAAGCTCCCTGCCGAGGATGCCGCCGACATTGGCCTAAGTCACCGCGACGCCGCGTTCCACATCGCCTGTCCGATGTTGTCGCGGATCGCGAATTTCGACGATCTTGACCCTTGGAAACAAGAGCCGGGCGTGCGCCTGTCGATGGTCCCGCCGGGCACCGCGCTGCCGGGCGACGCCGATGTGGTCATAATTCCCGGCACCAAATCCACGCTCGGCGATCTGGCGTTCTTCCGCGCGCAGGGCTGGGACGTCGATCTTGTCGCCCACGTGCGGCGCGGCGGTCAGGTGCTTGGCCTATGCGGAGGCTACCAGATGCTTGGCCGCACGATTGCCGACCCCGCTGGCCTCGACGGTCAACCGGGAGAACAGGCCGGTCTTGGACTTCTGGACATCGAAACCGTGATGCACCCGGATAAACGCCTGAGCCGCGTCAGCGCGACCCATGCCAATGGCGTCACGTTTGAAGGCTACGAAATCCACATCGGTCGAACCACCGGACCTGACACAGCGCGGCCTTTCGCCCGGATTACGGACCAGCCAGACGGCGCGACCTCACCCGACGGCAAGATCGCCGGAACCTATCTGCACGGCCTGTTTTCAGACGATGTTTTCCGACGCGCATGGCTTGCCGAACGCGGTGTTGATGCAGGCCAATTCAGCTATGGAGCCGGTGTCGAGGCAGCACTCGACGCGCTCGCCGCCCACCTGGAAACCCACATGGACCTCGACGCGCTTTTCGATGCCGCCGAACCCATCTCGAACACGTCGGCCAGAGCGTCCCACTCGTCTTGACAGCAACGCACAGGATAAACGGCGGGCTTCCTTCATCCTGTCGAAAATACCTCGGGGTTTGGGGGCCGGCCCCTAGGACCCGGGTCGCGCCTCAGTTGGCCGCCTTCATCAGTCCTTCATCCGTCAGGCGAACGAGGGCTTCGTCGAGTGATTTCCACGCCCGCTCGATCAATTGGTCGATTTCTTCAGGGGTGATGACCAGAGACGGTGCCAGGATCATTCTGTCGCCGACATGGCGCATGATCAGGTTGTTGGCAAAGCAACGCTCGCGGCAGATATGACCGGCGGTCCCGGCGTCGGCAGCGAACGCGGCGCGGCTGCCCTTGTGCGGTGTCAACGCGATCGACCCCATCATGCCGATGATCCGCGCCTCGCCGACCAGCGGGTGATCCGCCAACGCTTCCCACTTGGCGCGCAGATGCGGCCCCGCTCCGTCACGGACGTTGCCGATCAGGTTCTCTTCCTCGATGATGCGCAGATTCTCGAGCGCCACCGCGGCGGCGACCGGATGCCCGGAATAGGTGTAGCCGTGGTTGAATTCGGTCTCGCCGACGACGTTGGCCACCTCGTCACAAACGATCGAGCCGCCAATCGGCAGATAGCCTGACGACAAACCCTTGGCGATGGTCATGATATGCGGCTGGATGCCCACGGTCTGCGATCCGAACCAATTGCCGGTGCGCCCGAACCCGCAGATCACCTCGTCGGCGATCAGAAGGATGTCGTGCGCGTCGCATATCCGCTTGATTTCCGGCCAGTAGGTATCGGGCGGAATGATGACCCCGCCCGCGCCCTGGATCGGTTCCGCGATAAAGGCCGCAACTCGATCTTCACCGTGTTCGACAATCGCCGCCTCAAGCTCGCGCGCCCGTGCCAACCCGAATTCTTCGGGGCTCATGTCGCCGCCCTCGGCGTACCAGTGTGGTTGGCCGATGTGATGCATGTCCGGGATCGGCAAGCCGCCCTGCTCGTGCATCGAGGTCATGCCGCCAAGCGAGGCGCCCCCCATAGTCGATCCGTGATAGGAGTTCATGCGCGAAATGATGATGGACTTGTTCGGCTTACCCTTCACCGCCCAGTAATGGCGCACAAGCCGGATGTTCGTGTCGTTGGCTTCCGACCCTGACCCGGCGAAGAACACATGGTTCAGATCGCCAGGCGCCAGTTCAGCCAGCTTTGCCGACAATGCAATCGCCGGAATGTGCGTGGTCTGGAAGAACGTGTTGTAGAACGACAACTCGCGCATCTGGCGCGCAGCAGCGTCCGCCATTTCATCGCGTCCATAGCCGATGTTGACACACCACAGGCCAGCCATGCCATCCAGTATCCGCTCGCCCTCGCTGTCGGTCAGCCAGACGCCGTCGCCACGGGTAATGATGCGGGCGCCTTTCTTCGAGAACCCGCTTTGCGTCGAAAACGGGTGCATGTGGTGCGCCGCGTCCAAAGCCTGAAGTTCAGCGGTCGGCATGTGATTTGTGATGGCGGGCATGGCGTGACTCCTGTGTCGCGGGACTGCTGCCCGGAATATGATCAAATTGCGACTGCCGTCAATCCGCCGACCGAGAGGTCAGGACTATTCGGAAAGCGACAGTCGCACCTGATCAATGCCTTGCCGGATATCGTCGGCGATCGCACGCGCGACCGCTTGACCGTCGCTGCGCCTCAGCGCCGACAGCGCTTCGCTGTGCATATCCGGCAGATTCGCGGTGCCATAGCGCCCGCAGACGATTCGAAGCGAAGGCCCGATGCGCAGCCACAGTGCGGCAGCGATCTTGTTCAGGATCTGGGCATCCGCCTGATCGTACAAGCAGAAGTGAAAGGAATAATTGTGCTCGAGATAACTTTCGACATTCCCCGAATCGATGGCGGCATCGACACCTGCGTCATACGCCTGAAGTGCATCCAGACAGCCCTCGCTCATGTGATCGGCAGCCAGTGCGGCCAGTCGCGGTTCGACGGAAAGGCGGACAAGGCTGATATGCTCAAGGTCCCTCAGCGACAATTCGGGAACACGCACCCGGCGATTGCCCCGGGCCTCCAGCGCGCCTTCCGCGCTCAGCCGTCGGATCGCTTCGCGCACTGGAGTCATCCCGGCCCCGGTGGCATCGGTAAGCCCCTGAATTGTCACAGCTTGGCCGGGCACTAAACTTCCGAAAAGGATCATGTTACGGATCTGAAGATAGATCGCCTGATGTTCGGGAAGCTTGGTGTCGGTCTCGTTCACGCGTCGGGGCTCCGTGTCGTGGCCTGATCACATTTCGCCACTTGCCAATCGACCTCTCATTCGGCCGATATCGGGTTTATGCTTGTGTCTTGCGCCACATATGATCAAATTGGTGCTAAAGTTCCAATGGGGAGAATGCAATGAATAGCAAACTTATCACGATGACAGCCGTAACGGCGCTTCTCGCGTCCGCCGCTGTCGCCGAAGAAGTCCGCGTATATAACTGGTCGGATTATATCGACGAAGAGCTTCTGACTAAGTTCGAAAGCGATACCGGCATCGACCTTATCTATGACGTGTTCGATTCCAACGAAGTGCTGGAAACCAAGATGCTGGCCGGTGGATCGGGGTATGACGTCGTCGTTCCCTCGGGCACGTTCCTGCAACGCCAGATTCAGGCGGGCGCGTTCCAGAAGCTCGACATGGCCAAGCTGCCGAACCACGAAAACATGTGGGATGTGGTTGAAAGCCGGACCGAGCAATACGATCCGGACAACGAATATTCGATCAACTACATGTGGGGCACCACCGGCATCGGCGTCAATGTCGGCAAGGTTCAGGAACTTCTCGGCGACGACGCCCCGATCGATTCGCTCGATCTGGTGTTCAAGCCCGAGAATATGGAGAAGCTCGCGGAATGCGGTGTGCATTTCCTCGATGCACCTGCCGAGATGATCCCGATGGCGCTTCAGTATATCGGCGAAGATCCCGACAGCCATGATCCGGACGTCATCGCAAAGGCCGAAGCCGTCTTCATGCCGGTGCGACCCAACATCCAGAAGTTCCACTCGTCGGAATATATCAATGCGCTCGCAAACGGTGACATCTGCGTCGCTGTCGGCTGGTCCGGCGATATCCTTCAGGCACGCGACCGTGCTGCCGAAGCCGACAATGGCGTCGAGATTGCATATCACGCCGCCAAGGAAGGCGCGCAGATGTGGTTCGACCAGATGGCGATCCCGATTGACGCCCCGAACCCCGATGCGGCCCACGTGTTCCTGAACTTCATCATGGACGCCGAAAACATGGCCGCCGCGTCGAACTACGTCTACTACGCCAACGGCAACAAGGCGTCGCAGGACTTCCTTGTCGAAGACGTCATCGGCGATCCGGCGATTTATCCGGACGAGGCGACGCTGAACAACCTGTTCACCACCACGCCATACGAGCCAAAGGTTCAGCGGGTCGTGACGCGGCTATGGACCAAGATCAAGTCGGGCACCTGATCCGGCACTAGACCAAGAACGGGGCGCGCGGCGAAAGTCGCGCGCCCAATGCACGCCAGCGGGGGACACAAGCATGGCAGCACCGGGCAGTTCCGAGGTTTTCGCGCCCTGGGAAGACGCAACCCAAGCGCCGCTTATCAGCATTTCCGGTGTTACCAAGAAATTCGGCGATTTCGTCGCCGTCGACAACGTATCCATCGACATCTACCGGCAGGAATTTTTCGCCCTTCTCGGACCATCGGGCTGCGGCAAGACCACGCTGATGCGAATGCTCGCGGGGTTCGAGGCCACCTCTAGCGGCAAGATCACCATCGACGGCCAGGACATGGCGAACGTTCCGCCGAACCGCCGTGCCGTCAACATGATGTTCCAATCCTACGCGCTGTTTCCCCATCTCTCGGTCTGGGACAACATCGCCTTTGGACTGAAAAGATCGGACATGCCCGCCGACCGCATCGGTGATCGGGTTGAAGAGATGTTGAAACTCACCCAGCTTCAGCAATTCGGCAAACGCAAACCCCACCAGATCTCCGGCGGCCAGCGGCAGCGCGTCGCGCTTGCCCGCTCGCTCGCCAAGGCGCCGAAACTTCTGCTGCTCGACGAACCCCTCGGCGCGCTCGACAAGAAGCTGCGTCAGGAAACCCAGTTCGAATTGATGGACATCCAGGAAAAGACCGGCACCACTTTCGTCATTGTCACACACGATCAGGAAGAGGCGATGACAGTGGCCAGCCGGGTCGCAGTCATGGATCACGGCCGTATCAAGCAGGTTTCGACCCCCGCCGTCATCTACGAACAGCCCAACTCGGTCTACGTGGCCGACTTCATCGGTGATGTGAACCTGATCGAGGGCCGCGTCGCGGGTCACGAAGGGCAGGGCCTCGCACTCGACTGGGCCGAAGGGCGCGCGCCCCTGATCGGTCAGTCCGGCGGCAATCTGAAAAAGGGCGACAAGGCCAGCTTCGCCATCCGCCCCGAGAAAATCACCATCGCCCGCGAAGAACCCACCGGACGACACAACCGTGTTTTCGGCAAGATCCTCGACATCGGTTATCTGGGCAACTTGTCGACCTATCACGTCCAGTTGCCCGAAGGCCCCGTCATCAAATGCGAAGTGATCAACGTCAGCCGGATCGAACGGCGCGACTATACGTGGGAGGAGGAGGTCTGGCTGTCATGGTCCGACACCGGCGGCCTCATCCTGCCGGATTGAGGGACACGCGATGAACCTCACCCGCCGCCTGCTGGTCGCCGTTCCTTATCTCTGGCTGCTGTTCCTGTTTCTCGTCCCTTTTGCGATCGTCTTCAAAATCTCGCTGTCGGACATTGCCCTTGCGATCCCGCCATACGCGCCCACGCTCGACCTCTCCGAAGGCTGGCAGGGCATAAAATCGTTCTTCACCGAGCTTGATTTCGAGAACTACGTTTTCCTGACCACCGACGACCTTTACTGGAAAGCCTACCTGTCCTCGTTGAAGATCGCCGCAGTTTCGACATTCCTGACGCTGTTGGTCGGTTTTCCGATCGCCTACGGAATGGCCAGCGCGCCCGACGAATGGCGCCCGACGTTGATGATGCTGGTGATCCTGCCGTTCTGGACGTCGTTTCTGATCCGGGTTTACGCGTGGATCGGCATTCTTTCGACCGAAGGTTTCCTGAACCAGCTTCTGCTCGCGATCGGTCTCATCGACACGCCGCTTACGATCCTGAACACGAATTACGCTGTCTATATCGGCATCGTCTATACCTACCTGCCGTTCATGATCCTGCCGATTTACGCGACTTTGGAAAAGATGGATGTCTCGCTTCTGGAAGCGGCGGAAGATCTCGGCTGTTCCCGCACGCAAGCCTTCTGGTTCGTCACCGTGCCACTTTCGCGCCCCGGTGTCATTGCCGGCTGTTTCCTCGTCTTCATCCCGGCACTCGGCGAATTCGTGATCCCGTCGATCCTTGGCGGATCGGGCACGCTGATGATCGGTAAGGTTCTGTTCGAGGAGTTCTTCTCCAACCGCGACTGGCCGGTCGCCTCGACCGTTGCCGTAATTCTGCTGTTGATCCTGATCGTTCCCATCATCCTCTTCCAGCGCAACCAGCAGATCCAGCGCGAGGCCGAGAAATGAGACGTTTCAGCTGGTTCAACGCGGTCTCGCTCACCTTCGGATTTGCGTTCCTTTACGTGCCTATGCTGATCCTCGTGATCTACAGCTTCAACGAATCCAAACTGGTCACGGTCTGGGCAGGATTTTCGACGAAGTGGTACGGCGAACTGCTTCGCAACGAAGCAATGATCGACGCGGCATGGATCACGCTGCAAGTCGCAGTGATCTCGTCGACCATCGCGACCGTGCTTGGAACGATGGCGGCCTACGTCCTGGTTCGCCGAGGACGGTTCTTCGGGAGGACGTTGTTTTCCGGAATGATCTACGCCCCGCTCGTCATGCCCGAGGTCATCACCGGCCTGTCACTTTTGCTGTTGTTCATCGCCATCGGTCTCGATCGGGGCGTTCTGACCATCGTGCTCGCGCACACGACATTCTCGATGTGCTACGTTTCGGTCGTCGTCTCGTCGCGCCTTGTCAGCTTTGACGAGTCGCTCGAGGAGGCCGCGCTCGATCTCGGTTGCACCCCGTTCGACGCCTTCAAGTCCGTGACGTTGCCGATCATCGCGCCTGCCGTCATTTCGGGCTGGTTGCTGGCGTTCACACTCTCGCTCGACGATCTGGTGATCGCGTCGTTCACGGCAGGCCCTTCATCGACAACGCTGCCGATCAAGATTTTCTCGTCGGTCCGCCTTGGCGTCAGCCCGGAAATCAACGCGCTATCGACGATCATCATCGGGATCGTGACCGTCGGCGTCATCAGTGCCTCGCTGATCTCGAAGCGTCAGATCACGAAACGGATCGAGGACGAGCAGAAGGCGATCGGTTGATGCGCGTTTTTTACAGTGAAGCGCACCTGAAACACGCGCCGCGCGGAGAATTGTCGGGCGGCGAACTTGTCACCCCCTACGACCGCCCCGCCCGACCCGGCGAGATCATTGCGCGACTTTCAAAGCGGGGCTTCGACGATATCGTGAGCCCCGGTCCGGCTGACAAAGGCGCAATCGCCGATCTCTGCGACGCCGGTTACCTCGAATTTCTGGAGACCGCCTGGGACCAATGGGTGGCTGCCGGAAACGCGGGCGAGATCATCGCCGCAGCATGGCCGGCCCGCCGGATGCAAAACGCCCGCCCGCCGCGCGAAATCGACGGCAAGGTCGGGTATTATGCGCTGGCCGCCGAGACCGCGATCACCGCCGGAACCTGGGAGGCCGCGCTGTCCTCGGCAGCATCCGCGCAACACGCCGCCGCCCATGTCGTCAATGGCGCCAAGGCTGCGTTCGCACTCTGCCGACCGCCCGGCCATCATGCGACGGCGGACATGTATGGCGGCTATTGCTTCCTCAACAACGCCGCATTGGCCGCACAGGCATTCCGAACGGCTGGCAGCGAAAAAGTTGCGATCCTCGACATTGATTTCCACCACGGCAACGGCACGCAGGATATCTTCTACGACCGTGGTGATGTGTTCTTCGCGTCGCTGCACGGTGACCCGCTTGACGCTTTCCCCTACTTTCTCGGGTTCGCCGATGAAACTGGGATGGGCGTGGGTGACGGCGCGAATGCCAACTATCCGATGGCCCCCGGCACCACCTTCGAAACGTGGTCGTCAGCGCTTGATTCCGCCCTTGCCCGGATTGCCGATTTCGGGGCCGAGGCGCTGATCGTCTCACTCGGCGTCGATGCCTACAAGGACGACCCGATCAGTTTCTTCAAGCTCGAAAGCGACGATTTCACCCGCGCGGGCACCCGCATAGCCGGCGCTGGATTGCCGACGGTTTTCTGTATGGAAGGCGGCTATGCAATGGAAGCGGTTGGCCTTAACGCCGTGAATACACTGGAAGGATTCCTCGCCTGAAGCGTCTATTCTTCTTGGTGGAGTGACGCCGATCAGAGGCTCGGTCGACGCTCAAACCATGGCCGGGCCCGCTCCAGATCACCGGCCAGCGCCATCAGCACCTCATCCGCACCGTAGGCAGCAGCGAAGTGCATCCCGATCGGTAATCCGCCGGACGACCAGGCCAGCGGAACCGACATCGCCGGCTGCCCCGACGCGTTGAAGGCTGCCGTATAGGGCGAGTATTCAAAGCATCCGTCCGGACCCATCCGGTAACCCACGTAATCGTCCCGCGCGTGCGAAAACCGCCCGATCCGTGCAGGGATTTCGGCCAGCGTCGGCGTCAACAACACATCGAAGCCCTGCGCGAAAAACGCTGCCATCTGGCGGCCGTAGCGGTGGATTGTCCCGACCGACTCGAGGTACTGATCGCCGCTGATGGTCGCGGCATATGCGATTGCCCCGCGCGTGACGCCTTCGACATCATCGTCGCGCAATTCGCGTCCCAACGCACTCAGCCGCTTGCGCACCGCAAGCGCCGTGCCGCAGGCAACGATCTTCGTCCACGCCGCCATCATCCCGGTATGATCCGCGTCGGGCCGGGCAGTCTCGACGATGTGGCCCAAGTCTTCGAGCAATCGCGCCACATCCCGCGCCGCCTCGGCAACTTCGTCCGCGATAGCCGCGCCACTCATGGTCGTTTCGCAGAGGGCGATGCGCAATTTTCCCGGTGCCATATCAATCGCTTCGAGGTGAGTCCGTGCCATCGGCGGTGCCACGTATGGCGCGCCCGGATCCGCGCCCGCGCAGGCGTCGAGAAGCACTGCGCTGTCACGGACTGAGCGTGTCAGGAACCCATCAATCGACATCCCGGCCCAGCCCTCGCCTGCGAACGGGCCATCTGGCAGTCGCGCTCGCGTCGACTTGAACCCGAACAGGCCGCAGCAAGACGCCGGTATCCGAACCGATCCGCCGCCGTCCGACCCGTGCGCGCCGGGCACGATCCCCGCCGCCACCGCTGCCCCCGATCCGCCTGACGACCCGCCCGGCGTACGCGCGAGTTCCCACGGATTGCGCGTCGGTCCGCCATAGAGCACCGCTTCAGTTGCCACGCCAATTCCGCTCTCGGGCGTTGCTGTGCGGCCGAACACGACGACTCCGGTTGCAGCGATCCGGGCGTAGATTGCGGAATCGGCCGGATAGCGCGAATTCATCATCAACCGCGATCCGTCGTTCGAGGGATAGTCGATTGCTTCCGCTCCGAGGTCTTTCAACAGGAACGGGACGCCGTGGAATGGGCCGTCCGGTAGCCCTGCCGATATCTTGCGCCGGGCCACATCTTCATAGTTCAATACGACTGCGTTCAGCGCCGGATTGACCGCTTCCATTCGCGACAAAGCGGTATCGAGAAGCTCGTCTGCCGTGACTTTCCCCGTCGAGACCAGCCCGGCCAGCGCCGTCATATCGTAGCTTGCAAAATCGTCCATCTGCTCCCCTCGGTTTTCCGCAAACCTATCGGCATGAAGTCCCGCAGGCACGCGAAATGATAGATGAATCCAAGGCACAGGCAATTATATGAACGCTTGTTCAAAAAAATGATTTGACGATAGGCCCGGTTCGGACGAATTATGGTGGTACACCCGGCAGAGACCGGGAGCCGTCGATCGGCATGGGAGGAAATTTTGGCGATTGAGACCGCGACGCCTGACGCATTGTCGTCCGTCCCGCGCCTGCTGGCGCGAAACGCGCGCGACCTTGCCAACAAGCCTGCCTATCGCGAAAAGGAATTCGGCATCTGGCAATGCTGGAGTTGGTCGCAAGCCGCCAAAGAGATCGAAGCCCTTGCGCTTGGCCTTCTGAGCAAGAACGTCGCGCCGGGGGACTACATCGCGATCATCGGGCGCAACCGGCCCCATTTCTATTGGGCGATGGTGGCTTCCCAGATGGTTGGCGCGGTTCCGGTGCCGATTTATCAGGACAGCGATGCCGAAGAAATCGCCTTTGTGCTCGACCATTGCGGTGCCCGCTTCGCCATCGTCGAGGATCAGGAACAGGTCGACAAAATCCTCGAAGTTCGCGACCGGTTGCCCGCGCTTGAACACGTAATCTACCTCGATCCGCGCGGTCTGAGGAAATACGATCACGCCCAAATGACGCACTACAAGGTGCTTCAGGACGAAGGTCGCGCCGCCCGCGCGACGCATGAATCCGAACTGACCCGGCGCTGCGCGGCACTTGGCTGGGACGACACCTGCGTCATGCTCTATACTTCCGGGACGACCGGGCGGCCCAAGGGTGTGGTGCTGTCCAACCGCAATATCATCGAGACTTCGAAGAACTCCGCCGAATTCGATCACCTCAATCCCGGCGACGAGGTGCTGGCTTATCTGCCGATGGCGTGGGTCGGCGATTTCATCTTTTCTATCGGCCAGGCCTACTGGACCGGATTTTGCGTGAACTGCCCTGAAAGCCCGGAAACGAAGATGACTGAACTGCGCGAGATCGGGCCGACCGATTATTTCGCACCGCCCCGCGTCTTCGAGAACCAGCTGACCTCGGTGATGATCCGGATGGAGGATGCCGGCCGGCTCAAGAAATGGCTTTTCGAACACTTCATGGCGCACGCCCGCAAGGTCGGTCCGCTTATTCTTGACGGCAAACCCGTCGATTTCATCGACCGTCTGCAATACCGGCTTGGGGAATACTTCGTTTACGGCCCCCTGAAGAACACGCTTGGCCTCAGCCGCGTGCGCGTTGGTTATAC
>JBBKWG010000039.1:0-25120 GCA_037968835.1 Paracoccaceae bacterium
CCAAATGGTATTCCGCCCACCAGAAATGCGATGAGAGCCACCAATGCGAGCAACGGAAATGGCGTGTCTATGACTGGCAAAGGCAAACTCCGAGCAACGCTTCGGTACTTCAGACCACCAGTTCGGTTTTGGCAAGCGTCGTCCGGTCACGTGGCCCCGTGAATCTCTGCAAAGAGATAATCAGTTGCCGAATATCTGCTTTCCAGCAACCCACGTTCCGATCACGCGACCCTCCATCCGAGCTTCGTCGAACGGTGTGTTTTTTGATTTCGACTGCAGTTTTGCGCGGTCCAGAACGTAGGGGAAGTCTGGATCGAAAAGCACGAGATCCGCGGGAGAACCCGCAGAAAGCCTCCCACTGGCAAGGCCCAGACGGCGGGCAGGGTTGAGCGAAAGCGCGCGCCAGAGTGTCGGCAAATCCATGTGCCCGTTGTGAACAAGGCGCATCGCGGCGGACAGCAGCGTTTCAAGCCCGACTGCCCCCGAAGCCGCCTCTTCAAACGGGAGCCGTTTGGATTCCTCGTCTTGCGGTGTGTGCATCGACGAAATCACGTCTATCAGACCGTCAGCAACCGCAGTGACTGAAGCCAGACGGTCGTCTTCCGAACGCAGCGGCGGCTTGACCTTGAAAAAAGTCCGATAGTCACCGACGTCGAGTTCGTTCAGCGTCAGGTGATGAATGGACACGCCTGCTGTGACATCCAGACCGGCGTCTTTTGCCCTTTCCAGCCGTTTCAGTGCGCGTGACGTCGTGATCTGATCCGCGTGATAGCGAACGCCTGTCATCTCGACCAAACCCAGATCGCGGTCCAGTCCCATGCGCTCGGCCATCGGCGACACCGACGGCAATCCCTTCAACGACGCAAATTTTCCGGACGTGGCGACCGCTCCGTTCGATAGACTTGGTTCCTGCGGGTGGCCGACAATCAGCGCGCCTAGTGATGCCGCATAGGTCAGGCAGCGCGAAAGGACTTTGGTGTCGATCACAACCGCGTCGCAATCAGTGAAAGCGACGGCACCTGCATCTATAAGAAACCCGATCTCGGCCATTTCGCGGCCTTGGCGACCGCGGGTCAGTGCGGCCATCGGCAGGACGTTGACCGGGGTCGCTTCGTTTGCGCGACGACGTACGAATTCCAATGTCTCGGGATTGTCGATTGCGGGCAATGTATCTGGCCGGGTGACCATCGTCGTCACGCCACCTGCTGCCGCAGCAAGTCCTGCGGACCGGAAACTCTCCTTGTGCCGCTCGCCCGGCTCGCTGACCTTCACGCCGATATCGACGATGCCGGGAGCCAGACAGCGTCCGTCGCAGTCGATGATAGCCGCCCCGTCCATCCCTCCGACTAAAGCGATCCGCCCGTCCCGCACCGCCAAAGTGCCGATGCTGTCTGTCCCTGTCTCCGGGTCGATCAGTCGGGCATTCTTGAAAAGCAGGTCCATGTGAACTCGATCTGTCAGAGATAAAACATCGCGACAAGGCCAGCCGCGACGATAAGTGCTCCGAGAACGATTAAAGTCGATTTTCCGCGAGGATCAGGACGGGGGTCCGGCGTCATGCCGCGTGGACTGACTTCGGCGGGCTCGGAAGAATGCGGTGCCATATCGTGGGCGCGTTGCGGTTCTTCGTCGAATACTCCAACCAGCCGGATCGCGGATTCCGGTTCGATTGTCTGATCCTTGCCGCGAAAAGCCGACGAAGGGACAAGAATGACAAGACCGGTGAGCGCATCAAGCGCGGCTTTGCGACCTTCCATGGACGCTTCCGGGATGCCGTATCCCTCGCTTAGATATCCGGTCAGGCCCAATTCGCGAAAGACACCGGACGGCACAACTTCGACCTTTTTCGGGTTCAAATCGACATTAAGAAGTCGGCCGACATTCCCGGCGGTGATCGCGCTGGCGCCGTCGGGGGCAAGTTCCGCTGTAAAGATGCGAACGCGGCCGTGCTCATTGGCAGAAACATGAAGTGGGTCGGACATTCGGGTCACCTCCATTCAGGCAACGACAGCTTCGACGCGCCCGGACTACGATATGACAATCCAACGCGCTGCGACGTCGTATTGTTCGATAATGTCACGTGATAGCTCAATTCTTGCCTGGCTCCTCGTCAGCTTGGATCGAACGGATCAAGCGATAGACCCGATCGACGTCGGCTATGTTTTCAAACCCCTTTTTCTCGGTCTTGCGGTCCCCATCGCTATCGACACCGATAGTCGTGTGAAAGAAAACATCGCGTTCGTTGACGACTTCGACAGGCTGATCGGGACTAATGTCGAACACTTCCATTTTCCGTTTCCACCAGCGGGTGGCGATGTAACCGCGTCGAGTGCTAAGTGCGTAGCGAACCATCTCGTGTGCCCGCACGTCTGTGTACCACGGTCCCAGGGCAAGCCCGCCACCGACAAGCAGGAAGGGCACACCGAAGCACACCAGAAAGAGCCCGGCACCAAGGGTGAGGATACTGAAATCGTTCGTCAGCATCGCCAATCCCGTTCCCGAGCAGAGGAGGCCGCCGCCGAAGAACGGAATGCCAAAGAGCGACAGTAGAATGTTTCTGACCCAGTGACGAATCCCCGGCAACGGAGAGCCTTCCCACAGCAACCGTTCGTCACCATGAAACCAGTCCTCCCAGCGATCGTACATGCTAGGCCATCGCCCCGGCATTTTTGCCGCGTGCCGCACGAAGGTTGCGCGCCAGCAAGTCCATTGCCGCCATTCGCACGGCAACGCCCATTTCAACCTGCTCCTGAATGACAGAGCGATTGATGTCGTCCGCGAGAGTCCCGTCGATTTCGACCCCGCGATTCATTGGTCCGGGATGCATGACGATGGCGTCGGGTTTGGCGTGGGCAAGTTTTTCGGCATCCAGCCCGAAACGGTGGAAGTACTCCCTTTCCGACGGGATAAAAGCGCCGTCCATGCGTTCACGCTGAAGCCGCAGCATCATTACGACATCGACGTCCTTGAGGCCTTCGGTCATATCTTCGTAAATCTCGACACCCCATTCTGCCGCACCCGCTGGGATGAGTGTCGGCGGTCCTATCAGACGTACGCGGTTTTCCATCTTCCCAAGCAGTTGGATGTTGGAACGGGCGACCCGCGAATGGGCGATGTCACCGCAGATCGCAACTGACAGCCGGTGCAATCGGCCTTTGGCGCGACGGATCGTCAAGGCGTCGAGAAGGGCTTGTGTCGGGTGTTCGTGTCGCCCGTCACCAGCATTCAGAACAGCGCAATTGACCTTTTGTGCCAATAGATTGACGGCGCCTGAATTGGGGTGGCGGACGACCAGAAGGTCGGGATGCATTGCATTCAACGTCAGAGCGGTGTCGATCAGGGTTTCGCCCTTCTTCACCGAAGACGCCTGCATCGCCATATTCATGACGTCTGCGCCCAGACGTTTTCCTGCAAGCTCGAAGCTTGCCTGTGTGCGAGTCGAGTTCTCGAAGAACATATTGATCTGGGTAAGACCGGTCAGCGCCGTGTCATGCTTCACGTCGCGTCGGTTCAAACCGACATAGGAGTCGGCAAGGTCGAGCAGCGTGGTAATTTCGTCGGGTGCAAGGTGCTCGATCCCGAGAAGATGGCGCGCGCGAAAGGTCATGAGCGTCGTCCTTCGATTTCGCGGTGTATAGACCGGAGCGATCGACTTGAAAACTGTGAGATTCGCGAAAACTACGCCCGCGCCCGTGATGCGACAACTCGAGCAGTTGGAAATCGGAGAGTGTGCCGCGAACGTGCGGGATTTACCTTGATTGGGCGAAGGCATAGCGTCACCACATGGGATTATGGGACGCCAAAGCAGCCTTGGAGTGGCAAATCGCGATGGGCGCGGACGAGGCAATACTCGACGTGCCAGTCGACCGGTATGCTTTGCCAGATGCGCCCGCGAAGACTCCGGCGACAATTGCTCAACCCGAAGTGGCGGCGATTGATCCGGTCGCATTGGCTATGACGGCTGCCGAAGCCGCAACGGACCTCGACGGGCTTGAGGCGGCGATGGCTGCGTTCGAGCACTGCGAATTGAAACGCGGTGCCAGACAGCTTGTGTTCGCTGACGGACAGCCGAACGCTCGCGTCATGATCATTGGCGAGGCCCCAGGTCGCGACGAAGACCAGCAAGGCAAGCCCTTCGTAGGTCGCGCGGGCCAGCTACTGGATCGGATGTTCGACTGCATCGGTCTGTCGCGTCAATCGCCCGACCCGCAGTCCGCGCTTTATATCACCAACGTGCTGCCCTGGCGTCCGCCGCAAAACCGCGATCCTCGTCCGGACGAGATCGCGATGTTGTTGCCATTCCTGAAACGGCATGTCGATCTGGTTGACCCGGATCTGATCATCGCTATGGGAAACCATGCCTGTCAGGCTCTGTTGGGTCGTCAGGGCATCACGAGACTCCGGGGGAACTGGGGCACCGCACTCGGGCGACCGGTCCTGCCGATGTTCCATCCGGCATATTTGCTGCGCACGCCAGCGGCTAAGCGCGAGGCATGGGCGGACCTGTTGTCGGTTCAAATGAAGCTGAGGTCCTTATGATCGACATGATCGACCCGCTATTGCTGCTGGCGTTTCTTCCCGCCGCGCTGGCGCTGAACTTGACGCCCGGAGCAGACATGATGTTTTGCCTCGCCCAAGGCGCGCGTGGCGGAGTGCGCCCCGCTCTCGCGGCCTCGGCTGGGATCTCTGTCGGCGGAATGGTTCACGTTTCGCTGGCGGGCCTTGGTCTGGGCGCGTTGCTGTCAAGTGCTCCGTGGGCGTTCGATGTGATCCGGTGGATCGGCGTCCTCTATTTGATCTGGTTGGCGTGGCGCACGCTTCGCACGCCGCTTGGCGCATCGGACCGACCCGCCGTCCGACCCTCCCGCGCATTTCGCGACGGCTTGATCGTGAACCTGACCAATCCCAAGGTTATCCTGTTCATCGCGGCCTTCGTGCCGCAGTTTGTCGATCCAACCCAGCCGGTCCTGCCGCAGTTTCTGATACTTGGTTCGGTTCTTGCCACGGGCGGATTCATTATCAACGGTCTTGTCGGCGTATTTTCCGGAGGCATCGGGCGTAGTCTGGCGCGCGATCCTAACGTCGAAAAGTGCGTTCGTTTACTGACGGCAAGTGTGTTTGGCGCATTGGCACTGAGATTAGCGGTCGAGGCACGACGCGTATGAGCCGGATCGACGAAGGCCGCAATTTCGTGCCGGTTCGCATCGCGGTGCTGACAGTCAGCGACACTCGCGGTCTGGACGACGACAAATCGGGGGACATTCTGGCGGCCCGTATCCAGTCAGCCGGTCATGTGCTGGCGGTACGCGATATCGTAATAGATGATCGCGCAATGATTTCCGGCAAGCTGCGGGAATGGTGCGTGGATGAAGGCATTGACGTCATTCTGTCAACCGGCGGCACGGGCCTGACCGGACGAGATGTCTCCGTCGAAGCGCACCGCGACGTCTATGAAAAAGAGATTGAAGCCTTTGGGACCGTGTTCACTCACATCTCCATGGCAAAAATCGGAACCTCCGCGATCCAGTCGCGCGCATGTGGAGGAGTCGCCAAGGGAACCTATCTGTTCGCGCTGCCGGGATCACCGGGGGCCTGCAAGGACGCGTGGGACGAGATCTTGGCCACACAGCTCGACTACCGTCACCGTCCCTGCAACTTTGTCGAGATAATGCCGCGTCTGGATGAACATCTGCGACGGAAATGATCCCGTATCCCGTTCAAGTCGTAACAATACTGTGGCTTTGCTAAATTTATCGAGCGGCTACATAATGCTGTGTTGTCATCACGCGGGGAGCATAAATACCGCATGAAGTTTCTTCGTCGGTCTCTTATCGGTCTATTCTTGCTGGCGTCGACGGTCGGATTGATGGCGTTTGCCGGAAATCTGGTCTGGGGCGCGTTTCAATCGCGCTGGTCCGACGAGCCTGAAAGCCGTCCCTCGCGCGAACGAGTCTTTGCCGCGAACGTTGTGACAGTTACGCCCGAAACCATCCGCCCGGTTCTATCCACGTTCGGGGAAGTCCGCTCGCGAAGAACACTGGAATTGCGCGCGGCGAGCGGTGGCGAAGTCGTCTGGCTTTCCGAAAGCTTCGAGGAAGGTGGACAGGTCGAGGCAGGTGAACTTCTGGTTCGCATCGACCCCGCCGAGGCACAATCCGCGCTCGACACCGTTCGTGCCGATCTGTCCGAAGCCCAAGCCGATCTGCGGGATGCCGAACGAGCACTGCAACTGGCAGCGGACGATATTGCGGCGGCCGAGGACCAAGCACGGCTTCGCCAGAATGCCCTCGCGCGGCAGCGTGATTTGCTGGACCGGGGCGTCGGATCGACCGCTGCTGTAGAGACCGCCGAACTTGCGGCGTCGTCTGCCAATCAATCTGTGCTGTCTCGACGGCAGGCCGAGGCGAACGCGGAAGCGCGCGTGGATCAGGCGCGAACGACGTTGCAGCGACGACAGATCGCAGTTGTTGAAGCGCAGCGCCGATTGGCCGAAACCGAAGTCCACGCGGCGTTTTCTGGTGTGATTAGCGGCGCAGAACTTGCCGAAGGTCGACTAGTCGCACAGGGCGAGCGTCTTGCCGAGCTTATCGATCCTAAGGCGCTGGAAATTTCCTTTCGCGTGTCGACACCGCAATACACCAGGCTTCTGACCGACAATGGCGCGCTGGTTGGGGCGGACGTTACCGCTTCTATCGACATTCTTGGCGTCGATCTTGACGCGACGGGAACCATCAGCCGCGAAAGCGCGGCGGTCGGCGTGGGTCAGACTGGTCGGCTGCTGTTCGCGCGCCTTGGTGATGCGCCCGGCTTTCGACCCGGCGATTTCGTGTCGGTTCATATTCAGGAGCCACCGCTGGACCGCGTTACCCGACTTCCCGCCACCGCTGTCGATGCAGCAGGCGGTGTCCTTGTCGTCGGCGAAGACGACCGGCTGGAAGTTGCGAGTACGGAACTCCTGCGCCGGGAAGGCGACGATGTAATCGTGCGCGCACGTGGTTTGGCGGGGCGCGAGGTTGTTGCCGAGCGAACGCCGCTTCTCGGGGCCGGTATTCGGATTCGCCCTGTTCGCCCTGGAAATGCAGAAACGCCCGAAGAGCCAGAGCTGTTGGCACTTGATCCGGAACGCCGCGCCAAGCTCGTCGCGTTTGTCGAAGCGAATCAATTCATGCCAGCGGAAGCGAAGGCGCGGGTTTTGGCGCAACTTCAGGAAGAAAGGGTTCCCGTGCTGGTGGTTGAGCGCATTGAATCCCGGATGGGCGGCTGATGGCGCGCGATCTTGGCGGCGCCGCAGGCGGTATACTTTCCTACTTTGCCCGCCACAGAACCGCAGCCAACCTGTTGCTTGTCGTGTTGCTCATGGCCGGTCTCTACACGATTCCCAAGATGCGGGCGCAGTTCTTCCCTGATGTTGTCGTGGACGACGTGACAATCCAGGTTCAATGGGACGGGGCAGGGGCCGAAGATGTCGATACCGCGATCGTTCAGGTTCTTGAACCCGCGTTGCAGGGAGTTGAGGGTGTTGTCGAAACCTCGGCCCGTTCCAGCGAAGGCGGCGCGACAATCAATCTTGAATTCGAGCCGGGCTGGGACATGGTGCAGGCCGCCGACGACGTCGATACCGCGCTTGAGGGCGTAAACAATCTCCCTGACGATACAGACGATCCCGAAATTCGGCGCGGGCGTTGGTCGGATCGCGTCACTGATGTCATCATCACCGGACCTGTCGGTGTCGATCAACTTGCAAATTTTGCAGACGAGTTCACACAGCGGCTTTTCGCGGTCGGCGTAACCCGTACGACAATCAGAGGGTTGGCGGCCCCGGAAACGATCGTCGAGGTCACGTCGCTCGACTTGATCCGCCACGATGTTTCGATGCGTGAAATCGCAACCGCGATCGCTGCCGAGGCTGAAGCCGATCCAGCCGGCGACGTTAGCGGCGCGTCGCGTGTTCGCACCGGTGTTGCCAAACGCTCGGCGGATCAGATCGCCGACATCGTTCTGAGATTCGCCGACGACGGAACACAACTGACTGTCGGCGACGTCGCGCGAATCCGCGTTGATGGTATCGACCGTGATCGTGCCTATTTCGTCGGGCCCAACCCAGCCATCTCGATCAGGGTAGATCGCTCCGAGCGCGGAGACGCGATTCGAATTCAGCGGCAGGTCGAAGCCGTTGCCGCCGAAATGGAGCTAAGCCTGCCAGATGGGGTCAGGGTCGATTTGATCCGAACGCTTGCGGAATCCATCACGGGCCGTCTGAACATCCTGCTCGACAACGGTCTGATGGGGCTGGGGCTGGTCGTGACGCTACTTTTCCTGTTCCTGAATGCGCGGACCGCGTTCTGGGTGGCGGCTGGAATTCCGGTCGCGATGACGGCGGCGATCTCCATCATGTATCTTTCCGGCCTGACCCTGAACATGATCTCGCTGTTCGCGCTGATCATCACGTTGGGAATTGTCGTCGACGACGCCATAGTTGTCGGCGAGCATGCTGATTTCCGTGTCCGCCGGTTGGGTGAGGACCCGATGACTGCTGCTGAAAACGCCGCGCGCCGAATGTTCACGCCGGTTTTCTCGGCAACCGTAACGACAATCATCGCCTTCTTCGCGCTTGTTGCTATTGGCGGACGTTTCGGCGATCTGATTGCAGACATTCCTTTCACCGTGATCGTCGTCCTTGTTGCGTCACTGGTGGAATGCTTCCTGATCCTGCCCAACCATATGGGCCACGCGCTGCGCCATTCCGCCAAGGAACACTGGTATGATTGGCCTTCGCGTCAGGTGAACAAGGGCTTCCGGTGGTTTCGCGTGACGATTTTCCGTCCGCTGATGGCCGGAGTGATCTGGGCTCGCTATCCCGTTATCGGCGGCGTCCTGCTTGTCCTCGCCAGTCAGGTGGCGCTGTTCATTCGCGGTGACGTTCAGTGGCGATTTTTCAATTCGCCGGAGCAAGGGTCTGTCACCGGCAATTTCGCAATGGTGCCGGGCGCCAGTCGCGAAGACACATACACAGTCATGCGAACACTTCAGAATGCCGTCGAGGATCTGGGGGCGAAATACGAAGCCGAATATGGCGTGAACCCGATCGACTACGCCCTCGCAGAAATTGGCGGCACGTCGGGCCGTGGATTGGCTGGAGAGGAGACAAAGGAAACTTATCAGCTTGGGTCAATCGCGATAGAACTGATCGACGCGGATTCGCGCCCGTACTCAAGCTTTGCATTTGTCGCAGAGCTACAGGATGCAGTGCCTCAACACCCGATGCTGGAGACGATCAGTTTCCGGGGCTGGCGCGGTGGTCCCGGTGGGGACGCTATCGACATCGAATTGTCAGGCGCGTCGTCGGAAATTCTGAAATCCGCAGCCGAAGATTTGAAGACCCAACTTGCGCGCTATGGCGAGGTTTCCGCGCTCGAAGATACTCTTGCCTATGACAAGGAAGAACTTGTACTGCAACTGACCCCACAGGGGCAGGCACTTGGACTGACGATCGACGATCTGGGCCAGATATTAAGGGCCCGACTGAACGGGATCGAGGCCGCGACTTATCCCGATGGACCACGCTCCGCTGCCATCCGGGTCGAGCTTCCACCCGGTGAACTGACAGCCGATTTCCTGGACAGAATGCTGATCCGCACCGGAAGCGGCGCTGCGGGCGCAGGCGTTTATGTTCCGCTGGCCGATATAGTCACAGTCGAGCGACAGACTGGATTTTCGACCATTAGGCGCGAAAACGGCATTCGCGTTGTATCGGTCACCGGGGATCTGTCCGAGGATGATCCGGCGCGCGCCGAAGAGATCACGACCGAAGTCCGCGAAGTTATTTTGCCGAAACTTGAAGAGGACTTCGGCATCGCGACGCGCATGGCGGGCCTGGCCGAACAAGAACGCGAATTTCTGTCCGATGCGCTTACCGGCCTCATCCTGTGCCTTGTGGGCATTTACGCGACGTTGGCATGGGTCTTCTCCAGTTGGTCGCGTCCGATGGTCGTCATGGCAATCATCCCGTTCGGACTGGTCGGCACGATTTGGGGCCATTACCTGTGGGAGGTACCGCTCTCGTTGTTCTCGGTTGTCGGGCTGATTGGAATGGTCGGAATTATCATCAACGATTCCATCGTTCTTGTGACGACCGTCGACGAATACGCCGAGGAACGCGGGTTATTTCCGGCGATCATAGACGCAGCGGCAGACCGCTTGCGTCCGGTCTTTCTAACTACACTTACGACAGTTCTGGGTTTGGCTCCGCTTCTATATGAAACATCCAACCAGGCGCAGTTCTTGAAGCCAACCGTCATTACACTTGTCTACGGACTTGGCTTCGGATTGGTGCTGGTGCTTCTGGTCGTCCCCGCGCTACTGGCGATCGGGCACGATCTGGGACGCAACATCCGCGCAGCGCGCCGTTCGCTCCACGTGCCAGGTTTGCGGACTGCTGCCGGTTCTGTCGTCGTCGGGGCAACCCTTTGGTTCGCCGCAACGCTCGGAGCTGTCATCATGAACGGCGCACTACCCGAGACACTAGGAGGCAGTCAAAGTACTGGTTTCGCACTCGTTCTGTTTATCGTCGGCGTCGCGACACTGACAATCCTGGTCTGGTCGCTTTCAGCACTGAACCTCGCACGGCGCCAACGAGTCTGACGGTTTGGACCCTGCACGCTTCGCGGTCAGTCGCATCCTTGAATGTCAACGGCGCGACCGCCGGCGAGGATGGTGATTCGCACGTCGCTGCGCGCCAGAACGAAGGGCTGTGCATTCGGCGGGATCATTTCGGTGCGCGCAACAAGGGTTCCACCAGTTCTGGTCACCTCGGGCTCAGCGACCCAGACACCGCGATCCGCAAGTTCAACGATGGCGACTTCCTCGCCCGGCATCGGTGCCATGTCGATACGCGCTGTCAGACTCAGACCGTCGCGAATCGGGGTTATTTCGCATTTCACCTGTCCAACGCCTGCTTCTTTTTCAGACATCGGACGGTCTGCCATCGCGTCGGTTAACATCGCAGAGCGGTCGTTGGCATCAACGGAAAGAAGGGCATTCACCTTGAGCGTTACCGGGACGCAAATTTCTTCGCAAACCCCGATCTGTATTTCGCCCGATAGTCTGATGTTCTCTGAAGCGTCCTGTGGCGCCAACGCCAATGGAAGAACCATTCGGTCGTGGTATCCAATTGAACGAAAACCGTTCTGGTCCATCACATCGGGAACTGGAAATGCGACACCGACAGATCGAAGATTTACCGAACCGGACCAATTGAAATCCGGTGGGATTCCAGCGTCGCCCGGCGCGCGCCAGTAGGTTTTCCATCCAGGCGACAGAATTACCTCGAGGGCAGCGTAATGAATGCCATCTGCGTCCCGCCAACCCGGCAGAATTCGCGCAACGGCGACATTGCTCAGGTTCTGGGCGTGAGCCGGGGGGGCGGCGACTGAAAGAACCGCGATGCAGAGGGCGATGAGCTTGTGCATGGCCTTCAGTTAAGCGGCGAACCTGTGAATGGGAAATCACATTCCGGTAAACCTTTGTGAGTGTTGTGTCAGGACGCTTGAAGAGAAATGCGGATTGACCCATTTTCAAACCCATGAGCCAAGCTCCATCCTCAACGCTTGAAGGCAAATTGTTGATAGCGATGCCCGGTATGGGCGATCCGCGATTCGAGCGAAGCGTCATATTTATCTGCGCGCACTCGGCGGATGGTGCTTTGGGACTGATAATCAACAAACCTTCGCCACAGCTGAAATTCGCCTCGCTACTGAAACAATTGAACCTCGACGTCGATTCGCCCCAGCGCGATATTCAGGTGCATCTCGGAGGGCCGGTCGAGAATGGTCGGGGCTTTGTTCTTCATTCAAGCGATTATACATCTGAAGTGTCGACACTTCTTGTCGGCTCCGAATTCGGAATGACGGCAACTTTAGACGTGCTTGAAGAGCTTGCTCGCGGCACCGGTCCGACCGACGCATTGCTTGCATTGGGGTATTCAGGATGGGGTCCGGGCCAGCTTGAAGCTGAGATACTGGAGAATGGCTGGCTCACGTGTGATGCAACCAGTCAAATCGTTTTTGGCGAGGCCGACAATGTAAAGTGGGCGGCGGCATTGAAATCTCTTGGCGTCGGCGCGGAGACCCTGTCGGGAACCTCCGGCCGCGCCTGAATTTCTATTGGCGCCTCAGCTCGGTCCGATGGGTGTGCAATTCACGTTCTGCGCCAATAGCCGACGGCAGGCTAGTTCGGCTTTTTCCTCGGACATACCGACAAAGTTGGCTTCGAACCCGCGCGGGCTGTTCACGACTTTGCGCAACGCTTCGTCCAGCGTCGAAAGTTCGACAAGTGCCGTCTGAAGCAGCATTTTTTCGGCTTCATATCGCGTCGAGAACCGTCCGACATTGATCGCCCAATGACGTCCGCCAGACGTCGACATTCGGGTCACGACCACGGGCGTCGCTGCATCCTCCACCGGATCGTCGGGGTTCGAACCCTCGGCAATTAGAGGGCGAGGCGAGGGGCGAAGCAGGCCGACGGCGAGGCTGGCCGCCTGGATCGCAACGGGGACAGGTTCAGGCGTCGGAGATTCCGTGACGGCGACTTCGGCAAGAACATTGGCGATACCAGCCTGCATCGCGACAATGACTTCCTGCGGTGGTGCTTTTCCCGGGCGAGACTTGGGGCGCAAGCTGTTCGCAATGAGCCCTGAGGGACTATTGGTGCGGGCGGTCTCGACGCCTGTGTCGGCCTCGGCGACCAGTTCGGGCCGACCCGGCTTGCGAACCGCAACATCGTTGGGCGCGCGATTGAAGCCCATGTCGAGCAATTCCGCGACCTTGGCGTTGCGTGCAGCGGTCGAACTGCCACCGAACATCGTCGCGATGATCCTCTCGTTTCCGCGTTCGGCAGAAGCGACCAGATTGAAGCCAGCGGCGCGCGTGTAGCCTGTCTTGATCCCATCGGCCCCACGATAAGCGCCAAGAAAGCGGCGGTTGGTATTCGCAACCTGTTTGATGCCTGCGTCGGTGCTGCGGCGCGAGAACAGATTGTAATATTCAGGGAAATCATAAAAAAGATGCCGACCGAGTGTCGTCATGTCGCGTGCAGTCGACAGGTGCCCGGCTTCCGTCAGACCATGCGCATTTCGGAAAGTTGACCGCGACATGCCCATCGCTTGCGCCGTGCGGTTCATGCGCCGTGCGAAAGCAGCCTCGCTACCCGATATAGCCTCGCCCAGCGCCGTTGCCGCATCATTCGCGGATTTCACGGCGGCGGCGCGGACCAGGTAGCGCAGCGCAATTCGTTGACCTGCTTGCAGCCCAAGTTTCGAGGGCGGCTCGGCAGCGGCCTTTTTTGAGATCAAAACTTTGGAATCAAGACTGATCTCGCCCTTCTCGATCGCGTCGAAAACGACGTAAAGCGTCATCATCTTTGTCAGCGATGCCGGGTGGAGCCGGGTGTCGGCATTGCGCGAATGGAGCACTTGGCCCGAGCGGGCATCAATGACCATGGCCGCATATGGAGCGGAGGTTGCCGTCAGCGGTAGGATCGCAACGAAGAACGTCACGATCAATAGCCGCAGGACGACGCGAGCGTTTCGCGGGAACGTCAATTCACTGCCCTTTTCTGCCTCAGCGGTCCGATCTTTAGCCGTCGGATCCGTCGGTTTTGAAGAAGACTAACACGCTCGAGTCCATCGGAAAATGGTGAATTTTCCGTGTTCAAATTGTGGGATTTCCGTGCCGACAAGATGGTGTGGATTGGATCGCCCCCCCTACTACATGTTGTTGCAAATGTCGCCGACTAACCGTGGCAGATCATTTATCTTGTCGATCCTGTGTATGCGTTCCGACGACTCAGGCCATTCCGCTGCCTCTATGTCCCATGTAAGTCCGTGAGGGATATGCACTCCCCATCCACCCGCTTCGGCGACAGGCAGAACGTCGGACTTCAGAGAATTGCCGGCCATCAAGGCACGTCCCGGCTCGATACCATGGCGCCCGAAGATTGAAGCGTAAACCGGAGCGGACTTTTCCGAAACGATCTCGACGCCGTCAAACAATTCACCCAATCCCGACTGTGCCAGCTTTCTTTCCTGATCGAGAAGATCACCTTTCGTGATCAGCAGCAGCCTGAAATCGGGCGCGAGGCTCCGCACGGTGTCCTCTGCACCTGGCAAAAGTTCGATCGGATGCTGCAACATTTCCTGACCGGCCGCGATGAGTTCGGCGATAACGTGACCCGGCACGCGGTTGTCGGTCACTTCCAGCGCCGTCTCGATCATTGACAGGACAAAGCCCTTGATCCCGAAACCGTAGTGACCAAGGTTGCGCCATTCGGCAGCCAGCAGTCGTTCGCTCAGGTGCGTGGAGTCCGCGTGATCCGCAAGCAGTTCGGCGAAGCGATCCTGCGTCATTCTGAAGAAGCGTTCGTTATGCCAGAGCGTGTCGTCGGCATCCAAACAGATGGTTGTCAGCATGTCATAGCTCCACGGTTCCTGAACGCCTCTTTTCTCTTGGGTCTTAAGGCTTATATTGTGCGCCCGAACGCTACGCACCCACGAAGGACCCGTTGACCCCATTCACGCATCATATGATGGCCGATTCCGATCGCCCCGGCGACGCCGATTCCGGTGTCCTGACCGAAACCAAGCCCAAGACGCAGAAGCCGCCGCTTTACAAGGTGTTGCTGCTGAATGACGACTACACACCGATGGAGTTTGTCGTACATGTCCTGGAACGTTTCTTCGGCCTGACTCACGCACAATCGTTCGAAATCATGCTGACGGTCCACAAGAAGGGACTTGCCGTGGTCGGAGTCTTTTCGTTCGAGGTGGCAGAAACGAAAGTAGCGCAGGTGATGGACTTCGCCCGGCGACATCAGCATCCGCTTCAGTGCACCATGGAAAAGGAATAGGGCGCGACGCCCCCCGCCATGCTTTCCGACAGATTGAACCTTGCGCTGGAAACCGGCGCGCTGACGCTTCCCTCGGAGGGGCGTATCGCGGTGATTGGGCCACGTTCTGGGGCCGACCTTTCGATGCTGCCGCAAGACCGCGTGACAGTGGTGCAGCGGATGTATCCAGAGAATCATTGGTTCAAACAGGCAGGATTTGAGACTGCCGTCGCGATTGATGGGCCGTATGCTCTTTCCATTGTTTGCCTGCCAAGAGCAAAGGCAGAGGCGCGCGTGCGCATTGTTGAGGCGCGCAATGTAACCGCCGGGCCTTTGGTGATTGACGGGCAAAAGACGGAGGGCGTCGACAGCTTGCTCAAGGAAATTCGTCGAATTGCTTCTGTCGGCGAAATTCTATCGAAATCGCACGGCAAGATTTTCGTGGTCGATGGCGGTGATTTCACTACATTGGCGAGTCCCGCTCCCGACAAGGTGGAGGGTCGTTTCGAAACGGCGCCCGGAGCCTTTTCGGTCGATGCAGTCGATCCCGGTTCCAAGGCTCTGGCCGATGCTTTGCCGGACACACTCAAAGGGTCGGTTGTCGATCTGGGCGCAGGGTGGGGATTTCTGTCGGAAGCAATACTGAACTGCAAATCGGTGACGTCAGTTGATCTGGTCGAAGCCGATCATGCGGCCTTGGAATCCGCCAGACGGAACATTCAGGATGACCGTGCGCGCTTCCATTGGGCCGATGCGCTCAGCTTCCGTCCAAAGACGCCTGCGGATCACGTCGTCACTAACCCACCGTTTCACACAGGTCGCACCGCTGAACCTGCGCTGGGTCAGTCATTCATCCGCGCGGCAGCTTCGATGCTTGCCCGACATGGCCAGCTTTGGCTTGTTGCAAACCGGCATTTGCCCTATGAGGCCACGCTCAAAGAAGCCTTTCGCGAAGTGCGTCTCCTTTCCCAGACGCCATCTTACAAGCTTTACAACGCGTCCGCGCCCAGATCGCTTCGAAAAGGATAACACCCCATGTCATTCTCCGTTCAAGGCAAGACAGCGGTCGTCACCGGGGCAGCCAATGGCGTGGGGCTGGCCATTGCGCGGCATTTCGTCGCGCGCGGCGCGAACGTGATGTTCACGGACATGGACGAAGAGAAACTGGCCAACGAATTGGGTGAAGTCGCGGACAATGAAGATGGCACGGCTGCCTTCTTCGCTGGCGATTTGCGCGAGAAACTGTCGGTGGCTAACCTGCTTTCAGCAACGCTTGATCGGTTCGATCGCGTGGATATTCTTGTCAACGCGTCGCGCCAGATGCTTGCCTCGGATCCTCTCAATCCAGATGACGATGCGGTGACGACCCTTCTAAATCAAAACCTGATAACATCGCTCAGGCTCATTCAAATTTTCGCCCGTCGGATGATCAAGCAAGGTGAAAGCGAAGACAGCGATACACCCGCAGGGTCGATCATAAATCTGTCGTCGATCGCGGCGCGCCGTACGCAGCCCAACCTTCTTGCCTACTCGGTCAGTTCCGCGGCATTGGACCAACTCACCCGTTCGATGGCCGTCGCGCTTGCACCGCATCGCATCCGCGTCAACGCCATCGCCCTTGGTTCGGTGATGAGTGCATCGCTGCAGGGCGCCATCAAGGAACATGCCGAGTTCCGCGAGGAAATTCTGGAATCCACCCCCCTTAACCGCATTGCAAGCGCATCTGAACTGGCAGAGGTGGCACAGTTTCTGGCGTCTGACGGTTCGGGTTTCATGACGGGCCAAATTCTGACTGTTGACGGCGGCCGCACGCTTGTTGATGCCGTGGATGCCCCTGCGCACTGAGTGTCAGGCGAACTTCACACCGCCGCCGTGGCGAACGTGCACTTGGGTTGATCTGACGCAAAGTCGTTTCCTCGTGTCTGGGTCTATGACAGTCTGGACTTCACGAAGGACGAGACCATGACCGAACAATTCGACGACAAGAAAACCCGCGCCAGCACTTGGTTTCGCAGCCTGCGCGACGACATCGTAACCGCATTCGAGCGGATCGAGGACAGTCAGTCCCAAGGCCCGACCGCAAATCTGCCCGCCGGCCGATTCAATGTCAGCGAAACGCGTCGCGCCTCGGATGATGGAAGTGACGCCGGCGGCGGTTTGATGAGTGTCATGCGCGGTGGTCGCGTATTCGAAAAGATCGGGGTCAACGTATCGACAGTTTACGGCCACCTCGGCGAACGTGCCCAATCCGCAATGGCATCGCGCAAGGGCATTCCCGGAATGTCCGAAGATCCGCGCTTCTGGGCCAGCGGCATCAGCCTGGTTGCGCATATGCAGAATCCGCACGTCCCGGCGGTCCACATGAACACGCGCATGTTCTGGACACCGCACACATGGTGGTTCGGCGGCGGCTCGGATTTGAACCCGTGTATCGAATATTCTGAGGACACTGCGGATTTCCACGCAGTCCAGAAAGCGCACTGCGATCCTCACGGCGAAGATATCTATCCCGCCTACAAGGCATGGGCCGACAAGTATTTCTTTGTGCCACACCGAGGACGTGCACGCGGAGTTGGCGGGATTTTCTACGATGATCGAAACTCAGGCGATTGGGAGGCCGATTTCGCGCTGACGCAGGACGTTGGCCGCGCATTTCTGGAAGCCTTCGTGCCGCTGGTCGAGCGACGTCGCAACATGCCGTGGAACGAAGCCGACAAAGACAAGCAACTCGTTCACCGCGGTCTCTATGCGGAATACAATCTGGTCTACGATCGGGGCACGAAATTCGGGCTAGAAACAGGCCATGACGCGAACGCAGTCCTGATGAGCCTGCCGCCGATGGCGAAGTGGGTATGATCCTCGGGCCTCACGGTTAATACGCGCAACCCCGAAATGCAGTCGACGTTGACGATCGCTCGAAACGAACCCGGTCTTATACTTCGACCGGATGAGCCTCGGGTCCGCCAAGCGACTGGATGCGGATCGAGACGACCCAGACTGCGACAAGCGCGAGAGTCAGCCACCATGCTCCCGACGTGAATGTGGCGATAACCGCTGTGAACAGAACGAACGACGTGATCGCTCCGCCGGCATCGCGCAATCGGTCAGACCCGGCGACAAGAAGCATTAATGTCATAAGCAACGCAAAAGCGGACGCGACGCCTGTAGTCCAGAATGCCGGCAGATCGCCTTCGGTGAGAAGGGAGAATGGCGTCCACGCCCCAGTGGGATCAATCACTCCGGTCCGGTCGAGCAACCAGAACGTGGCGATCAATGCGATTGCAATCGAGACCGGGTTCGAGATCCGTCGTTTGTACCACCAATGCGACCCGAACAATGCGCCCAGTGACAAAAACGCGGCCGAAATGATCGCAAGCTGCCCCAACTCGACGCCAACATTGAATCCGATGAGCTTGGGAACGAAGTGGCTTGCGCCAAGACCGAAATCGCTGAGCACACTTGCAAACCCGAGACCATGCAACAAGCCAAAACAGAAAACGACAACTGGTCGCCACGGCGTTAGTCCCCTGGACAGCACGTTCTCGACACCGACATAGACAATCGACGCAGCGATCAACGGCTCGACGATTTCGGGCGGGATTCGGATGATATCCAGCGCGCCGAGCGCCAGTGTCACCGTGTGCGCCAGCGTGAATGCAGTTACTTGCCAAAGCAGCGGACGGATTCTGAGCGCAAGGAAGAACAGTCCCAGCACAAACAGGATGTGATCCAGCCCCAAAGGTATGATGTGGTCAAACCCGACGCCGATATATTCGACGAAAGCGCCCGCCGACGTCTGTTCGTCACCGCCGACACGCGGAATTGGGTCGCTCAACGCGCCAGCGGTAAGATATCCGGAATACCCGGTTTCGATACCTAGCTGACGCAGGACCAGTGGCCCCAGATCGGCGGACCAGCCAAAAACAACCGGCGCGTCGTTGTCTGGCAGTTCTGCGAACAGGCGCACCGATGATAGCCGGGCGATAGCGACGTCGCCCACGTCTGGGATATAAACTTCTACCAGCTCTGGCGAAACCTCGACATCTCCGGCCCGCAGTGTCAGTTTCTTGGCGAGATCTTCCCAATCATCGCGAAAAGCCCGTTCCAACGCCTCCGATGGAAGTGCACGCAAGCGGTCATAAGCGGCTGCCTTGTTCGAGGCGTTCGTGTCCGCGAGCCCCTCAAGATCAATGCCCGCAACCGGAGCCTCAAGCACCCATTCCAGCAAGATCTCAACCGAATTGCCGCTGATTGTCATATCCGCAATCGACGGCTGAACCTCGTGCGCGCGCGCAGTTGTGATTGTCGCGGCGATTGCGAGACTTGACATCACAGCCCACAGCAACACCCTGAACGGCAGTCGATTAATCAGGAAATGACCCATGTTTCGTACCCTTACCCTAACTGTCGTTTTTGCATGTAACACGATTGCCGCCCAAGCCCACGAATTTTGGATTCTCGGCAATCCGACGCAGATCGGGGCCGACGAACAGGTCGTCGCGTCGCTTCACGTTGGCCAAAGTTTCAAAGGCGGCGAGATGGCCTTCCTCCCGCCTAACTTTCGACTCTTCGCTTATGGGTTTGGCGGAAAACTTGCCAATGTGCCGGGCCGGATCGGCGACCGTCCGGCCGTCACTATGCCGGCGCCCGGGGAAGGCTTGCTTGTATTGCTTCATGTGACCGCCGGTAGTTCCATTACATGGGACACGTGGGAAGAATTCGAAAGTTTCGTGGTTCACAAGGATTCGCCAGAGACGCTTGAGGCGCATAAGGCGCGAGGCCTGCCCGACGCAAACTTTACCGAAGTCTATTCGCGCTATGTGAAAGGCCTTATAGGCATCGGGGACGCCACCGGTGAGGACAGGGAATGGGGATTGTTGACCGAAATTGTCGCGCTCGAAAATCCCTACACAGACGATATGTCCGACGGCATTGACGTGGCGCTGTTTTACCAGGGAGAGCCCCGTCGCAATGCCCAGATCGAGGTTTTTGATAAAGCGGCAGACGAAACCGTTGTCATATCAACAGTGCGGACTGATGATGAAGGTCACGCGACGGTGCCGGTCATTCCCGGTCACACCTATATGCTGGATGCGGTGGTATTGCGCGAAACTTCAGCCGAAGTGGCGGCAGCAACCAATGCAGTTTGGGAAAGCCTCTGGGCGAACATCACATTCGGAATACCTGAGAGCTGAACTTTCAGTCGCGTGGATCCGTGTCGATCGTCGTAGAAATTCAACCGCAAACTGGGCAGACGCGTCAGAACGGGTCCGGATCGTACAATACGCCAGACAAATATAGACCATCGGGCGGCGCGACCGGTCCGCAAGCTGCTCGATCCCTGACACTTAGTGACTTTTTCACGTCGTCAGGCGTCCAGGCTCCTGTCCCAACCCGCTCCAGCGTTCCCACGATCGACCGAACCTGATTGTGCAAGAAACTGCGCGCAGTCAACCGAACCCGAATCTCCTGACCACCTGCATAGTCCACGGCTTCGATTTCGATGCTATCGAGTGTCTTCATCGGACTTTTCGCCTGACACATGGTCGATCTGAATGTCGTGAAGTCGTGGTAGCCGATCAGGTGAACCGCTCCGGCCCGCATCGCGTCCAGATCGAGTGTGCGCATGACTTGCCAAGCCTTCCCCACATCGTGCACCAGTGGTGGCCGTCGACTGATCACACGGTAAAGGTACTTGCGACCGTTCGCGGAAAACCTCGCGTGCCAGTCGTCTGGCACCACGCTGCAGTCCACGACGGCAATCGGTAGAGGTTTGAGGTGGAAGTTCAGAGCCCCCGTCAAACGGAATGGATCCCAGTCACGTTCCAGGTCGCAATGCGCCACTTGAGCGAGCGCGTGAACGCCCGCATCGGTGCGACCGGCTGCCGCGATGTTTGGTGATGCGGCCCCGAGTTTCGACAATGCGTCCTCGATCGCTCCCTGAACCGAGGAATGGTTGGATTGCCGCTGCCAGCCCGAAAACGGGGCACCGTTGTATTCTATCTTGAAAGCAAAGCGCGGCATCGCTTGCTGGTAGCGCGACGCGAAAAAAAGGGCAATCGACGCAAATTTTCCGCCCGCCACGACACAGGCAATTCGTCGAGAAGGCTGAAACGCTTGCGAACACTGGCGGTTCACCGCGCGCGACCCTATCTTCTGAGCGGAACGAAAGGGCAGCTCTTGATTATCGGAACTATCGCAGACGGTCTGACGCGGGGCGTCGAGACCACGCTCAATAGCGTAAGCGAGGCGTTCTTCGAACCCGTCGTTCGCCTTGGTGTCACCGGTCTCAGCCGTGCCGGGAAAACTGTCTTTATCACATCGCTGGTTGCCAACCTGATCAACCGTGGTCGGATGCCTGGCCTTCGCGCTGCGGCAGATGGGCGAATTCGCACCGCGTGGCTGCAACCTCAACCCGACGATACGGTGCCACGCTTCGACTACGAATCGCATCTGGCTGCCCTGACCGGCCCGCAGCCTTATTGGCCCGAAGGCACAACCGGCGTCAGCGAGTTGCGTTTGTCGTTTCGCATCCAGCCTGGCGGCCTGCTTGCGGGAATGACCGGACCGAAAACTCTGCATTTGGATATCGTCGATTATCCAGGCGAATGGCTTTTGGATCTGAGCCTGCTCGAAAAGTCGTTTGAGGATTGGTCGGCAGAAGTCCTGAAACGGATCGAATCCCGCCGGCAGGCCGAGGGGTTTCGCGCCGCACTGGAAGAGAAAGACCCGGATACAAAGCTGAATGAAGTCGATGCCATGGCTCTGGCGGCCTCATTCGCGGACTATCTTAAAGAGGCTCGTGATGCCGGGTATTCGGATTGCACGCCCGGACGCTTTCTGCTGCCCGGTGCACTTGCCGGCTCGCCTGTCCTGACATTCGCTCCTCTGCCATTGAGCAAAGCTCCGCGTGGTTCACTGGCCCGCGAGTTCGCTCGCCGTTTCGAGGCCTACAAGCGCGAGGTCGTTCGCCCGTTCTTCCGCGACCACTTTTCGCGGATCGACCGGCAGGTTGTTCTTGTCGATGTGCTTGGCGCCATCCACGCGGGACCAAAGGCAGTTGACGACATGCGTGATGCCCTAAGCGATATTCTTGGCGCATTCCGCCCCGGTCGAAACGCTTTTCTGAGCCAACTGTTGCTGGGAAGGCGGGTCGAGAGAATTCTGATCGCTGCCACCAAGGCCGACCACTTGCACCACAGCCAGCACCCTCAGTTAACCGCCATCGCCGAAGCTCTTCTGGCAGACGCAAAAAGCCGCGCCGACTTTGCAGGGGCCACAACGGCGGCCATGTCGATAGCAGCGTTACGCGCCACCACCGAGGACCGCATCGAGCAGAACGGCCGAACGCTTGATGTTGTCCGTGGAACTCTGCTCGACGGCAAGCGCGCCGCATTCTATCCCGGTCGGCTACCCGACGATCCCTCGCGTCTGCTAACGCCTGCACGGCAGGGCGCAGAAACGTGGCTGGACGCGGACTATCAGGTGATGAACTTCGCGCCACAGCCAGCGGATCTGCGCCCCGGAGACGGGCCGCCACACATCAGGCTGGATCGCGCGGCAGAGTTCCTTTTCGGAGATCGGTTGAAATGAACGAAAGACGCGATGGACCTTTCCTGATTGAGCTTGACGCGACCGACTCCGGGCCAAGCCCATCGCAAGCGCCTCCGGTAGCGGATCATGGCGATGCCCCGTCCGGGCAGGCGATGCAGACGATGGCGACGCTTGCGGCAGGCCGAACTTCGCGCCTTGCTGCGTGGTTTTGGCGGTTGCTAGGCTCCGTCATCGTTTTCTTTGCCTCCGTCGCGGCATGGGATTTCGTAACCGGATTGTTGGCGAGAAACGAGATACTGGGCTTCATCGCGCTGGGACTGGTTGGCATGTTCGCGTTCGTCTGCCTTGCAATCCTCGTTCGCGAATTGGCGGCGCTGGCGCGACTGGCCCGCATCGAAGGTCTCCACGAAGAAGCCGCGCGTGTTGCTGATGCCAACGATCTCGGCGGCGCCCGCGCCCTGACGCGGCGACTTTCGGGGCTTTATGCGGGAAGGGAAGACATGCGGTGGGGACGCGATCGTTTGTCGGAGGGCCTTGAGCACGCATTCGACGCCGACGCGCTTCTGGCATTCGCCGAAGATACGCTGCTCGATTCGCTCGACGCGCGCGCACGCCGTGAAGTCGAAGCTGCGGCGCGTCAGGTGGCCACGGTCACGGCACTTGTTCCACTCGCCTTTGCTGACGTCATTGCGGCTTTGACTGCCAATGTCCGGATGATCCGTCGGGTCGCTGAAATCTATGGCGGTCGTTCAGGCACATTGGGCGCTTGGCGGCTGACCCGGGCAGTTCTGACTCATCTGGTAGCGACCGGAGCCGTCGCGGCAGGCGATGATTTGCTGGGTTCAATTGGCGGTGGCCACCTTTTATCGAGAATTTCGCGCCGCTTCGGCGAGGGATTGGTAAACGGTGCATTGACGGCCCGCGTCGGAGTTGCCGCGATGGAGGTCTGCCGTCCCTTGCCATTTTCGCCATCAAAGCGCCCGCGCGTCTCGCGACTCGTGCAGCGTGCGTTGACGGGACTTTTCGACAAGGAACCGGCAACGACTGAATAGCGATTGGCTGCCCGACAATGCTAATGGGCGCGCATCACGTCGGCTTCCAATCGTCCGTCAAGCATGCAGCATTTGCCGTTGTGACTGACTTGTGAGCGTCTGAAGTCAGGCGAAGCATCGTGACCCACTTTGAGCGATTTGCCGCCACACCCGAAGTTTCCGGAACTTATCACGCATTCAAAAGTTTTGCCGGTGAACACAGTTAAACTGGCGAGGACCTGACGGGTCCAGGCGAATGCCGCCTCTGCCCCGCCGGACCCGGGAGAGCGAACCATGAACGAAGCGCAGGTAATCGAGCGCCCCAGAACGCATGCCAGCCCGCTAAGGCGGAAGCTGGACCTTCTGACGTCACTCACTGACGAGGATCGAAATTTCCTTGAGAAACTCGAAAACGGGGGAACGACTTACCGCGCCGGGACGCAATATATATTCGACGGGCAAGCACTTTCCAAAATCCATGTCATTCGCAGCGGCTGGACCATGTGCTACAGCGAATTGGACGACGGTCGCCGTCAAATTCTGACTTTCGCCTTGCCAGGCGACATTGTCGGCTTGCATGCTTCGATCCGCAGGCGTGCGACATTTAACGCGTCGGCAATTACTCGCAGCCAGATTACGTCGATGGAAGCACCCGGTTCGGGTAGCCTTTATGCGGCTCATCCGCGGTTGGGAGAAGCTTTCAGCCGATCCATGGCGCAGGATGCCTTGCTTCTTAACAATCAAGCGATGCGCTTGGGTCGCATGACCGCTTACGAGCGCGTTTGCCATCTGATCGTTGAACTTTGGTACCGACTGGACGCTGTGGGATTGATCGAAGACGGGCGGATGCCGTTTCCATTGACGCAAAGCGTGATTTCCGACGCGTTGGGCCTAAGCCTCGTCCATGTCAATCGACAGTTCGTGCAGCTTCGCCGCGAAGGGTCTATTCGTCTGGACCGCAGGCAGCTTTCAATTCTGGATTTCGAGAAGGTGTGCGCAGCGGCGCATTATAATCCCGATCACTACGAAAGCATCCGGCGCTAGTGTTCCCCGACTGACATAGGATTCCCTATTAGGTTCAGGCGTGTCATTGTCGGGCTATGAGACGCGATGACATTTGCCTGTATCTGAACCCCGACGACCGTGCGCAGCTTCAAGCTCTTGTCATCGACCGCAACACTCCGCGCAAACTGGTCTGGCGGGCCGAGATCGTGCTGGCGACTGCTGATGGCCATGGCACCAACCAGATCATGCGACGTTCGAGCACCTCGAAGCCCACCGTCTGGCGATGGCAGGGGCGCTACCTTGACGAGGGCTTGGTCGGGCTCATGCGCGACAAGACCAGGCCATCAAGGGTGCCGCCGCTGCCGCGGGAAACGCGCCTGAAGGTGATCGCCAAGACGGTGCAGGAGAGCCCGCCCAACGCCACCCACTGGAGCCGCGCGTCGATGGCCGAGGCGGTGGGCATCTCGCCGTCGAGCGCGGGCCGCATTTGGGCTGAAGCGGGGTTGAAATCGCATCTGGCGCATGGCTTTGAGGTCTCGAACGACCCGATGTTCGAGGAGAAAGTCACCGACATCGTGGGGCTTTATCTCGATCCGCCGGAGCGGGCCGTCGTGCTGTGCGTCGATGAGAAATCCCAGATCCAGGCGCTG
>JBBKWG010000040.1:0-10754 GCA_037968835.1 Paracoccaceae bacterium
GTATCAGGTCGAATATTCCTCGACGCCGTTCCTATTGTTCATGGCGGGCGAGTATATTGCCATCTTCCTGATGTGCGCCTTGGTGTCGCTGTTGTTCTTCGGTGGTTGGTTGTCACCTATTCCGTTTCTGCCCGACAGCCCGCTGTGGATGATCCTGAAGATGGCCTTCTTCTTCTTTATCTTTGCAATGGTGAAGGCGATCGTGCCACGTTACCGCTATGACCAGTTGATGCGTTTAGGCTGGAAATGGTTTCTGCCATTCTCGCTGATCTGGGTCGTGCTGGTGTCGTTCTTCGCGAAATTCGAACTGTTCGGCGGCGCTTATGCCCGCTGGGTTGTGGGAGGATGACATGGCTTCGATAGACTGGAACCGTGCGGTTAAATACTTCTTTCTGATGGATTTTCTGAAAGGCTTCGGTCTGGGGATGAAGTATTTCTTCGCGCCCAAGGCGACGTTGAACTATCCGCACGAGAAAGGCCCACTTTCACCACGGTTTCGGGGCGAACATGCGCTCAGACGGTATCCGAACGGCGAGGAGCGGTGCATCGCCTGCAAGCTTTGCGAGGCGATCTGTCCGGCGCAGGCGATCACGATCGACGCCGAGCCGCGCGAAGATGGGTCGCGACGCACGACGCGCTATGACATCGACATGACCAAGTGCATCTATTGCGGATTCTGTCAGGAGGCGTGCCCGGTTGACGCCATCGTCGAGGGTCCGAATTTCGAATTCTCGACCGAGACCCGCGAAGAACTCTACTACGACAAGGAAAAACTGCTGGAGAACGGCGACCGCTGGGAAGCCGAGATTGCCCGCAACCTTGAAATCGATGCGCCATACAGATGAGCGACAACAAAAACCCCTTCGAGGCCATGATGGCCATGAGCCAGGAATGGGCAAAGTCGCTCAATCCCGCGTTGGAAACCTTCACTCCTACGGGGTTCGAGGCGCTGTGGCCGACCATGCCGAAAGAGATCATGGAGAGTGTCATGGGCAAGACGTTCAACCCCGAGGGGCTGGACGCAAAGACCAAGATGCTTCTGACGCTTGCCGCGCTCACCATTCTGGGCGCTCAGGCCGAGGCGCAGATCCGTCTGACGGTGCGCCACGCGATCGCGGCCGGTGCGACAAAACAGGAAATCGCCGAGACCATCGCGCTGGTTGGCGTGTTCGGCGGTATCCCGGCAATGACTAAAGCGATGGAACTCGCCAGCGCCGTCATGGACACCGGCCCGGAGGATGACGCATGACCCCAGCCGTCTTCGCCTTTTACCTTTTCGCAATCGCTTGCGTGGCCGGTGGGCTGTTGACGGTGATATCGCGCAATCCGGTCCATTCGGTCTTGTGGCTGATCCTGTCATTCCTTTCGGCGGCGGGCCTTTTCGTCCTGCTCGGAGCCGAATTCGTCGCGATGCTTCTGGTCATCGTCTACGTCGGCGCGGTGGCGGTTCTGTTCCTGTTCGTGGTGATGATGCTCGACGTGGATTTCGCCGAACTGAAGGCCGAGATGTCGAAATATATGCCGCTGGCGCTGTTGATCGGCGTCGTGATCCTGATGCAGCTCGCGCTCGCGTTCGGGGTCTGGACCACGGCGGACGGCGTTATAATGGCAGCGCAACCGGATTCAGTGGCGGGTGGCGGCGCGCACAATACGGATGCGTTGGGACGGATACTCTACGACAAGTATTTCCTGTTGTTCCAGCTTGCCGGTCTGATTCTTCTGGTGGCGATGATCGGGGCAATCGTTCTGACGTTGCGCCACCGTCCAAACGTCAAGCGGCAGGATATTTTGCAACAGATGTACCGCGATCCAGGCAAGGCGCTTGTGATGAAAGACGTCAAATCCGGGCAGGGGCTCTGACACATGGCACGTAAAAGAGGTTTCTTTCGCTCGTTAGGCACGTTTTTTCGTGTGGCGATCTGGGGACTGGCAGGGGTCATGGCCTTCGCGCTGTGGCTTGCGTGGTCCGACAAGACACCACCGCCCGGCGATACCACGATCGCCGCCTTGCCTGATGACCCGAGGGGGACCGATACCGGGGATTCTGTCGCTGTCGAAGAAGTCGCGAACGAACCGGCGCTGGACGAGACGACCGAGACCGACGCAGGGGCCGTGGAGCCTGTGCCTGCGGATAGCGCGCCAGTCACAGACAGCGCCGAAGCCGTAGAAACTCCGCCTGTTGAAGATGCTGGCAGCCAGGAGCAGCCTGAAGCAATGGCGACGCTCACCGTGCTGACCGATCCCGATGCGACTTACGTCCTGCACGATCTGACGCCGCGCGACGACGGCATCGAGATTACGACCGCGCGCACGGAGGCCGAGGTAACGGTCTACACGACCCGCCTTGTCACCTGTGCGCCGTTGGCTGTCGGCACGATTGGCGAAGGACCCGATCTGGACACGATGGCCCGGACGGAAAGCCCCGAACTGGAGCGCATCGTTCTTGGAACGACCGAAAGCCTGATTGCCGCCGCTGCTTGCGCGCGGCGCTGAAATGAACCGAGACCGTGCGAGCGGCACCAAAACGAAAGAGAACTGAGCCATGTCGAGAACTACACTTATCGTCGTGATTGTTGTCCTGATTATCGTTGTTGGCGGCTACGGGTTTCTCTGACCACTGAAGGCGGGCTTGCCCGGATGATCGCATGATCGGAATTGAACACTATCTGACCGTCGCGGCGACGCTGTTCGTCATCGGCATCTTTGGCATTTTTCTGAACCGCAAGAACGTCATCATCCTTTTGATGTCGATCGAACTGATGCTGCTGGCGGTGAACATCAATCTGGTCGCGTTCTCGGCCTATCTAGGCGATCTGACCGGCCAGGTTTTCACGTTGTTCGTCCTGACTGTCGCGGCTGCCGAGGCTGCCATCGGTCTTGCGATTCTCGTCTGTTTCTTCCGCAACCGCGGCACCATCGACGTCGAAGACGTCAACGTGATGAAAGGCTGACATCATGGCGACGATCATCCTGTTCGCTCCGCTTATCGGCGCGCTGATCTGCGGCTTTGGCTGGCGTGTGATCGGCGAGGCGGCGGCGCAATGGACGGCGACGGGGCTGTTGTTCCTGGCGTGTTTGCTGTCGTGGATCGTGTTCCTGACATTCGACGGCGACATGCAGCAAATCCTGATCATGCGCTGGATCGAGTCGGGGTCGCTGACGACGGACTGGGCGATCCGGCTGGACCGACTGACCTCGATCATGCTGATCGTCATAACCACTGTCTCGGCCCTCGTTCACCTATATTCGTTCGGCTACATGGCGCACGACGAGAATTTCCGCGAAGGCGAAAGTTATCGCCCGCGGTTCTTTGCGTATCTGTCGTTCTTCACATTCGCGATGCTGATGCTGGTAACGGCGGACAACCTTGTTCAGATGTTCTTCGGCTGGGAGGGCGTCGGCCTGGCGTCTTATTTGCTGATCGGATTCTACTTCCGCAAACCGAGTGCAAACGCCGCCGCGATCAAGGCGTTCGTGGTCAATCGGATCGGGGATTTCGGCTTCGCACTTGGCATCTTCGCGCTGTTCTTTCTGGTCGACTCGATCAATCTCTCGGACATTTTCGCCGCCGCTCCCGAGCTGGCCGCAACCGAACTGACATTCCTGTGGACCTCGTGGAATGCAGCCGAACTGGTGGCGTTCCTGTTGTTCGTCGGCGCGATGGGCAAGTCGGCGCAGTTGTTCCTGCACACTTGGCTGCCCGACGCGATGGAAGGCCCGACGCCCGTTTCGGCATTGATCCACGCCGCCACGATGGTGACCGCGGGCGTGTTCCTTGTCTGCCGCATGTCGCCATTGATCGAATTCGCGCCCGACACGAAAACGTTCATCGTCTATATCGGCGCGAGCACGGCGTTCTTCGCGGCGACCGTTGGTCTGGTGCAGAACGACATCAAGCGCGTCATCGCCTATTCGACCTGTTCGCAGTTGGGCTATATGTTCGTCGCCGCCGGTGTCGGCGTCTATTCTGTGGCGATGTTCCATCTGTTCACGCACGCTTTTTTCAAGGCGATGCTGTTTCTGGGCGCAGGGTCGGTGATCCACGGGATGCACCACGAGCAGGACATGCGGAATTATGGCGGTCTGCGTCAAACGATGCCTTACACCTTTTACGCGATGCTGATCGGCACGCTGGCAATCACGGGCGTCGGCATCCCCCTGACTCATATCGGCTTCGCGGGCTTCCTGTCCAAGGACGCGGTGATCGAAAGCGCGTTCGCCGGTGGCACGACGGCGGCGGGGCTGGCGTTCTGGCTGCTGGTCGTCGCGGCGCTGTTCACCAGCTTTTATAGTTGGCGGCTGATGTTCATGACGTTTTTCGGCGAACCGCGCGGCGACAAGCACACGCACGAACATGCCCACGAAAGCCCCCGAACGATGCTGATCCCGCTTGGGGTTCTGTCGGTCGGCGCGGTCTTTGCCGGGATGATCTGGTATGAGCCGTTCTTTGGCGACCATCACGAGGTCGAGGTGTTCTTCGGCATCGCGAGTGAGGAGGAGCACGCCGCGACGTTGATCCTTCCCGGCGCCGCCTTTGCGCAAACGGCTGAAGAAAGCCAAGGCGAGATGGCCGAGGATACTGCTGCTGAAGAAGAATCCCACGCCGAGGCCACGGAAGAGAACGAAGTTGGCGCAGAGCCGGAACCGGGGCAGGGCGCGATCTATATGGGTGTGGACAACCACGTTCTGGACGACGCGCACAACGTCCCGACGTGGGTAAAATTGTCGCCGTTCGTCGCGATGCTGATCGGATTTCTCACCGCGTTTCAATTCTACATCCGCCGCCCCGATCTTCCGGGCAGGCTGGCCGAAAGCCAGGCGCCGCTTTACCGCTTTCTGCTGAACAAATGGTACTTCGACGAAATCTACAATTTCCTTTTCGTTCAACCGGCACTCTGGCTGGGACGATTCCTGTGGAAGCGAGGCGATGGCGGTGTGATCGACGGCGGCCTCAATGGGCTGGCGCTTGGGATCGTGCCCTTCTTCACCCGCCTCGCCGGGCGGGCGCAGTCGGGATACATCTTCACCTACGCTTTCTGGATGGTTCTGGGGATCCTTTTCCTTGTGACGTGGATGACGTTGGCCGGAGGGGTCGAGTAAATGCTTCTGGACAACCTGCTTTCCATCGTCACGTTCATCCCGGCCATCGGCGCGGCGATCATGGCGCTGTTCCTGCGCGGCGACGACGAGGCGGCGCAGAGCAACGCCAAATGGCTGGCGCTGGCCGCCACCACCGCATCGTTTCTGGCCTCACTGTTGCTGCTCAGCGGCTTTGACCCATCGGACCCCGGATTCCAGTTCCTTGAAGAGGCTGACTGGATCCTCGGGCTGACCTACAAGATGGGCGTCGATGGCATTTCGATCCTTTTCGTCATGCTGACCACCTTCCTGATGCCGATAGTCATCCTTGCCTGTTGGGACGTCACCCACCGGGTCAAGGAATATATGATCGCTTTCCTTATGCTGGAACCGCTGATGCTGGGCGTGTTCTGCGCGCTCGATCTGGTGCTGTTCTATCTGTTCTTCGAGGGCGGATTGATCCCGATGTTCCTGATCATCGGAATCTGGGGGGGGAAAGAGCGTGTCTACGCGGCTTTCAAGTTCTTCCTCTATACCTTCTTCGGTTCGGTTCTGATGCTCGTTGCGATGATCGCGATGTATGTCGATGCCGGGACCACCGATATACCGTCGCTTCTGGCGCACAACTTCTCGTCCGAGGTTCTGGACGTCTTCGGCTTTCAGGTCATCGGCGGCCTTCAGACCCTGCTGTGGATCGCGTTCTTTGCGTCCTTTGCCGTGAAGATGCCGATGTGGCCGGTTCACACGTGGTTGCCTGACGCGCACGTTCAGGCCCCGACGGCGGGCTCGGTGGTGCTGGCCGCGATCCTTTTGAAGATGGGTGGCTACGGCTTCCTGCGCTTCAGCCTGCCAATGTTCCCGGTCGCGTCAGATCTTTTGGCGACGTTCATCCTGTGGCTTTCGGCCATTGCTATCGTCTACACCTCGCTCGTCGCATTGGCGCAGCAGGACATGAAGAAGCTGATCGCCTATTCCTCGGTTGCCCACATGGGTTACGTCACCGCCGGGATATTCGCGGCCAACCAGCAGGGCGTGGACGGCGCGATCTTCCAGATGATCAGCCACGGCTTCATTTCGGGAGCATTGTTTCTGTGCGTCGGGGTGATCTACGACCGGATGCACACCCGCGACATCGACGCGTATGGGGGCCTCGTCAATCGGATGCCCGCCTATGCGGCGATCTTCATGTTGTTCACCATGGCCAACGTCGGATTGCCGGGCACCAGCGGGTTTGTCGGGGAATTCCTGACGCTGATGGGCATGTTTCAGGCGAACACATGGGTGGCGGCGGTGGCTGCGTCCGGCGTGATCCTGTCGGCGGCCTATGCGCTGTGGCTTTACCGCCGCGTCGTGATGGGCGATCTCATCAAGGAATCGCTGCGCTCGATCACCGACCTTACCGCGCGCGAGAAGGCGATTTTTGCGCCGCTGGTGTTCATGACGATCCTGCTTGGCGTCTATCCGAGCCTCGTCACCGACATCATCGGCCCGTCGGTCGAGGCGATGCTGGGTGAATATCAGACAGCGAATGCCAACCACGCGGCCGCGGCCATGGTGGCCGGGAACGAGGGACACTGATTCATGTCGAACGATCTTTTCCAGATCCTGCCCGAGATCGTCCTTGCGGTCTATGCGATGATCGCCCTGCTGGTGGGCGCGTATTTCGGCAAGGACGACCTGGCACGTCCGATCCTCTGGGTGACGGCGGGCCTGCTCGTGATCCTCGGATTTGCGGTGCCGACCGGCGTCAACCTGTCGGTGACGGCGTTTGAAGGGATGTTCGTCAACGATGGGTTCGCGCGGTTCGCCAAATCGCTGATCCTGTTGTCGGCCGCCGCCGTCCTGATCATGAGCGAAGGCTACATGACGCGGCGTGGGCTTTTGCGGTTCGAGTATCCGCTTCTGGTCGCATTGGCGGTCGTTGGCATGATGATGATGGTGTCGGCGGGTGATCTGATCGCGCTCTACATGGGTCTCGAATTGCAGTCGCTCGCGCTTTACGTGGTTGCGGCATTGCGTCGTGACAGCGTGAAATCGACCGAGGCGGGGCTGAAATATTTCGTGCTTGGCGCGCTGTCGTCAGGATTGCTGCTGTATGGCGCCTCGCTGGTCTATGGTTTTGCGGGAACGACGCATTTCGCCGGTATCATCGTAGCTTCGCAGGGCGACACGCCGCTGGGACTGCTGTTCGGTCTGGCGTTCATCGCCGCCGGATTGGCGTTCAAGATCTCTGCCGCGCCGTTCCACATGTGGACACCCGACGTTTATGAAGGCTCGCCGACGCCGGTGACCGCGTTCTTTGCTACTGCGCCCAAGGTGGCCGCGATGGGCCTGTTCGCCCGTGTCGTGCACGACGCGTTTGGCGGTATCGTCAGCGACTGGCAGCAAATCCTCGCGTTTCTCTCGGTCGCCTCGATGTTTCTCGGGGCGGTCGCGGCGATCGGTCAAAGGAACATCAAGCGGCTGATGGCGTATTCCTCGATTGCGCATATGGGCTACGCGCTGATGGGGCTGGCGGCGGGCACGGCGTTCGGCGTGCAGGCGATGCTGGTCTACATGTCGATCTACGTCACCATGAACATCGGCACGTTCGCGTTTATTCTGGCGATGGAAAAGGACGGCCAGCCGGTCGTCGATATCGAGTCGCTGTCGATGTATTCGCGCCGCGATCCGATCAAGGCGCTTGCGATGCTGGTTCTGCTGTTCTCGCTCGCAGGCGTTCCGCCGCTGGTCGGGTTCTTCGGCAAATACTATGTGCTGCTGGCCGCGGTCGAGGCCGATCTGGCGTGGCTGGCGGTGGCCGGCGTCGTCGCGTCCGTGATTGGTGCGTTCTATTACCTGCGCATCGTCTACCTGATGTATTTCGGATCCGAGGAGTCGGAGTTGGACACCGGCGGATCTCCGATCCTGTGGGGCTTTCTGATGGTTTCGGCAGCGGCGATGGTCCTGGGTATTGTGAACCTGTTCGGGATCGAAGGGGCGGCTGCGGCTGCGGCTGCGACACTTGTCAACTGACAACCTGCTTCCCTGGCCCGATGGCACGGGCCGGATCGTGCTGGACGAAATCGACAGCACCATGGCCGAGGCGGCGCGGATTGCGCCCGAGCTGAAGCAACCGACATGGATCATGGCGCGCCATCAAACCGCCGCGCGGGGCAGGCGGGGGCGGGTCTGGGCCAACCCCGAAGGCAATTTCGCCGCGACGTTCGTAATGAGGCCGGGCGGCAATACGGCGTCTGCCGCGCTCAGATCCTTCATGGCCGCGAATGCGCTGTTCGAGGCGCTCGCGCTGAAGATCGACCGGACGCGACTATCGACGAAATGGCCCAATGATGTGCTTTTGAACGGCGGCAAGGTGGCGGGAATTTTGCTGGAAAGCGCCGGCAGCGGCGGTGCGGTCGACTGGCTGTCGATTGGCGTCGGGGTCAATCTGAGATCGGTTCCCGAAGGCGTCCTCGACGCGTCGTTCCCGCCCGTCAGCCTTGAGGGCGAAGGCGGCGAGCCGACCGATCAGGACGAATTCCTGTCGATGCTGGCCTCGAACATGGCGACGCAGGAAAAAGTCTTCGTCGAACTGGGCTTCGCGCCGATCCGCAAGTCGTGGTTGCGACAGGCGGCACGGCTCGGCGAAGTCATCACCGCACGCACCGCGCGCGAAGAAATCACCGGCACGTTCGAGACTATGGACGAAGCCGGGCAACTGGTTTTGATGACACCGAAGGGACGCGTCACCATCCCGGCGGCTGACGTCTATTTCTGAGGGGGCAGGTTTCATGCTTTTGTGCATTGATTGCGGCAACACGAACACGGTCTTTTCGGTCTGGGACGGCACGCGGTTCCTGGCGACGTTCCGGGCGTCGACCGAGCATCAGCGCACGGCTGATCAGTATTACGTCTGGCTTTCGACGCTAATGGAGCATCAGGGCATCCCGATGGAGATAACCGAGGTCATCGTGTCCTCGACAGTGCCGCGCGTCGTTTTCAACCTTCGGGTGCTCTCGGATCGCTATTTCAACACGCGTCCGCTGGTTGTCGGCAAACCGGATTGCCTTTTGCCGGTGGATCCGCGCGTCGATCCCGGCACCAGCGTCGGGCCCGACCGGCTGGCCAACACAGCCGGTGCGCACGATCGTCACGGCGGCGACCTGATCGTCGTCGACTATGGCACTGCGACCACGTTCGACGTTGTCGCCGGGGACGGGGCCTATGTCGGCGGCGTGATTGCACCGGGCGTCAACACCTCGCTGGAGGCACTGCACAGTGCCGCGGCGGCGCTGCCCCATGTCGACGTGACGAAGCCACCGGCGGTTATCGGGAAAAACACCGTCGATTGCATGCAGTCGGGTATTTTCTGGGGTTACATCGGGCTGGTGCGCGGGATTACCGAACAGATCAAGATCGAATACGACCGCCCGATGATAGTCATCGGAACCGGCGGTCTTGCCCCTTTGTTCTCGCAAGGGAACGGGTTATTCGACACGATAGAAGATGATCTGACGATGCACGGGCTGACCGTGATCCATCGTCACAACAAGGAAAATTCATGAGTAATGAGAGATTGATTTACCTGCCCCTTGGCGGGGCGGGCGAAATCGGCATGAACGCGTATGTTTATGGATACGGACCCCGCGACAAGGAACGCCTGATCGTCGTCGATCTGGGTGTGACGTTTCCTGAAATGGAGGGAACACCCGGCGTCGACCTGATATTCGCCGAGATTGACTGGCTGGCCGAGCGCGCCGACCGGATCGACGGCATATTCATCACCCATGCGCATGAAGATCATGTTGGGGCCATCGGGCACCTGTGGTCGCGACTGCGCGCACCTGTCTATGCCCGCGCGTTCACGGCGAACCACGCAAAGCGCAAGATGGAGGAACAGGGGCAGGATCCGGACAACGTGACGGTGATCCCGCCGTGGCCCCAGACCATGACAGCAGGCCCGTTCAAGGTGGGCTTCGTGCCGATCAGCCATTCGATCCCGGAAAGCTCCGGTCTGGTAATCGACACGCCTGCGGGCCGCGTCGTTCATACAGGCGATTTCAAGCTTGATACGACGCCGCTGGTCGGGGAACCATTCGATGCCGGGGTCTGGAGCGACATCGCTGCGACAGGCGTCAAGGCGCTGGTCTGCGACTCGACCAACGTCTTTTCACCCAATCCGGGCCGCTCCGAAGCGCTGGTCGGTCCCGAGATCCGCAAACTGGTCGAAAGCTCGACAGGCATGTTCGTGGCCACGACGTTCGCATCCAACGTGGCGCGGGTGAAAACGCTGGCCGAAGCGGGCGCGGCAGCGGGTCGCACCGTGTGTCTGATGGGCCGCGCGATGAAACGCATGATCGAAGCGAGCGTCGAAAGCCGGGTTCTGCACGACTTCCCGTCCATCGTGCCGCCCGAGGAAGCCGCAGACATCCCACGTGACAACCTGATGCTGATCGTGACCGGCTCGCAAGGTGAACGGCGTGCGGCGTCGGCGCAATTGGCACGCGGCAAATTCCTTGGGCTGACCATGAGAGAGGGCGATACATTTCTGTTCTCGTCCAAGACCATCCCCGGGAATGAGCGCGGCGTCGCCCGCATCATGAATGCGTTCTCGGTAATGGGCGTCGACGTGGTCGACGACAGCGACGGGTTTTACCACGTGTCAGGTCACGCCAATCGCCCCGATCTGGAGC
>JBBKWG010000041.1:0-3993 GCA_037968835.1 Paracoccaceae bacterium
TGGACGCTGACCGAACGCATGGCCGAGTTGAAGGCCGCTTGAGACAGGGCGCGGCTCCCAGGGCCGCGCACCCCTTCCCCTGATCACACCGGGACGACACCATGACAGGTTCAGAACACCACATCCCCCCGCAGGAGCGGGTCACCACGGCGGCACAGGGAAAGGACCAGATCGGGGCACGCGTGATCGACTATCGCTGTGCGTCCTGCGGGAGCGGCGACATTGCCTTTGATGCGGCCGCCGTGTGGGATGTCGAGCGGCAGGGGTTCGTGTTGAGCTCGACCTATGATCACTGCGCCTGCACCAGCGAGGTCTGTCAGGGCGCGGACTGCGAGACCTTCGAGGTCGACGCTCAGACCGGAGCGCCCCTGGGCCGCGCCCCGGGATCCTGTGATCGCCTTCCCAAGGCGGAGGCAGAGGCCGCCTGGGAGGATTGCAGACGGCAGCATCTGGCCGAACACCTGGAGCGTGACAGGGAGCGACGGCAGGCGCGGATCGTGCGCGATCTTGCCGAGACCTTGGCCGCGGCGCTTGAGGCGATGGGGACGTGAGCCGGCCCGGGTCACACCTGCGCCGGGTCTGGACCTCGGCGCAGCTCTTGGTCGGGTTCCATCGTGATCCTGACGGTCGGGCGCGCGCCAAACCGCGTGCCTGGCCGCCAGGAAACGGGCGGGCCTCGCTCCATCCCAACCCCGAGGAACGGGAGGCCTTCGTGGTGATGACAAGTGCCGGCGGCGACAGCAATCGGGATGTTCAGATCAAACTGCGCCCGGACATGATCGTGCTCAGGCGGGACTCCGAGGCGGCCTGGCAGGGGGTGAGGATCGACGAATCTGCGATCTCGATCAGCGTCGCCGGGATCTTGATCCGCGTCGGGCCTGACGGGTCAGTCACACGCGAAGACGAGGGCACCACCACCTGGCTGGAGGCCGATGGCGGTGTTCTCAAGACAACCGGATCTGTCGAGGCCTCGATGTCGGGAGACGGCATGGAACTGACGCGCCGCACGCCCGACAGGCTCTCGGCGATAACCGGGCACGGCGTGCTGACAAAGCAAAGATGACCGCGGGAAGGCGGGCCCGGCTGGCAGTCGCGTGCGGTCAGCGACCCTCACCAACCCACCGAAGTCAGGTCCGCCAGTCGGGCAGCCCTGTTGCTGGTCGGCGCATGGAATAGCTCCGTGGGCGAGAATCCAACCAAAACCCCAAATCACGCAGAAAGATAAATTGCGCAATACGACACAATGCGGTATGGATGGAGGAGAAAGAAAAGGACGTTGGCAGGATATGGCAAATGTCTGCGACTTTTGTCCGAGGGGTCTGGAAGCGTGCCACGCATCGTTCAATCCGCCGCTACATGCGCACGCGCTGGCAGGCAAACGCTGCCGCCGCTGCTGCTGCCTGGGCGTCGCCGGATAGCTCACCCTGGATGTAGCGAGGCATGCGTGTCATGAAGACCGGCAGACCCAGGCGCCTGAAGCTGGAGCAGCGCTTTGAACTGGCGCGGCGCTACCATGCCGGCGAAACCCCGAAGGTGCTGGCAGCGGCGTATGGCGTGTCGAGAAGGCATGTGACGCGGCTGGCCAGGGAAGAGCAGGGAGACGGCGTCGCGGTGCGTGACCCGTCCGAACGGGTGAGCTTCCGGGCAACCCGATCCGAGCTCGCGGCCTTCGATGCGGAGTGGCGGGCGCGGGGCTTTGCCAACCGGTCCCAGGCCCTCAAGGCGGTGCTGCGGGGACGGTGCGGCTTCCTCGATGTGCCGCGCGATCTGGTCGCCGACTTCTGTGCCCGCTGGCGGCAGGCCAGGGATGTCAGCGACGCCGGGCTGGCGCTGGCAAAGGCGGTGCATCGCGGCAAGCTGGCAGTGTTGCCGGAGGATCGCGCGGTGCTGATCGCACTGGTCGATCTGGCGCAGAGCATGAGCCGGGAGCTTGGAAGCATGAAGGATGCGGCGCAGGTTCAGCGTCATCGGGCGTGGCCGAAAATCGAAGTTGAGGAGGGCCCGGACTGCGAGGTTCGGGAGGACCGCCCGCGCGCGACGGCAGACGTCAAATCTGATCGGACGTCTCTTCGGCGTTCCGACCTGGAAGTGACTTCCCAATCGCTGCCGCCCGGCAAGCCTGAGGCGCAATCGGGGATGCCTCCTGGTTTTGGCGCAGGTCGGAAAGCAGGTCGGAAAGCCGGATATGGCTGATCCGCTCGCGCTCTATACCTCGGTCATGGGCAGGCTCTGGGAGGATGAGCGGATCCGGGGGCAGTCAGCCGCCCGGATCGATGCGCGGCTGGCCGGGCGCCGGCAGGGGCGCAGCTATGGTCGTGTCGGGTCGATGTCGGCGCGCAACGTCGCCAAGGCGGCGAGCGGTCAGAGCCGGGCGGCGGTGTTCAAGCGGATCAGGGCAGGGGGGTGCAAGACGCGGGCCGCCCTCGGCAACCAGCTCGCCTATGTCAACGACAAGGCGGTCTACACCTACTCGACGATGACCAACGCGCTGAGCGACGCGGCGGTGCTGAGCGAGGATCAGAAGTCCGACATCATCGCGGCCTGGGCCGAGACCTGGCGCGGCTCGACCAAGCTCGGCTTCACCTCGCACATGCTGCTGTCGTTCCCGACCGACGTCACCGTCGATCAGGTCCGCGACATCGCGATGGACTGGGCGGAGCATTTCTTCGAGAGCGGCGCCTATGGCGATCAGTGGGACTATGTCCTCGCCGTGCATGATGACCGCGCCCACAAGCACGCGCATATCGTCCTGAACAATCGCGGGCTCGATCAGGGCACCTGGTTCTCGTGCTGGGCCGAGGGCGTGATGTCGCCGCAGCTGATGCGCGAGAAGCAGGCCGAGATCGCCGAGCGCTACGGCGTCATGCTCGATGCCACCACCCGGCTCGAACGCGGCCTCTTCGAGAAGCCCGCCGGCCTCGAGGAAATCTACCGCGCCAGGAAAGAGGCGCGTCTGCCCCGCGAGATCGCCATGACCGCCGAGGAATCCGCCATCGCGCAAGCCCAGGTGGTGGGCTTTGCCAAGGACTACACAGCGCTCGCCGATCTGCTCGACCGCATGGATCAGCGCCACCTGGCCCGCGCCGTGCGCGGTATGGCCGACAGCCTTGGGACCGGCACGCCCTGGAACGTCGCTGAAGGAGAGATCGACATGAAGGACATCCAGACCGTCGGTGATGCGATCGACTATTCCGCGCGCACGATCGAGGCGCTGCGGCTCAAGGCCGAAGAATTGGACGTGACCGCGCGTGCCGCCTTCGAGGTCAAGGCGGCGCCGGTCATTGCCGATCTCGCGCAGATGGTTCCCGACCCCGCGCTGCGCACGCGGTTCGGCAAACAGCTGGCCGAGCCCTATCCGCCCGGCGCCGGAAGCGATGTGCTGATCGCCGCGCTGCAGTCGGGCAATGACGCGGGATTGCGGGAGATGCTCGATCAGGCGGACGCGGCCGGTATGAACGGCGCAGACCTGATCGCGCGAATCACGGCCGGCGGCACCAGGAACTACGGCATGGCGCAGGACTGGGTGGAGCGGGACATGAACGCGGTCCTGAGTCAGGAGGGCCTGAGTGTCGATACGGCCAGCCCCGAGCGGCTGGATGCCGCCCTCGAGACGGTCGACGGTGTGATGGAGGCGCTGATGGCGCGGGCCCGGGAGCTGGGTGTTGCGATCGGCACCGATCTTGCGGATGCGGGCGGCGCCGATCTCGCGTTGATCGATGACAGCGACCGGACCCCGAACCCCTCTCTGCAGGACCTGGCGGACATGCTGCGCCGCGGACAGCTTTCCGAGGGCCAGGAAGAACTCGTCGAGCGCACGCTGCAGGCGGAACTCTTCAAGGAACTCGGCGAGGCGGGGCTTTCTGAGCTTCGACGCGGCAACTACGCGGTGCTCGATGCCGCGCTGCCCGGCAAGATCGACCAGATCACCGTGACGCAAGAGTTCCTCGAGTTGACCTTCGAGGCCACCGGCGACCAGGTCTTCACCACCCGCGC
>JBBKWG010000042.1:0-16675 GCA_037968835.1 Paracoccaceae bacterium
TCTCACCCGGCATGCCCATAATTCTCCATACGTGCGCGGACATTGTCGATCTCCTTGATGCTCAGCAACGGCGGTTCACCGAAGGGGAGGCACCCAAGGTACTGACGGGCAAGCGTTTCGACTTCGACAGCAAGCCACATGGCCTTGTCGAGCGTCGGACCTGTCGAAATCATGCCGTGATGCGCCATCAGGCAAGCTTTGCGTTGATCCAGCGCCGACAGTGTTTGCTTTGATAACTCTTCGGTCCCGAAGGTTGCGTAATCTGCACAGCGAATGTCATGACCGCCCGCAACGGCGATCATATAGTGCAGTGCCGGAATGGGTTTTCCCATGATCGCCAGCGTCGTGCAGGCTATCGGGTGGGCATGGACAATTGCCCATACGTCCGGCCTTGCCTTCATGATATCAAGGTGAATGCGCCACTCAGTTGACGGCGCGCGCTTTCCTTCGGTGCGCCCATCAAAACCCATCCAGACGATATCTGAAGGTTGCATCTGCTCATATGGTAGCGATGTCGGCGTTATCAGAATGCCATCGTCTGATCGTACCGAGATATTTCCGGACGTACCTTGATTTATTCCGTTGGCGTTCATTGCCAGACAGGCCTCGACAATCCGGCGGCGCTGCGGATCGTCTTGATGTGAAAGTTTCGTATCCATTGGCTTGGAAGTCACCTGGCGCGACGGCGCGGTTCCTAGGACGACCCTATCAATTAGTGGGTGAGCGATGCAATTCGCTCTCGCTGTCTGGAGCATGGTGTAGGAACGACTTGCCCGGAGCAAGATATTCGGGCAGGTGGCTGTGACACAATCGGGCAAAGATACATGAAGTTCTTTGACGTCCAGACCTCGTTTTACCGCCCGCTCTGGCTGCGGATAATCTTGACGGGGGTTTGCCTTGGTTGGGCCATCTTCGAATTGTCGACTGGCGCAGCGTTCTGGGGCGTCTTGTTCGGCGCGGTCGGCGTTTTTCTTGCGTGGCAATTCTTCGTTGTCTTCGATCCCAAGGACGACGAACGGTCCGAGAAGCGGTAGTCGCTGTGGTGCGTTGACTGGTGACCGCGAGTATATGCCCTGCAGCGGCCATGGCCGTGTATTTCTCGCCATCTCTGAAACCGGCGCGGCGTCGTGACGCACATACCGATGGAAATCTGAAAGCCGCGACATTTCAGTTGTTTATTTTTATATATTGACTGTGATATGTGTCTCTCGGCGACCACAGAAAGCACATTGTGCGCGGCGATCCAGATTGCCCGCCTCTCCGCGGCTGGCTAAAGTCGCTCGACTGGCATTGCCGGGTTAACTTGCGCCGCGCAGGTTTCGGCGTGTGAACACCGAGGATGAAGATGACATCGCTTCTTGTGATGAACGGGCCAAACCTGAACCTTCTGGGAACACGCCAGCCCGAGGTCTATGGATCGACCACGCTCAATGACATCGAAAAGTTGTGTCACGGCGCGGCGAAGGATCTCGGCGTCGACGTGACCTTCATGCAGTCTAACCACGAGGGCGTTCTGATCGACACCCTGCACGCGGCGCGCGGCGTTCACGATGGTATCGTGATCAATGGCGGCGCCTATACGCACACGTCGATTGCCATCATGGACGCGATCTTGTCGTGCGAAATTCCAACGCTGGAGCTGCATCTCAGCCATGTCCACGCCCGCGAATCGTTCCGCCACAAAAGTTGTTTTGCCCCCGCCGTCATCGGCCTTGTTTCCGGTCTTGGTGCCAACGGCTATCCAATCGCCTTGCGCGCAATGCAGGATTATCTAGCGGCCCGAAAATGATCGACGCCTTGGAACGGATGCTTGCGGCCCATAGCGTCGAAGCTGTCTGGGCCTTGCACACCGCCGAAATGGAGAAATACGGCTTTGACCGGCTGCTGTACGGCTTCACCCGATTCCGCACGAAGAACAGCCTTGGTAACCGTGACGACATGCTGGTTTTGAGCAATCATTCCGATGAATACATCGAAACGTTCATGGGTCAGGAGATGTACCGAACTGCGCCCATGGTGGCCTGGGCGATTGCGAACACGGGAGTGAAATCCTGGTTATGGTTGGCCGAAAGCGGCATCGCGCTCACCGACGATCAGAAGAAAGTCCTCGAATTCAATCGTCGCATGGGCGTGCGCGCCGGTTACACGATTTCATTCCCCGAGAACCTGAGACGCGACAAGGGTGCGATTGCCCTGACTGCGCGCCCCGGCCTAAGCCAGAATGATGTCGAGAAAATCTGGGAAAAGGACGGACGGGAGATCACGGTTCTGAATCAGGTCGCGCATCTGAAGCTCAGCTCGCTTCCATTCCCGAAGCAACACGGTCGCCTGTCACATCGGCAGCGCGAAGTGCTCGAATGGGTCGGCGACGGCAAGACGACACAGGATATCGCGGTGATCATGGGACTGACCCCGGCGACTGTCGAAAAGCATCTGCGAAAGGCCCGCGACGCGCTTCTGGTCGAGACGACAGCGCAGGCCGTGATGAAAGCATCGCTGCAAAACCAGATATTTATCGTGGAACCGTGAAAGTTCCGTGAAATTCGCCACGGTATGGAATCCCTTACTTCCCTTACGGCAATTTGGGTCGCATAGTTCAGAGGTTCCGTGAGTGGTGGCATTTAGCCAGAGGAACTTCTCTCCGCAACAGCCCGCAATTTCGGGTGCAACAGGAGAGTGTTCGGGAAACCGAAGCCGGCCTAAGGGCGCATATTCCGTCTGAGGGTCGGCATTAGTCACAGTATTGAGTAACGCCCGCGCCAGTTCCTCATCCCCATTGGTTGCGCGCAGGCTGGGTAAATTTCTGGGCGGTGCTGCATCCCGGCGGCACCGCCCTTTTCTTTAACTGGATCGCGCACTCCAGCCGTCGGTTGATCAGCCCCGCGCGGCTTTCGCGACTTCGGCGGCGAAATCCTCGGATTTCTTCTCGATGCCTTCGCCGACTTCCAGACGAACGAATCCGGTGATCGTGACACCGGCGGCCTCGGCGGCGGCGCCGACCGTCAGGTCCGGATTGACCACGAATTGCTGAGACAAAAGCGTCGATTCGGCAACGAACTTCTTCATCCGACCCTCAATCATCTTCTCGATGACCTGCTCGGGCTTGCCGCTTTCGCGCGCTATGTCCATCTGGATTTGCTTTTCCTTCTCGACAACGGCCGGGTCCAACTCGGCTTCGGACAGCGCGGCAGGGTTCACGGCTGCGATGTGCATCGCAACCTGTTTGGCCAGCGCGGCGTCGCCACCCGAATAAGCAACCAGCACGCCGATTTTTCCCATGCCGTCGGTTGCCGCGTTGTGCACGTAGGACGCAACGTTCTCGCCCGCGATCTTCGCCATCCGGCGCAGCGTCATGTTCTCGCCGATTTTCGCAATCGCATCGGTCACGGAGTCCGCCACGGATTTTCCGCCAACATTGGCCGACCGCAAGGCTTCGACGTCAACAACAGACAGTGCAGCCTCGGCAATTGCGCCAACCATCGACTGGAATTCGGCGTTCTTCGCAACGAAGTCGGTTTCCGAGTTCACTTCGACGGCAACACCGCTTCCGCCTTCGGTCTTGACGGCCACGAGGCCCTCGGCCGCGGTACGGCCCGATTTCTTTTCTGCTTTGGCCAGACCCTTGGTGCGCAACCAGTCGATTGCCGCATCAATGTTGCCGTCATTCTCTGTCAGCGCCTTTTTGGCGTCCATCATACCTGCGCCGGATATTTCGCGCAGCTCTTTTACAAGTGCAGCTGTGATTGCCATCTCGGGCATCTCCTCGGATTTCGCAAAATTGATACGGGCGCAGCCGACGCCGCGCCCGTGATTGGTGGGTAGATAAGGATTATTCCTTATTTTCCAACTCGTATGGCGCGTCTTTGGCGATCGTGTCGTCCGAGACCGTCTCGTCCGACGCAGCACCCACTTCGACACCTTCGGCGGGCGCATCGGGTGCAGTAGCCTTCGGAGCCTCGGCTTTCGCAGCCGGTGCTTTTTCGGCCGGAGCTTTTTCTACCTTGGCCGCTTCGACTTTTTCAGCCTTCTCGGCTTTGTCGGCCTTGGCTTTGTCCGCGCTCTCTTTGGCAGCCGCATTTTCGGCCGCAAGATCTTCGACCGCGGCTTCTTCCAGCGCGCCAACGTCGACGCCGGCGGCGCCAAGCTGGGCGCTCATGCCGTCAAGTGCCGCACGGCTGGCAAGGTCGCAATAGAGCGCAATCGCGCGCGCCGCATCGTCGTTGCCCGGAATGATATAGTCGATCCCGTCCGGCGAACTGTTGCTGTCGACGATCGCGACAACCGGAATGCCCAATTTTCTGGCTTCCAGAATAGCCAGGTCTTCCTTGTTCACGTCGATCACGAACAACAGATCCGGCACGCCGCCCATTTCGCGGATACCGCCAAGCGAGGCTTCGAGTTTCGCCTGCTCGCGTTCCATGCCCAGACGTTCTTTCTTCGTCAAACCCTCGGCACCATCGACCATCTTTTCGTCGATCTGCTTCAGACGCTGAATCGACTGCGAAACGGTCTTCCAGTTCGTCAGCGTGCCACCAAGCCAACGGTGGTTCATATAGTATTGCGCACAACGCTCGGCGGCCTCGGCGATCGGCTTTTGGGCCTGACGCTTGGTGCCGACGAACAGGATGCGTCCGTTCTTTGCGACCGTTTCGCGGATCACGTTCAGCGCCGCGTCCAGCATCGGGACGGTCTGCGTCAGATCAAGAATGTGAATGCCGTTGCGATCACCGTAGATATATTCGCCCATGCGGGGATTCCACCGCTGAGTCTGGTGACCAAAGTGAACGCCAGCTTCCAATAGCTGACGCATAGAAAATTCAGGGAGCGCCATGTCCAAGTATCCTTTCCGGTTTCAGGCCTCGGCAGAGCGTTTGAGGGATCTCTCCCAACCGGCGGACCGAACGGGGATGTCTCCCCCGAATGGCCCAAACTCTGCCTGTGAAGTCCGCGCGATATAGGTCAGACGCCAAACCGACGCAAGCCCCATTCCAGCGGCGGCCATCTGTCGAATGTCGGGAACTTCTCTGCGAGAACCCCGGTTTCTGTGGCGCGCGCGGATCATGATGGGCGGCAGATACAGGGCTGGTTTCTAGCATTCGGTTGAGGATATGGCGCTGGAGATCCCGGGCCGCTCTGTCGTCTTGCCAAGGTCCGCCAATGGCGTCATCACCCCGGACATGAGCAAAAAACGCGACATTCTCTGTATCGGCTCGGTCCTGTGGGACGTGATTGGCCGTTCCGGAGCGGTGATGCGCGTGGGTTCAGACGTGCCCGGGCGGATCACGCGATTGCCGGGCGGTGTCGCCATGAATATCGCGATGACCCTGCGCCGGTTCGACATGCACCCTGTCCTTCTGACGGCCATCGGGCGCGACGAGGAAGGCGACGAAATCATCGCCGCCGCAGCACATCTTGGCATGGATACAAGTCATGTCTATCGCTCCGACGATCTTCCGACAGACCGATACATGGCCATCGAGGGCGCGAACGGACTGATTGCCGCGATTGCCGACGCGCATTCGCTGGAGGCAGCCGGTGACAAGATATTGCGGCCGCTTGCGGATGGTCGTCTCGGATCGGCAGACGCCCCCTTTTCCGGGCAGATCGCGCTTGATGGCAACCTGACTGAAAGTCTGCTTGCCGAAATCGCGCATAGCCCGCTTTTCACCCGCGCAGACCTGCGTGTCGCGCCCGCTTCGCCCGGCAAGGCGGAACGGCTTCAACCGCTGCTGAGTTGCGCCAACGCGACGATCTACGTCAATCTCGAAGAGGCAGGGTTGCTCTGTCAGTCACGGTTCTCAACCGCCGCCGAGGCCGCAGCCACCATGTTCGACCGCGGTTCCGCCAGCGTTCTGGTCACCGACGGCGGTAAAACTGCCGCGATGGCGGGCCGGGGCGGTCTGGTCACAGCCGCCCCGCCCGAGGTGCTTGTCACGCGTGTCACGGGGGCGGGCGATACGTTCATGGCGGCTCATATCGCCGCCGACCTGCGCGGCGAAACCGGTGTGTTGTCTCTTGAAATAGCCTTGCGTGCCGCCGCAGATTACGTTTCCGGAGATGTCCGCTCATGACCCTTCCAATCGACTTTTCACCCGAAGTCGCGCAGGCCCTCGCGAACGGTGCGCCGATTGTTGCGCTTGAATCGACCATCATCACCCACGGGATGCCGTTTCCCCAAAACATCGAAACCGCAGCATTGGTGGAAGCGACCGTTCGGGAGGCCGGTGCGGTGCCCGCAACGATTGCGGTGTTGAAGGGGCGTTTGAAAATTGGTCTGGACTCCAACGAGTTGACGGCGCTCGGTCAGGCCCGCGACGTCGCCAAATTGTCGCGCGCGGACCTTGCTGCCTGCATCGCGACCGGCGGGACTGGTGCGACCACGGTTGCCGCGACAATGATCGCCGCCCATCTTGCCGGTATCGACGTTTTCGCCACCGGGGGCATCGGTGGCGTCCACAAGGGCGCCGAGACGAGCTTTGATATATCGGCCGATCTCAACGAGTTGTCGCAAACGCCGGTCTCGGTCGTCGCGGCGGGTGCGAAGGCGATTCTCGACATTCCCAAGACCCTCGAAGTCCTTGAAACACTTGGCGTGCCGGTGATCGCATTCGGTCAGGACGACTTCGCGGCCTTCTGGTCGCGCCATTCCGGTTTGGCAGCCCCGCTGCGTATGGATTCCGCCGCCGAAATCGCGGCCGCTCATCGAATGCGCTGTAAACTCGGCCTTCCCGGCGGCCAACTGATCGCCAATCCTGTCCCCAAGGCAGTCGAAATCCCTGCCGAGACTCTTGCTCCGATTATCGAACGTGCGAACCGCGAAGCTGTCGAAAAGTGCATCACGGGAAAGGCGGTCACGCCGTTTCTACTGGCCCGTATTTTCGAGTTGACCGAGGGACGTTCGCTTGCGGCAAACATTGCCCTTGTACTCAGCAACGCGCGGCTCGCGGCCGAGATTGCTATTTGCCTGCAGACCCTGCGCGGAAACGAATGATTTCCAGCGATGTCAGTTGTTTCCGGCCGGTCCAGCAACTAGGTTATGCCAGATCCGCCGGATAAGGCCCGATGACAAAACCATTTGACGACGAAATCGCACCGACGCGCAAACGGCGCACGATGTTCAGCGGTCTGCGCGCCTCGTTTCTGACGGGGCTTGTCGTCATTGCCCCAATCGCGCTGACGCTCTGGCTGATCTGGACCGTCGCGGGCTGGGTCGACAGTTGGGTGTTGCCATTCGTGCCGGTCTGGCTGCGACCAGATCAGTATATCGGACTCAATATCCGCGGCGTCGGGGTTTTCGTCTTTCTGGTCTTCACGATTTTCATCGGCTGGATGGCCAAGGGCATCATCGGCAAGTCGATGCTGTCATGGGCCGAAGGGCTTGTGCAGGGCCTGCCCGTGGTAAGGTCGATCTATAACGGATTGAAACAAATAGCGGAAACGGTTTTCGCCCAATCGGAATCCTCGTTCGACACGGCATGCCTTGTCGAGTATCCGCGCAAAGGCATCTGGGCAATCGCGTTCATTTCGACCTCGGCCAAGGGCGAGATCGAGGGCAAGATCGACGTCGATGACGACAAGACCGCCGTTTTTCTTCCGACCACGCCAAACCCCACGTCCGGTTTTTTGCTGTTCGTGCCAAAATCCGATGTCATCGAACTGGAGATGAGCGTCGAGGATGCCGCGAAACTCGTCATCTCGGCGGGTCTGGTCTATCCCAATGGCGCCAAGGCTATGCCGACACCGATCGGGGAAGTCCGCCAACCCAGCGCGCGAATTGCCGGATCGTGAAAGTCGCGGCTTGAACCCAGCGGTTCAGGCAGTATCGTCGCCCGCGAATCTGAAAGTCCGGGCTGCAATGAAAAGTCACCTGCTGAACGTCAATCCTCTGGTCGCCGTGTTTGACGACGTATTCGACGATGACATCGCCAATGCCGCCATCGCTGCGGGCAAGGAACGGCTGGAACAACCGAGCTATGGCACCGAAACCGGGCGTGTGGTGGGCGAGAAGCGGACGAACCTTGCGGCCCTCGTCGATCAATGGAGCGTTCCGCAGCTTACCGATCTCATGACGCGGATCTCCGGGCTGGTCCGCCTGCCCCCTGAACATGCCGAAACGTCGAAGCTGCTTCGCTACGAAGGCGACCAGCTTTTCGATATCCATTTCGATGCGTACGAAGAGGACGGACCAAGCGCCGACCTGTTCAATCGCGGCGGCCAGCGGTTGTTCACGACGCTTTGCTATCTCAACGATGTCGAGCACGACGGCCAGACTGCGTTTCCGAACCTGAAAGTCGCCGTTCGCCCAAAACTCGGACGGGTTCTGGTGTTCCAGAATTGCCATCCGGGCAAGTCCGCCACCCATCCCGACAGCGCTCACGTCGGTTTTGGCCCCGGTGAGGGCGTGAAGTGGGTGCTGTCTGTGTGGTGGCGAGAACACCATTTTCACATTCCGCGCACGTTTCCCCCTGCCGAAGGTGAATTTTTAGAGTATTAACGTCCATGTTCTGGCACCGTGGTCGGAACGAGAAAGGGTAAGGCTTTGATGAAGTACACTAAACCTGCGGCCGCAATCGCCGCGTCGCTCTCGATGCTCGCCGGGCCGACCTATGCCGGTGGATTGGCTGAACCGATGATGGAACCCGAAGTGATCGCCGAAGAAGCGGCGGCCGCATCCGGCGGCTTCATTGTTCCGCTTCTGTTCCTGGTCATTTTGGCTGCGGCTGTATCGGCAAGCAGCGGTGGCAGTTCGTTGCCGCGCGAATAGACCGTCGACCTGGCGCCGGTCACCGGCGCTCGGTCCACCTTCCCGGCGTCTTCACAACATGACCTATTGCTGATTTTTCGCCGTCGAGGCGACTCACTCGTACATTGCGGGCATGTCGACGCTTGAACTTTTGCCGATTTTGTCGCGGTGGTTGGTAAGAAAATTTTCAGCGGCGATGCGACCGGCGGCCTTGAGATTCAGAAGGATCGACGGTGTCGGCAGGATCTTCGACACCACACTGAGGCTTTGCATCAGATCGTCGTCCGCGACCATGTGGATTCGGACGCTCTTCATCGCCCCCTCGTCGACCCGACCCTGGCCAATCAGCCGCTGGACGAAATGTATCGCGCGCAATTCCCGCAACAGCGACGAGTTGAAACTGATCTCGTTGATCCGGTTCAGAATGGCACTGGCTTCCCGAGGCACGGTATCCCGAACCAGCGGATTGATGTTCACGATCACGATGTCGCCCGGCAATTCCGGCTCGAACAGCGGAAATAACGCGGGGTTTCCTGTATAACCGCCATCCCAATAGGCTTCGCCGTCAATCTCGATTGCCTGAAAGACCGTCGGGAGACAGGTCGACGCGAGGATTGCATCGGTCGAGATCTGGTCGCGCGAAAAAATGCGCACCTTTCCGGTCCGCACGTTGGTCGCGCAGATGAAAAGTGCCGGTCCGGCATCGCCGCAAACCGCGTCGTATCGGAAGCGTTTTGCGATCCTTTGCAGCGGATTACGATAGAACGGGCCATAGTCGTATGGCGAAAAAACCCGCGTCAAGGCGTCAGCCATTCCGAACGGCAGCGCGCTTTCGATAGCCTGACTGACAAGACCCGGAGCCGGACTGATCGCGGTCAGCCAGTCGGCAAGACGCATGTCGCCGATTGCGCCCATTTGCGCCCAGAGCCAGTCGAGATTAGCGCGTGCGCCGTCGCGACCGCCCATCACGAGCCCAGCTTTCAGCGCCGCGCCGTTCAGTGCCCCCGCAGACGTGCCCGAGATGCCTGCGATCTCGATGCCCTCGTCCTCCAGCAACCGATCCAGTACGCCCCACGTGAATGCGCCGTGCGCGCCGCCGCCCTGAAGTGCCAGGTTGATCCGCAAAGGCTCAGCGATGGCTCTGCTCCGCCCGTCTGCAAGATAGTCCGTGGGCCAAGTCGCTCACTGAGCGGTCCAGCCGCCGTCAGCCGAAATCGTCGTGCCGGTGATCTGAGACGCCGCGTCCGAGCATAAAAACAACGCTATCCCCGCCACCTGATCCACGGTCACGAATTCCTTGGATGGCTGTTTGAGCAGAATGACCTTCTCCACGGCCTCGTCTTCGGAAATGCCATACTCCTTGGCCGTCGAGGGAATCTGCGCCTCGACCAGCGGTGTCAGCACGTAGCCCGGACAGATTGCGTTGGCCGTGATCGCTTCCTTGGCTGTTTCGAGAGCGACAACCTTGGTCATGCCGACAACGCCGTGCTTGGCAGTCACGTAGGCCGACTTGAACGGACTCGCCCGCAGCCCGTGCGCCGAGGCGACGTTGATGACGCGTCCCCATCCGACCTTGCGCATCATCGGCAATGCGGCGGCGGTGGTGTGAAACGCCGACGACATGTTGATCGCGATAATCGCGTCCCATTTTTCGGTCGGAAACTCGTTGATTGCCGCCACGTGCTGGATGCCGGCGTTGTTCACAAGAATATCGCAGGCTTCGGCCTTTTCAATCAGCATCCGGCATTCGTCACCTTTCGACATATCGGCCTTGATGTAGCGGGCCTGAACTCCTGTCTCGTCGGCAATCGACTGAGCCAGTGCGTGATCCTCGTCGCGGTCGGTGAATGAGTTCAGAACCACGTTCGCGCCAGCGCGCGCCATTTCCCTGGCGATGCCCAGCCCGATCCCGGAATTCGATCCGGTGATGACGGCGGTTTTCCCTTCAAGCGACATGGGCCTCTCCTCTGGCTCGGATTTTGCAGGCGCAGCATACTATTTCGCCACCGCAGCGCCACCCGAAGTTTCACGCTCAAAAATCGCGGGCCTCATAGGCGGCAAGCGCGCGTTTACGACCCACATCGACTGCCACGACCGGATCGGGATAGGCATCGCCCGGCGACAAGTTCCAGCGTCGGGGGATCGCGTCAAAGTAGCTGAGCGCGGATTTTGATGGCTCGGCATATTCCTCGGCTATCCAGCGTTCGGGATACGCCCCCTCGCCGTCGAATTTTTCAAGCTGCGTCACCGGGTTGAAGACCCGGAAATAAGGTGCCGCGTCCGGTCCAGATCCAGCCGCCCACTGCCATCCCATCGCGTTCGACGCCGGATCCCAGTCGATCAGGCAATCTGCGAACCAGCGCTGCCCGATGCGCCAGTGCGTCATCAGATGCTTTGTCAGATATGACGCCACGATCATGCGCGCCCGGTTGTGCATGTGTCCGGTCACATACAACTCGCGCATTGCGGCATCGACGAACCGAATGCCCGTGCGCCCTCGTTTCCAGGCTGTGACCTCGTTCCGCTGCGTGTCCTCGCTCCACGGGAACGTGTCCCAATCTTCGCGCCAGTTGCCACTGACGATGCGCGGCGTGTGCCAGACCAGATGATAGGCAAATTCGCGCCATACCAGTTCCTTGAGGAAAAACTCGGCCCCGGCCTTGCCCTCGTGCAACGCCCGCATACCTGCGTGCCAGCAAGCGCGCGGGCTGATCTCGCCCCATGCCAGGTTTTCCGACAATCGCGATGTGGCATCCTCGGCGGGGAAATCGCGTCGCGCCTTGTAATCGGCAATCCGGTGCGCCGTGAAGTTTGCCAGACGCGCCGAAGCCGCGGCCTCGCCGATGTTGAGATACGGGCGGACGACAGCGGCGCCACGGTCCATCGGAGCGTCGAGATGCCAGTCTTCGATTGCATCGCTTTGGGGCCAGTGTTCGGGCGCGGCGATATTAGCAGGCCGTGTGAGTGGTGTGTCGATGGCGCGGTTCTTAACGGCGCGCCAGAACGGAGAATAAACCTTGTAAAAACCTCCCTGTCCGGTCTCGACCGACCACGGCTCGAACAGCAGATGCCCGGCCACACTCTGGGCATCGACGCCATCGTCCCCCAGACCGGCCTTGACCGCCTTGTCGCGGGCTACCTGATCGGGATCGTAGGCGCGACTCCAACGAACGGTCTTCGCGCCGGTCTCGCGCACCACATCGCGCAGCACGTCCAGCGCCCTGCCCCGCCGGAAGATCAGCCGCGAACCAACTTCGGACAGCGTTTCAGAGAGATGCGCCGCGCCAAGCCCGAAGCGCCAGAGCGGACAGACGCCATAATCGCTGAAAACTTCGTCCAGAATGAACAGCGGAATGACCGGCCGACCGGTTTCGATGGCCGCCACAAGCGCGGGATTATCGCCTAGGCGCAGATCGCACCGCATCCACCAGATCACTGGCTCCATGCCAACTCCCATCCTGTTTTGTTGCGCGGAGTTCGGTTCCGGCTACAGGACGTGATCTAGCGCCTCGATCAGACGGTCAACCTCGCGCTCGGACGTGTAGTGGGTGAAACTCAGCCGCAGGACGCCGTGAGACGGATCGATTCCCATCGCCTCAAGCGTCCGCACAGCGTAGAAATCGCCGCCGGCGGCCATGATGTCGTGGGGAGCAAGCTGGACCGCCAGCGCCTCGCCGGGCTGTTTGGCCTCAATCGCGACCGTGGGCGCACGTTTCTCCGCCACGTCGGGTCCGATCAGGCGGAGGGAGTTTTTTGTCTTTAGAAACGCCAAAAGCGGACGCAGCAACGCAATTTCGCGCGCGCGCATCGCATTGTGGACCGCTGCCGCGCGACCCCTTGCATCGACGTGATCGAGGCTCATCGACGCGTATAGCGCATCGACATAATCGGCCATGCCCGCCGATGCGGCAATCTGCGCATGATCCGGACCCGCCGGTGTGAAACGCTGGTAAAGCGAGCCGCCGTTGAAGTAGTGCCCCTGATTTGGCAGCGTCTGGCCCAAGCCCCGCCGCATCACCATGATGCCCTGATGAGGTCCATAGGTCTTGTAGGCCGAAAACAGATAAATGTCGGGTCCAAGCGCACCGACATCGGGAAACCCGTGCGGCGCATAACTCACGCCATCGACACAGGCAAACGCGCCCGCACCGTGGGCCATGGCTGTGATCGCCGCGACATCGTTGATTTCGCCGACGACATTCGAGCAATGGGGGAAGCAGACTAGCTTTGCGCTATCCAGAAGCGGTTCCAGCGCGTCGGTGTCCAGATGACCGGTTCCGGGGTCGATCCGCCACTCGCGCACCTCAATCCCCTCGTCCGCAAGTCGCCGCCACGGTCCCGAGTTCGCCTCGTGGTCCTGGTTGGTGACGACGATCGCATCGCCCGGTTTCAGCCATTGTCGGAACGCGTTTGCCAGCACATAGGTGTTTTGCGTTGTGGATGGACCGAAGCTCACTTCGTCAGTTTCGACACCCAGCATTGCGGCAAGGCGATTTCGCGCCTCGTCCATTTCTTCACCGCCTATTCGGCTTGCGTCGAACGGACCGTAGGGTTGAACTTTGCGCTCGCGGTAGAAGCGTTCCAGCCGCTCGGTCACGAAGCGGCACGGATACGATCCTCCAGCGTTCTCGAAGAACGCCTGATCCTTCAGGGAAAGTTCGGAAAATGCCGGGAATTGCGCGCGGACGAATTTGATATTGAGTGTCATGCGGCGCACTAAAACGCGGCCCCGCGACGAAGGTCAAGCCATCGGATGGTGGGCTTGCCGGACGCGGAAAAACCACCGGCAGTCGGCGGAGTTGCCGGTTCGCGCTAACGCGCCAATGATGTCAGGCGTCAGGTGTGACGGATTTGAGTTCCGGCTGCCGACTGGCCAGTTTCGCGGCCACCCGGTCGGCTGGCGAAACGACAATGCCGTTCATGCGGTTGCGGATCGCCTTAATCTCTGGCTCGGTCCCGCTGGCGATGCGAAGCGGCTTTTCGCCGTCGATCATGTAAATCAGGCAATGACAATCCGGCCCGTCGATGCTGCGCGTTACCCCGACGCCGACGATCTGATCCAGATCGACCGTTGCCAACACCTTGCCGCGGCCGCGCGGATTGCGCGACACGAAACGGATTTCCTGACGGATGCGATCAACTTGCACCTCGGGGCGAAATCCCCGCGCCGAGACAGAAAGCACGACACCGCCGCACAGCCCCAGAATAGCGGTCAGAACGAATTTCATCATCAGCATGTCGCCGCCGTAAAGCGAACCCGGCAGCACCCACTGCCCGAAAGCCGAGATCAGCAGGATAATGCCAAGAAACGTCAGCGACCATTCGATCACCGCATCGGTGCTTTGATTTTTCATGTCGGCCGGGCGAAGGCGGAAGCCCCAGGCCATTTCGATCAGATCCAGTCCCGGCTTTCCGGGATCGCCAGCGTAGACCTTGGTATATGCATTCATGCCAAAACGTCCTGGCAATTGCGTTCGATCAAGCGTTAGTCCTCAAAAACGGCAGGAATGAGACCCGATCTGGTCACTTCCTCCGTCATTGCACAGTCACTTCCACACGCACTTGCCCGGTCACTTGCCTCGGTCGCCAAGCCGTGTATAAGCCCACGGTCCGCTGCGGATTATTTGACCGGCGCAGCCTCTCGTGAACGGGGGTGGCGGACATGAGCGACCCGTTCTTTGAAGTGCGCCCGAACAGAACTGGAGTGGACATGCCGCTTTACGAGCATGTGATGATTGCGCGTCAGGATCTTTCCAACACGCAAGCAGAAGGCCTTGTCGAACATTTTGGCACCATCCTCTCGGACAACGGCGGAAAAGTCGTCGAGAGCGAGTATTGGGGCGTCAAGACGATGGCCTACAAGATCAACAAGAACCGCAAGGGCCACTACGCCTTCATGCGCTCGGATGCCCCGGCACCGGCCGTTCAGGAAATGGAGCGTCTGATGCGCCTGCATGACGACGTCATGCGTGTGCTGACCATCAAGGTCGACGCCCACGAGGAAGGCCCTTCGGCCCAGATGCGCAAATCCGACGAGCGTGATGCCCGTCGTGAACGCCGTTAAGAAAGGGACATAAACCATGGCTTCGAAACCGTTTTTCCGTCGCCGCAAGGTCTGCCCATTCTCGGGCGATAACGCACCTGCGATCGACTACAAAGACACGCGCCTTCTTCAGCGTTACATCTCCGAGCGGGGCAAGATCGTGCCCAGCCGGATCACCGCAGTCTCGGCCAAGAAGCAGCGTGAACTGGCGCGCGCGATCAAACGCGCCCGCTTCCTCGCCCTGCTTCCCTATGCCGTGAAGTAAGGAGAACATCATGCAAGTTATCCTTCTGGAACGCGTGGCCAAACTGGGCCAGATGGGCGAAGTCGTCACCGTCAAGGACGGCTACGCGCGCAATTACCTGCTGCCGCAGAAAAAGGCCCTCTGGGCTTCGGCAGCGAACATCAAGTCGTTCGAATCCGAAAAGTCGCAGCTTGAAGCTCGCAACCTGGAGTCCAAGAAAGAAGCCGAATCGCTGGCCAAAAAGCTCAACGGTCAGACCTTCATCGTGATTCGCTCCGCTTCCGATGGCGGCGCGCTTTACGGTTCGGTTTCCACCCGCGATGCCTCCGATGCGGCGACCGAAGCCGGGTTCTCGGTAGATCGTCGTCAGGTCGCGCTGGCAGCTCCGATCAAGGAGCTTGGACTTCACAAGGTGATCATCTCGCTTCACCCCGAAGTCGATGCCACGATCGAGTTGAACGTCGCCCGTTCCGCCGAAGAAGCCGAACTTCAGGCTCAAGGCGTCGATCTTCAGGAACTGGCAGCCGAAGAAGCTGCACAGGCCGAGATCGAGATTGCCGAGTTGTTCGACGACATTGGTGCAGCGGAACTCGACGAACTGGAAACGGCTCCCGAGCAGAAATCGGAAACGACCGAAGGTCGGGCAGACGACGCACGGGGCGAGGACGACGACAAGTAATCGTCCGCGTTCAACCTACATCGAAAAGGCCGCCTAACCGGGCGGCCTTTTTCGTTTGAGCGTCATTACTTGGCGCGACAAAGCACCGTTCAGATCTGTGCGCCAAAGCCGCCCGCAATGATCTCGCCCACTGAGCGTTGAGGTGGGCCGGACAGAAACGGTCTGAGGTGCTCGGCGAACCATGGACCGGCGATTTCTTTCGAGACCTGCTCCAGTGCGGTTAACGTCGCGAAAAGTACGATCAAGACGGCCTCGTTCTCGCCGGTGCGCACAAGGCTCAGTCCGTGGTATTCCGGATCGCTTGGCATCGCATTGAAAACGTCGCACTGTGCCGCGAATTCAGTCCAGTTGGTGTCGGCCTTGAGAGATAGTCGATTTATGACTGCGTGCATGAATTTCCTAGACGTTACTGATTTAAAACATTTTTCCGGCGCATACTGATTGCGGCTACTACCCCGAAACCGTCCATCCCCGCCCGCCGGCTCCGAACATTTCATAGCCGTCGTCGGTCACCGCAATCGTGTCCTCCAGCTTTACAAGGCCGCGGGCGGGATGTCCCATGGTTGTCTCCACCGACAAGACCATGCCCGACTCCAGCGGACGGTCGACATCGACGCCATCGTAAATCCGGTTCGACATGATGAACGGCACCTCGTGGCTGACAAGTCCCATGCCGTGGATGACAAGATCAGTGCAGTCCTTGTTGGCCCCGGCATTCAGCGTTTCATTGCCAAACTCAAGCAACGCCCGCCCGCTGACCCCGGCCGAGATGTTTGAGAAGACCGCCTGTTGCGTCGCATCGACCTCGGCTAGCAGATCGACCAGCTCGCTGTCCGGCTTTCCCAGAACGGCCATACGGCAAAGATCGCCGATATAGCCTTCCATGTTGCCGCCGGAATCGATCGACATGGACTCGCCCATTTTCCACGTCTGATCGGACGGTGCGCGGTTGCGGTTGCTGCCCAT